>DUGG01000044.1 GCA_013331515.1 Candidatus Woesearchaeota archaeon
CCCTTTATAAGCAAAAACGCAAGAGTCTAGCTATAGTTAATAATTTAAATAGTTGTCCTGTTTCATTTTCTAATGAAACCCAGGGCTTTCATTACAGGTGTCAGCGGCTTTGTCGGTCCTTACCTTGTCAGGCATCTTATCAGGGATGGCTTTGAGGTTTTTGGCATTGACCGCTCTGGCAAGGGTGTTGACGGCTGCGTTGTTGAGAAGTGCGATGTTACAGATGCAGCCGCTGTTGCAAGGGTTGTGAAAAAGGTTTCTCCCACCCGCATCTTCCACCTTGCCGGCCAGAGTTCTGTTGCCCGGAGCTGGAAGGAGCCTGAGCTTACATGGAAGGTTAATGTTGATGGCTTCAGGAACGTTCTTGATTCGGTTGAGGCAGCAGGGACGAGCCCGAAGGTTCTTCTGGTGTCGTCTGCCGAGGTATATGGAATCCCGCATAAGCTTCCCATTTTAGAGACTCATCAACTGGCCCCAATAAGTCCCTATGGCGAGTCAAAGGTGGAGCAGGAAAGGATTGCCTTGGGGCAAGTTAAGGATGGCACGCACATTGTTATCTCGCGAAGCTTTAACCACACTGGCCCAGGCCAGCCTGATGATTTTGTGTGCTCCAATTTTGCAAGGCAGGTTGCAGGCATTGAGAAAGGCCGGCATCCTCCTGTGATAAAGGTTGGGGACCTCGGCATAAGGCGAGATTTTTCTGATGTCAGGGATGTCGTGAATGCGTATCTTTCGCTGCTGGGAAAAGGGAAGCCCGGCGAGGCTTATAATGTCTGCAGCGGCCGCTCTTTTTCCCTTAAGGATGTCGTTGGCTTGCTGGCAGGGCTTTCCACTGTCAGGTTCAGCGTTAAGGAGGAGAAGGCAATTGCATCTGCCAATTCAATCCCAGCCCTTAAGGGCGACAATTCCAAGATTGCGGGGGCGGTTGGCTGGAGGCCTGTCATCGGCTTTGAGCAGACACTTTCTGACCTTTTGGATTATTGGAGGAAAAATGTTTCTTAAGGGCGTTGCGCAGAACCTGGCTCTGCTCGCGGCAGCCCTGTTTGCATGTCTTCTCATGGCAGAATTCTTTTTTGGCCTGTTTGGCATTTCCGCGCTCAGGGAGGACGTTTCGTCTTACAGGGTGAAGGATGCTGTCTTTCATCATGGGTTCATCCCGGGAAGCAGGGGTGTTTCCAGGTCAAGCGAGTTTGAGGTTGGCTACAGCATAAACTCCCTTGGTTTTCGGGATGGGGAGCATCCTGTCGGCAAGGTGAACGGCACTTTCCGTATTCTTGTGCTGGGTGACTCTTATACTGAGGGCTACGGCGTTGAGGCTGCGCAGAGGTTTTCCGGCCTGCTTGAGGCGATGCTGAACAACGGCTCCGGCAGGCGGTATGAGGTTGTTAACATGGGTGTTGCAAGCTATTCGCCGATTCTTGAGTATCTTGTTCTTAGGGATAAGGGGCTTGCCTTGGAGCCTGACCTGGTCATCCTGAACTATGACTGGAGTGATGCTTCCAACGACTACTCTTATGGCCTGCTTTCGGTCAGGAATGGTTCTGGCTCCCTGGTTGCCGTGAGTCCCCCTGCTGAGGGCAATATCTCGCTTTTTGCGCGCATCAGGGATTTCATGAGCCGCCGCTCTTACGTTTATCAGTTCTTTGCCCAGCGCTTTTCCCCTGTAACTTCGCAGTGGGTTCCCGGGGTGGTTGAGGGCGATCCTTACATCATCACCCGTGACAACCTCTCTGTTGAGGGGGTCCGGCGCCTTTTCAACATTTCGGCGCCTTTCATCCTGGAAATGAATGAGCTTCTTGGCAGCCGGGGCATCCCTCTTGTCATCCACGTTTACCCGCTTGGCCACCAGTTGTCAGCCGGTGCCTGGAAAAGCGGCAGGTTGAGGTTCTTCCTGGGTGATAAGGCCTATCCGTTGCTGCCTTTTGAGGTTGTTGAGGAGTTTGGCAGGCAGCACGGCATTCGCGTGGTCAACTCATACGGCTATTTCAGGGATGCCGGGAACTACAGCGGGATGTTCTTTGACTATGACGGCCACTGGACGCCTGCCGGGCACGTAGTGGCGGCAACGGCGTTGTATGCCTTCCTTGAGAACTCAACAATTTTATCTGGTGACTAGCTGCTCGTTGTCTATCTTTTGCCTGAAGTAGCCGACCATGAGGTGGTGTATTGCCGGGTGGACTGTTTCTATGACTCCGTAGTTGTCGCTCCTGACTGTTATCTCGTGGTCGAGCATGTTCCTGACCTTTCCCCCGCTGAATCCGAGCAGGCCTATCGTGATTGCGTTGCACTTGTTTGCGTACTCAACCGCCCTTATGACGTTTGGCGAGTTTCCGCTGCCCGTTATTGCTATTAAGACATCGTGCTCATTGATTAAATTCCTTAGCTGCTGGCTGAAAACCTCGTCGTAGCCGATGTCGTTGGCGTAAGCTGTCATTAGGGAAACATTATCGGTGAGGGCCATTATCCTGAACCGCTTTATTCTGGGGTCGTAAACCCTTCCAAGTGTGTTTTTGCTGATGTCGGCGGCCATGTGGGATGCCTGGGAGGCGCTCCCGCCGTTGCCAAGGATGAACACCTGCCTGCTATTCTTCCAGGCGGAATAAAGCACGTCAGCAATTTCCTCTATCCTGGCAATGTCTATTTCAGCAATGCATTT
>DUGG01000099.1 GCA_013331515.1 Candidatus Woesearchaeota archaeon
AGGTTCATCGTCCGTTCATTGGAGGCGGAAGGTGGTGTTGCTGATGTTGTCGGCTACGAGATGGCCTCGTCCGCCATTAGAAGGATTGTACGGAGGGGCTCTGACCGGATTGATGAATCGTTCCTGTGTGAGACGAGCGATGGCAGCAAGGTCCGGATTAAGCCGATGCTTATCACCAAGGCGGTCACAAACGGGGCCGTGCACCAAGCGCTGAGGAAGGCGCTGATTAGCAACGTGGCAACGCAGCTGAAGAAGTACTCTTTCAACGAGCTGATTAACGAAATCATAACGTCAAAATTCCAGACTGCTGTCAAGAGCGATCTCAAGACAATCTACCCTCTCAAGGCAGTTGAGTTGACCAGCCTGTGGCTCCTGCATGGCGCTGAGACCGGGCAGGCAAGCAGTGATGATGGCGCTGTCAACGCTGCCAAGGAAGCGGAAGTGCAACAGTAAAGCAGAATTCTTATTCTAAAGTAGTTAAAAACCTTCTTATATTGTGCTGGCGTGATTATGACTGGTTAGTTATAAGGTTATCAAAAGAGGGTTTAATGACGGATTTTGGCGAAACTGGCAGTGAAGAGGTAAAGACTGGTGCAGACCGCCTTCTGGACCTTGTGCGGAACTCAAAAGAGGTGGCACTTTCCCAGGCTGCAAAGAAGCTTGGGGTGTCTGCACAAACCGTAGAGGCGTGGGCGAACTTTCTCGAGGAAGACGGCCTGGTGATGGTAAAGTATCGCCTCACAACCCCTTACATTGCTGTTCCTGAAGTACGTACGGCGGGGAAGAAACCACAGGTGCAGGAAGGCAGCGACGTCTCCACACCTGAAAGCAGGGGGTTTATCCATCTCAAGGCGGAATTGGAAAGCAGCCGCGAAGATCTTGGCAGGGCAATGCGTGAGAAGCAGACAGGGGAGTTTGGCGAGCTTAATAAAACATACGATACTATGCTGCACAAGCTCAGGGTAATTCAGGACGCCCTTGTTGCGCAGCCTGGAGTTTCACCTCAGAACAAGATACTGCTGGGTGACGCTCTCACTGCCATTGAAGGAGGCGTCCGATTAGCGGCCGGCCAGGTTACCGAGGGCAAGTTTAACGAGGCAAGTGCTTCGTATTCCACGCTTTACTCTAAAACCGCAGCTCTTCTCGAAGAACTTGACCTGCTGTACTCCAGGATTAGCACGCTTATGTCAATCAGGGAGACCAGAGACTACAAGGACATCCTTGAAAAAGCCTATGAGCTGATGAAGGCTGGAAAGGTCAACGAGGCGCGCGAGCTGTATGAAAAGCTCAGGTTTGCTGATGAGAATCTTGCAAAGGATTTTATTGAGAGGAAGCACCAGATGGACGAGGATCTTTTGCGCCTCAACAAGGATATTGCCGTGAACTCTGAGCACCTTGACCTGGAGAAGATTGGCGAGATTTCGCGCAGGATTGACACTCTGCTGAAGGCAGGAAGCCACCTTGTAAGGCGGGGTGAGTTCGGCGCTGCCGAGCCGTATTACATTGCGATAAAGCATGAGTACGAGCATCTCCCGCATGGTTTTTCTGAGAGGAAAAAGGAAATCCAGGAAAAAGTGCTGGCATTTTATGCGCTTCTGGCAAGGGAAAGGGAAACGGGAATCAAGAAACGGTTTGCCGGGCTTGTCAAGGAGATCGAATCCGCCATAAGCGAGACGAGGAACGCCCTCAAGGCGAACGAGATCAGTCAGGCAATTCGCCTGTACGGCCGCCTCAAGCGGCTTTATGGCCAGTTGCCTCCAGGATTTCTCAATGAGAAAACAAGGCTTCAGGAGAGGGTTTTCGCCCTTCACGGAGAGCTTATTTCGGCTTACGCTTCTGAAACGACAGGCAGGCTCAAGTCAAAATCAGCGGAACTTGTTGAGTCGCTTGGGAAAATGAAGCAGCACACCGAAAAGGGGAATATCAAGGAAGCCCAGGCGGCCTACGAAAGTGTAAAGCGGCTTTACAGCGAGATTCCAAAGGGGTTCCTGCATGAGGAAACCACCCTGCAGGAAGCGATAGTTGAGGCGTACGGGATGTTCCTGAAAAAGATGAAAATGGTAGAGGAAAGGGACGTTGAAACCGTTACCGCGTCAATCACCGGAATGATAGAACATGCTGAGATGGAAATGAAGCAGGCCGATTACGCTACTGCCAAATCAGCTTATTTTAACGCGATAAGCGCGTTTGGGTCTCTTCCGAAAGGATTAGGCCAGAATAAGGCAAAGCTGCGCGAAAGGATTCTGCGGCTTTACCAAGGCCTGAGGGCGGCAGAGAGCCAGGCCATGACAGGGCTGCGGGAATCAAAACGCGCACAGAAGCCGGAAGCAGTGCGTATCCCGGAGCCGCCAATTGCAGAGGGAGAGGAAGCTTACGCTGAAAGGACAATTGAGGCCCATGAACCTGTAACATCCAGACCATCGCAACTTGCTGGCGAGATGAAGAAGCCGGAAGGCGCTCCGGACGAAGAAGAAATAGAAGGGCTTGACAAGGAAATAGAGGACATTGAAACAAAGATTGCAAATCTTAAGCTGCAGAGCAGGGCGACGGTGAGGATGCCCCTGCAGGCGGCCCAGGCAATTTAAACAGGGTGTTTGTGACGGCGTCAACTGGAAGTGAAACGGAAAAGAATCTTATTGAATCTTACAAGCTTGAGATTGGAGGAGTGGTCGTCAATGTCAGGATTTTCATAACAGAAGAGGATGCTGTGCCGGTGTACGCCATTTCCTTCCTCAACATAAGCGATGCAACGCTGAGAATTCTTGGCAAGCTGCGTGCGGAGTTCCTGTCAAAGGTGTTCATTGGAACGATACAGATTGATGACGCAATGGGAAGCGACATCAAGGGCATGTTTGAAAATGAGATAAGGATTCTCATCAGGAAATACTTCCCTGGCATTGACCACGACACCACGAACCTCCTTGTCAGCCATGTCATGCAGCAGAACATTGGCCTTGGCAACATCGAAATCCTCCTCAGGGATGCCAACCTGGAAGAGATAGTCGTGAACAATTCAAGGGAGCCGGTTTGGGTTTACCACAGGAAGCACGGCTGGCTTAAGACAAACGTGACCATTCCTGACGAAGCGAGGATAAGGCATTACGCAACAACCATTGGCCGTGATATTGGAAAGGAGATAACGCTGCTCAAGCCACTTATGGACGCCAACCTGATGAGCGGAGACAGAGTGAATGCCACACTCAGCCCCATATCCAGCAAGGGCAACACAATAACAATAAGAAAGTTCTCTGAGAAGCCATGGTCAATAACAGATCTTATAACTGGCGAAACCATGGATGTTGAGACGGCATCATGGGTTTGGCTCTGCATCCAGCAGGAGCTTTCAATGCTTATAGCGGGAGGCACCGGCTCAGGCAAGACGTCGACCCTCAATGCAATTGCAAACTTTTTCCCTCCGAGCCAAAGGATAATTTCAATAGAAGATACCCGTGAGCTTACCCTTCCAAACACGCTTCACTGGGTGCCTCTTGCAACCCGCCTTCCAAATCCTGAAGGCAAGGGCGAAGTTTCAATGCTGGATTTGCTTGTCAACTCGTTAAGAATGAGGCCTGATAGAATAATTGTGGGCGAAATCAGAAGAAAAAGGGAAGCAGAAGTGCTTTTTGAGGCAATCCACACAGGACATTCTGTTTAT
>DUGG01000084.1 GCA_013331515.1 Candidatus Woesearchaeota archaeon
AAGTGGTATAGTGCAAATAAAAATAAGCTGCACCCCTTTGAATTGGTTGCTTTGGCTCATGCAAAATTAACCTGGATACACCCCTTTGAAGATGGAAATGGCAGGACTGTGAGAACACTTATGAATTTTATGCTGATGCAAAGAGGATTTTCTATGTTCTTTATCCCTTTTGAGAAAAGAGAAGAATATTATCGATCATTGGACCTTGCTGATAATGTTTATGAGTGTCGGGATTTTTTAAGCCTCAAACGGGATAATTATGCCACAGCAGAGCTGTGGGGTATGAGACTCATTTGAGCAATAATCCTTGACTTGTGCACATACCGTATTTTTTCTCCAAATCTTTTTTTCAATGGCTTGGTCGCACGTGCTTCACTCAAGTCGGCTTCGCTTCAAACCTCCACGATTTTCCCCTTCGGCCCCGGGTTTATTACAAGCGTCTTCCCAATCCTGTCTTTTTTGCCTTGTGTCTCGTGCAGGTGGCCGCACACGTGCAGCGCCGGCTGGATTTTTTTCACGAACCTTGAGTAGCTCTTGCTTCCGTGGTGTGCCCAGATGTAGTCCAGCTTTGTGTTATGGGGCGGCTGGTGGGTTGCAAACACGATTTTTATGCCTTCCTTTTTTATCGCCAGCAGCTTTTTCATTGAGGCCTTTGAGAACTGTTCAAAGTCCTCGCTGATGTGCGCGAACCCTTCGCCTCCATGGCCTGCAAAAGCGTAGCCGGGAAAGCCGCTGTCGCGGTAAACCTTCCTGTGGATGAACGTGACGTTCCTGAGCGTCCTGCATATCTCGGCCACCAGCGCTTCATCCTCATGGTTTCCATTGACGAGAACCACCGGCTTTCCAAGCGCGTCAAGCTTTCTCATCACTCTCAGTATGTTGTGCTCAAAAACAGTGAAGTCGCCGGCGCATATGACAATGTCTGCTTTTTTTGCTTTCCTTGCAAGAATCCTCAGCGCGGCATCATTCCCGTGCAGGTCGCTGAAGGCGAGTATTCGTATGCTGCCCGGCCTTGCTTTTGTCATCCGGTCCGGTCAGCCGCCCTTGTTTTTTAACCTTTGCGTTCTCTGTTTACTTTCCCGTTCCGTTGCCAGCTGCATGGGCTTTCGCCAGTACCTCAAGCGTGTAGACACTTTTCGGCTTGACTTCTGTTATCCTTATCCTTGTTCCTGGCTCGAGCTTCAGTGCAGCGTATAATTCCTTTAGCTGCCCTTTTCTTTCGTCAGTCCCGCAAACGTAGCTCCCGCTTGCGTCTTCGTCCGCTATTCCGCCTGCTGAGGAAGAAACCCAAGGTCTATTCTTACCCTGACCCCTGGTTTTCCGACCATCGCAGATTCCAGGATTTCCTTTGCAGATATTGAAAGCCCTTTTTGGCCTATCCGTCTTTTGAACGTCGCTGTTGGCGGTTCGTTTTCCTGCATCATCTTACCCTCGGTGAATCCGTTGCCGTTTATAAGTCTTTTGTTTTTTACTACTTACAAGTATAAACATTCTGCGCTGTGATTGGAGCCTCTGGCTGGCCAGGCGGCCACAGTTTCTTATACGTTTCCATCTATATGTTTATGACTGCATAGAGCGGTAGTCCTCAAGAACTAGCACGTCAATGTCTTCTGTTCCTTTTGCTATGAGAAACCTTCCTTTTCCTATTTCCGCGATTTTTCCTGCCAGTTTCCTGCCTTGCTCGTCGGGGCTTATGCCTATCACTGTCACTGTGACGCCCTGGGCGGCTATCCCGGATACGGCTTCCAGTGTTTCTCTTTCAGGCTCCTCTCCTGCCGTTGGCATCATGTCTGTTATGAGTATGAGGTGCTTTCTCGTTTCGCCGCCTTCCTTTTCCATCATTTCCGCGGCTTTCCTTGCTGTTGATGCTATGTCTGTCTGCTCCAGGGCCCGTATTTTGGCTATTTCGCTTATCAGCTGGTGGAAATCTCTTGTGGGCCTTACCTCAGCCCTCACTTCCTTTCCGAACACGACCACGCCTACTGAGTCGCCTTCGTCTATTGCCTCGTATGCGAGCGCTATTCCGGCCTTCTTGCAGTGCTCCAGCTTCCTGCCCTTCATGCTTCCAGAGGCGTCAAGCGCGTAAATTATCGTGTTGCGGCCTTTTGCCGTCCTCTCGTGGCTTTCAACGTCCTCAATGCTGACCTCGGCGTGCCCTCTTCTTGCGGCTTTCCTGACGCTTCTCCTGACTGCTATGTCCCTGTATGGCTCTCCGGCGTATGGCTTTGTTTCTTCTTTCTCGCCGAGCGCTGTTGGCCTTTTGGCGTGCCTTTCGCCGTAGCCTTTTGCCTTTAGCGCGTCAAGCTCTTCTGTCAGGAGGACCAGCGCTGCCAGCTTTGCGGCCCTTTCAGTGGGGCGGCCCTCTGAGTCAACGAGCTTCTGCCGCCTGAGCTGCCGCAGTTTCTCATTTATCCTTTCCCGGACTTCCTGCCTGAACTCTGGTATGTTGATGTTTCTTTCAAATTGTTCTGGCTCATACCCGGTCANNCTGCTCCAGCATCAGCTCTGGTGTCAGTGCGCCTATTCCCTGGTTCACTGCTTCAAGTATCAGGTGGGCGTTGTCTATTGCTTGGTCGTCGTCTTCGAGGACGCTCTTCATGAGGCGCTTTTCCTCAGGGTCTGAGTTGAGCTTTCCTGATAATTCATCAATCAGGGAGAATTCTGTTGGCTTCGTGCTACCGGCCATCACCTTTTTTTTCCGGCCTGTCTTGTGGAAAGTCCTCCATTTCCTCTTTTATCAGCTCTTCGGGAGTCATGGCGTATCTTGCTGAGGGCTTGAGCGTTATCCTGTGTGCAAGCACTGACATTATTGCATCCTTGACGTCTTCCTCCTGCACCTGCCTGTGCATCCTTAGCAGCGCGTTGGCCTGCGCCCTTTCGTA
>DUGG01000077.1 GCA_013331515.1 Candidatus Woesearchaeota archaeon
TTGCCTGCAGGAAGAGCAGGCTGACTTGGTTTCGAACGAAATCTATCATTTGTGAAATAAAGGATTGGTTGTTTTTAACCTCATAGTATGCTGATATAACTCCTCCAGCACTATTAAAGCAGGGGTTTTGTCCTCCAAAAGGCAGGCTGTCGGGTTGTGCTTGCAGTTCGATATCGTGGCACATGACACCAGTGTTTGGCATCATGGCAACGATTATTACGTACGACATCGGGAAGACAAATGCAAATCCCAGCGAGAAAGCTACTACAAAACCTCCAGCGCCCCTTGTTATGGGCAGCGCGCGAAGGACAAGGCCTATGAAGAAAAATACGGAGAGCATGGAATATTGGGAAAAAACCAAGATATCGTATTGGATGTAGTGGAACAATACAAGATAGACTATGTTGTTCATTATGTAGTGGAAGAAAGTAACCCAGCCGGTTAGGGCAATGGCTGCCCCAAGGGCTTCCAAGTGGGCTAGGTCAAAGCTGATTTTGCTCAACGTCTCGACAAACATATTAAGCCAATAGACGACCAAATAAATGTTGCTTTCGCATTCAACTATCAGCTTGAGGTATCCCTTTGCGATATTGGTAGGGCTTGCCGCACCTGCATCAACCACTTCTTTCATCTGGACGTTCCCAGAGGCCGAAGCGACCTCGTATGCAATGCTTGCAGTCACATTGTTGCCAATGCCCGCCATGGTAACCGCGAATATGACAAGAAGAATGCTCACCGCAACCTGCGCATATTCTGATTTCACCCAGAGGGATACGTTCTGCAGGCTGAATGCGCGTGAGAGCATATCCAACAGTACGGTGATGAATAGTGAAAACGCGGCGGCTGTGATTGCCATCTCTTCCCATCCCATGTCATATCAGCCTCGTAAGGTTGGTGACGTCTATCTCTTCCCCGAATAGCTTGGTTATGCCCTTCGTTGTTTCCACAAGAACTATGAAATTTATCACCGGAAGGACCACTGCGGCAATGAAGTAGAGCAACAGTGGCTTGAAAAGGAAGAAAATCGCCCCAGAAACGCCGCTCACAAAGCCTTCCCACCGCGCTTTGACTACGCTCTTGTCTATCGTGTTGACCTGAAGTTCCAGTTCGTTTGTCACCATATCGGCAGTTTCCTCGTTGTTGTTTAGCTGATTATGCGGGTCTGCGGCATTTTGCAGGGGCGTTTCACCGAGCGCCGGGTTGGTATTCGTAAGCTCCTTTTCAGTCAAAGTGAGATGAGAGTAAATTATATAGTCATTGAAAACAATTGTTATCGGGTAGAATAAGAAAAAGGATATCGAAAGACCTATCAGTGTGCCCCCGAACAGCCTGGTTGGTTCAAATGACCTGAAAAATATGCCAAACGGAAAAATGAAATACAGCACTGCTATAGCAAGGTATTCCATCATCCTCATCTGAAGCTGCAACAGCAAGAACGATATCACATACCCGCTTACCATGATGAACATGAGATTGTTCAGCTGAGACAGTGATTCAAGAGGGCTCTCAGATGAGCCAACGCCAAGGGGAGAAGATGTCCACATGATCTTGGCTATGAAATTGATTTGCTTTACCACCCACATAAGGTAGCCGAACAGCAGATAGCCTACCTGCTCGATGTAATTGAAATAATCCGCAACTATCTCATACATGTCCTTCTTCTGCCCTGAGCTGTCGAGATAGTGATTCCCGGCAGGGTCATTTTCCCCAAGAAAAGTGAGATCAAAAGTGCACATCCCGGTTATTATCGCAAGCATGGTGAACAATACGACAACTGCGGTTCCGAGAATCTGGTAAAGTTCAAATTTCGTCCATGCCATCAGCGTCTGGTTTCTCAGGAAGTTGGCAAGTATGTAGACCAGCGTGAGGATGAACAGGGAGGAGAGAAGCGCAACTGCGCTGAGCTCAAGCCAGATGTTGCCAAGTATTCCAAAGACTGTCGGGAAAGTGTCATTCGGGTTCCCTACCAGCAAGTCCTTGCACACCTGGCCTGCATAAAGATTTGGGTCAATCGGCATTCATCTTCCTCCTATTCATATGAGTTTCTCAAGTGCTGAAAGGTCAATTTCAGTGCCAAGGACCTTTGCAATTTCCTTCGCGAGCGTGAGCGTGACGAATATTATGAATATCGCAAGCACCATGCTTATGATAAATACAAAGTAGACTGTCTCGTAAATCATCTGCACAGTGAGTCCAGTCATCGGGATCAACAGGCTTGTGGCAAGCCAGCTAATATTCATGAACTTCAGCAGGAAGTATGAGGCTACCCCTCCACCCAGCACAAAACCAAATACTGGCAGGCTGCTCATCGTATCCAGGAACAATCTCAAGGTGCGGGCGGGTATTGTTGTAAAAACGCAGCTTGCACCATCGGCGCCAACCCACGGTTGGTTTCCGAATGAAAGGTAGACGGGCCCCTTCAAGACCTTTTCAATGCTGACCCTGTCTGACAATTGGGCCCCGTCGTTCCCGTTGACGAGATACGGTTCCCCTTCATTTGCAGGTGTCCCGCTTGGCATGCAGCATATGGGCTTGTCAAAAGCGCAACCCCACACATGCGGCGTATTTATTGCATTGAGCTCGTTTTGGAAATGATCTGTTATTATCTCTCCAGTCAATACGAGTAAATATGGATAAACGAAAAAAAGTGCAAGTGCGATTCCTATCAGGGCGTTTCCAACACCTCGCAATCCAAATGCTCGCAAAAAAAGCCCTGCTGGCATGATAATTGTGAGCATCTTGCTTTTTATGAAACAAAGCATGTATTCGTGCCCGAACCACTCGAGGATACCTATGCTTAGGAATTGTATGAGCATGCCAAGGATGTCAAAAATGGGCCTGAACATGGGCGCGACCTGCAGCGTTATCCCAATCCCTAGTTTGTCCCCGATGGGCCTGATGTTGGGAGTGGCGCTTGCAAACATGGAAAAAATCGTGCTGCCAATCAGGACCATTCCGAAGTCCAGCATCATGGTGTTTCTGATTATGACCGAATAGGCCCTCGCTTTAGTTATGTTCTTGTCGCCAAAGTCATAGAGCCCAAGGAATGCCAATGAGAATATGGACAGGAGCGCAATATTTTCAACCAAGCCCCACATCGAACCTTTTATGAATTCCCAGTATTTTCCTGTCCCAAGAACGCCGCTCAGTATATAAGTTGCTGCAACGAGCATCGCTGAAAGGAACATTGCAGCAAAACTCAGCAGTATCCAGGCATCCGGGTCGCCAGGGTCGGTCTCGCAATTGACAAGGGTCGGCTTTCCGGCCCAGGCATCCACTCCGAATGCCGCTTGCGACCAAATTGGGTACATCAACACTACGAGCATGAAAAGCGAGATGACAAACGATATTTTCCTGACCATCATATCACTCTCGACAGCACAGATATTTCAACGTCGCCACCGAGCATAGGGGACATCACCTTGACGCAAGCGAGCGTGGTCATGAGAGCAAGGAAGGGGACGAATAACGTGAGTGTCAAGACTGAGGCAAGCGCGCCTATCGGGCCTTCCATATCAAACAAGCCGATTCCAGCCCCGTATTTGAGCATGTCTGAATAAACAGTATACCACTTGCTTCCCTCGATCTGTTCCCACTTGTTCCTGAAATTCACAAGCGTATTATCATAATCCGTCCGGTCTGCCTGGGCTGCATCCCTGACGCTCTGCGGGAGGCCGAAGTCTTCAACCGAATTGCAGATGTCAAAGGTAACCTGGTCCTCGGGATTCCCTACAACATCTTTTAGGCTTTCCGTTTCCTGGAATTCGGTGAGAGTGGTGCCATCGCTGAAAGGCGTATAGTAACTAGTGGCGTCAAAGTCAGCGCCATATGGCTGGGGCAAGCCGGAAGTGCCAATTGGCACCCACGGTCCAAGAAAGCTCCAAAGAATCGCATAGGTTACTACGTAGAACATCGGAAAAATCACGTAGAAAGAAATCGCAAGGGCTACGAGCAGGCCGCCCAATTTCCTTGCAAAATAGAATATCCTCAATATAAGCCCCATTGCAAGGAAGACAGAGAACAGGGGATAGTTGAGGAAATCCAGGAAAAACTGCTGCGCGCGCAGCAAAAGCATGGTTTTCACTGCCAAATCGAAAAGGAGCGAGAAGAAATCCGCAGCCCCATTCAGACCGGCAAAGGGCATGACGCTCAAGCCTGCTTGTATATCCAGGACCAGGAAAGAAATGCCCATGCTCATATTCCCGAGAAATGCGAAAAATTGGTGATTGATGAGCGAAGTTAATGCATTCATCTTTGCAGTTTCATATAAGAATTGCAAGAAATCGGTAGATAGTTCGATATGGCACGGTCTCTTTCTTTCGATTGCGCATCCTGGACCCTGGCAGCATGCGTAGTTGGTGACATAAGTCTGCCATTCCGGTGTCGTAAACAGGCTTCCCGTGCCCGAAGAAAGTCCTCCCAGGATGTCGTCCAGGTAGCCGGTGAGAGCAATCGCAGCCACAAGAATTATGGCTGAATAAAGCACCTGCCCGAGTTCCCTTTTGGCAAATGCCTTCAGCTTGTCATCAGCGACAACGCTTCCTGCCATGTACGCCAAAGCCAACAATAGGGCAACGGTCATGATCGCCGCTCCAGCGAGGTTCCCCCAGCCCCAGGTCATTATGAAGTTGGTTTTGTCTCCAGGGACAAATCCCGCGCAGCCTGCGCTAAGCAGCAAAGCAAGGCCAAGTGCAAACACGATCATGGCTTTATTCATAGATCCGCCTCATAATTTCTGATTAATGAATTTGGAAAATCCCTTTATGAATGCGATTGTAATAGTGATCGAAAGCGCGGGCAGGAAAAGCGCCTGCAGGAGAAGGTATGAAAGGAAATGCAGCGGCTTGAGCAGCATCTGGTCCGCGCTGAAAAGCCCGCTCAACGAGATGTTCCCTGCGACCTCCCCGAATCCGCTGTCTTCAAGGGTCTTTGTCAGCCGGGGCTCAGATGCTCCGCTGTTCAACATCTTAATTACAACCGCGTTATGCATCACATAGGTGTATGGATACACTATCCCAAAACCTATCGCAGACGCTATCATAAATGCTCCCGCATCCCGTGTAGGGGGGAATATCCGAAGCACCAGGCCTGCAGGCAGAACAAAAGGGAGAACTACCCCTCTAATCACCTCCAAAATGGCCATTTGAACAAAAAGGCTTGCGGTAAACGGCGATATCAGGAGTAACAAAAAGTCGACCACTCTTTCGATTACAATAAAGGAGGGGAAGCCTGGCAAAATTATCCCCCAAACACTCGGACCCCATCTCATTGTCCACGAGCCCATAAACTGACTCCAGAGCTTCAATATTTCCAGGTTGATCACTGCCGGAAGGGCTATTTCGTTCGAAATATAATTCAAATACTCCCTGCCAACTTCGAAGACATCCCTCCCTCCTGGATGGGCTGGGTCCCGCGCAAAAAGATCGGCCATGTTTGTGGCAAAGCATGTTGCCCCGATTACCGTTACGAAAAGCAGAACTGAAACAACAAGCTGGCTCAGCTCAACAGAAGCAAAACTCTCGTATTCTGTTTTCCTGAAGAGCGCCGCAGCCATCCATGACAGCGCTATCAGGAAGATCATCAGCGCCAATGAAACAGTCACGAATGGGGCGATTGTGTCTGCCATATATTCCGGCTGCAGGCTGCAGTACGCTTTCAAAATATACATTTTCACACCAATTGCGATATTCCCAGTATCCTCGCCTCGCCGCCTATCAAAAGGGCAAAGTCTTTCAATAGGGTAAGCGTGATTATTATTTCAATCACAATGAACAAAAGGGCCAGTATTGCGAATTGTGAAACGTCCATGACCAGCAACTCGACCATTGCAAAAGAGGTAGTCAATACCTTGACCGGATTCATATACGCCATTGCCTGGATGACGGTCAGCCCGGCCTGCGCTTTCCTGACAAGTTCCTGCGAGAAATCCCGCAGCCTTCCTTCGGTTTTTGTCCACTGGGTGTTCGTCGCGCTTCCTCCTACGGGGAAGTATACGTTGTTGAAGCCTTCATCATAAATGGCCCCCTCCTCCTCAAGGATCTCATTTATATCGTCTCCTCCATACGCGTCGTAGCAAAGCGCATAAACGCTTTTATAATCGCTGAAATCTGTCAATTGAGATACGCATTTTCTCTCAGCGCTCTTCTGGCTATACCTGCAATCGTCAGAGCAGCAATCGTAGTCCGCCGAGCAGGTTTCGCCGAGTGCCTTGCAGTCAGTTCCGGGGGGGGTGTTCGGATTGGACGTTGGATTTGTTATGCTTTCCCATATCTGTTGGTTTATAAGTATGGAAATGGGGTAAACAAAAGACATTGCGAACACCACTGCCACGATGGTCGACCCTGTTTTGCGTGAAAAGGGGAAAGCACGGAGCAGCAACCCAAATGGAAGGAAAACCGCAAGAGCGGTTTCATCTATGAAGACTAGAAGTAGCTTCTGGACGAAGAAAGCCGACAACAGCTGCCCCACCAGGTCAACTATGAGTGTATGTATGTCATTTATCTGGCTCATGCCAATCATGGGGACAAGCCCAACGTCTATTTTCAGAAGGGGCATGAAGGGTATTGGCATCTGGACGCTTGTGGCAAGTCCGGACATCAGCCCGATAGCCATCTCAGTTATCATTAGCGATGTGTAGCCGGAGATGAGCTTGCGAGTAACCACGCCTTCGCTGCCTATTACTGACAGGTCAAGTGGGTTGATGCTGGGTCTACAGCCAAGGAAGAAGTCTGCCTGCGCATGTACCCTGCTTCCACCCTGGAAAGTATTGGAAATCGGGTCATAAGGATGCAACCTTAGGTATTCCTGGCAGGCTTGCCCCCTTGGAACACACCCGGGCTGGCTTTCCCCTATTGCGCACTCTCTAAGCATGAATCCCTGTCCTATTAAGTCAAAAGCCCCCCCTGGCATAATTAGAAGGAGGGCAATAAGAACGATAACTACCGAAACGCCCATCTCATAGGCCTCATTCTTTGCGAATGCCTTGAGGCTGGGCATTGAAAAAGCCTCGCCAAACATAAAAGACAATGCCGTTATTGCTACGGCAAACGCGAGGGCGCTTAACACTCCCGAATTTGTAATGTCCAGCTGGCTTAGGAGAAGATGTTCAAACATCGAATCAGATATTGAATCAAGAAAATATATAAATATGCGAATTTACAGTTGGATAATGGGCTTTTTTGGGGCTTTGCGCACATTTTCATTAGTGTTTGCAATGCTTTGTCCACTTCTGTTCCCTTTCGAGCCTGCCACTGATGCGAACTTCCCGACCACCATCACGTTGAGTGTCGATGGAATCCACATACACGCAAAAATCACCTATTTCAATATGTCCTATTATCAAAAAGCGAAAGAAGATAGCTACCCCCACCAAAGGTCCGATTTCTACGTTCCAGGGCAGTATTCGAAGAACTTCTTTTCAGCATCAACAAAAAACCTCCCAAAGGCAAAGCTGAACTTCACTTTCAACAACATGGTCGTAGGCTCCGCTGGTTTTGAATGCAGTTCTATGGAAACGAATGACAACGGCGAAGCAGTCTGCACAGCAACCGAGTATTACGAGGAAGACGGGACGGTGCACTTCTTTGTCGATACCGAGAGCTGCGGCACATTGCTGGTGAGATTTGACGGCAATTATTCCGACTCCAACTATTTCCAGCCTTCCTCAAGGACGGCCATTTTCTGCCCACCCAACGCCTTCCCACTTTCGGTACTGGGGGATGCCATTTTCACGGCTTTATCTGACCCCCAGAATCTTCCAGTGTGCTTCCCACTGATGCTCATAGTAGGCTTCCTCGTCTCTTCAATGTATTACTCTGGCAGGGACCCGCTTTCATTGTTTGACCTTACCACCCCCAGGCTTCCCAGGGTCAAGCAGTTCAGGCTCAAGCAGGGCACTGCCCCCCAGATGGTGCGCTCAATCACCCGCCGCTACATGATGATGCAGCGGCAGGCTGAGAGGGACATATTGAACGCAGCCAGGTTGCTTGCTGCGGACAAAGCTACAAAAGATGGTCTAACAGGTGCTGCAAGGAGAAGGAGGATCAACACATACACTCGCGATGTGCGAGAACTAGTAAGAGAATACAAGAAAAACTTGTTGCGTGCGGCGATATCTGGCGACCCAACAATCGCAAACAAGGCAATAGCAAATAAGGATTTCAGCGAGGCTAAGGCAAGGCTCAACATGCTTTTCGACAGCCTTGCCCCAAAAGATCAGAAAAGCGCCAGGTTCGAATACTACAAACGAACAAGGGAGCTTCTCGAAGGCTGGTTTCAGATGGTCAGCGTTGCTGAGCAAGCCAACAGGCTGACAGGGGTATCAAGGGGCGGCGGGGGCGGCCCAGTTTACCGCTTCCTATCCAACCGCGTTTTCGATCCTTTGACCAGGGGCTTGATCAACGTGGAAAGCAACAAGATTGTGCGCGGCATTGCCAGAACCCCAATTGTCAGCGTGCTTGTCACAGGGCCGACCAAGACGCTCGACGTGCTCCTCCAATACCGCGCCACGCGTCGGGGGGCTATCGCAGTCCGAAGAAACATGTATGGGTCGCTTTTGTACAATGCGCTGCTCTCGAAAAAAAGCAAGGACGACCAAGGGACCCGCGAGCTTCGGAGCACAGGCAAGGCTGCCAAGCGAATGTTCGAAAGGGACGGAGGGAAGCTGACCTTACTGGGCGGATTGACAAAAAAATGGAAGAGGTGGACTTTTTCAGAATGGGAAAGCCGCGTCGATCTTGCAAGCAGGCGGGCAAATCCACTCAAGGACATATCCGAGTTTAGCAGGCTGGAATCGGTTAATGCCATCAACATGTTTTTTGAAAAGCACTTCGGATCCATCCTCAGTCTAATCGGCACCAAGGCCAACAAGGAAAAGCTCTTGGAATTGTTGGAGGCAGACATGTCGCGGCTTGAACAAAAGCGCGACAGGGCAAGGACGGCAGAAGGCAGGGAAAAAATCGAACATTTGATCTCCCAGCTTAGGGGGCAGGTGGAAAGCGCAAAAGAAAAGTCCGACTTTGCGCAATCGCTCATCAGGTATATCGAACAGCGCGACCGCATTGAGAAGGGCGGTGCGAAACTTTTTGCACTAACTTCGAGATACCTCAAGCTAACCTTTAAAAACCAGGAACAAGTGTTTGGAATAACCGAGGACTGCAGCACTGGCAGGATAACAATGTCAGAAGCACTGAGGGCGATGTACGAGCTGGCAGAAAAGCAGCCTGGGATGCGGCAGCCTCTGAGCAAAGAAAAACAGCTTATCGGCCGTTTTGCTAAATACGAGGCTTATGTCCGCGCGAATTTGCTCGTAATGCGCGATGCGAAAACCGGGGCTTACCTCGCGGTGACTTTCAAGGACATGGATCAGGACCGGATGGACCGGATTAGCAGCCACCTCGACTCCAAGGGAGCGCTGAGCCGGCTGAAGAATGACCTGGAGGGTCAGCATGGGGGGAAATGGAGTGATGTCTACGATAAAATGACCGCAAAAGAAGTCCAGGATAGGCTTCTTGCAATGAATATTACCGGATCCCTCCGCGCGCATCTTGAAACGGTAAACAAGGAGATGGTGAAGAAATACGATGGCAAGTTAGCAGCAATTGATCAGAAGGCCTTCAATATGGAGTTGAGAAGAGCCTATGACCTAATGCTCAGTCGGCCTGAAAGAATTATCAGCGGACTCAGGCAGCTTGCCTCCAATTTCAACCAAGAGGCAAGGGAAAAAGACAGATACCNNTACCCAGGTTTCGGCGGGAATAGTAACCAGATGAAACGCGCTGAGCAGGAGTTCGTTTCCAGGCTAATGACGATGAACATGTACGGCAATTATCCTGCAGCCTTTTACCTCTCCGAAAAGCTTCGGGCTCTTGGCATCAAGAACGAAAAAGGGCAGCCATACTCGGTAAATAACATGAACGACGCCGAACTCCTATTCAGGAAGGGCGTCAAAGGCTTGCGTTTCAGAGATGAACTTGCCAGAATCGTGTCTGCCGGGGGGCTTGGGGATTCGCTCGCAAGGGATTACAACGGTGCTTCCACCAACGACAAGAGGGTGCAGGTTCTTGACAAGGCATTCGGCTCGCTCGTTACAGGTGCAGGCAGTTTCGCCAAGCAGTGGGAATCGCGACTCTGGACCACGACCAGCTTATTCAATGCAGATTCGGAAGTCCGGAAAAAAGCGCTTTCGGACTTCCTCGGAGCACAGGCAACAACCGCAATCCTCGGCAAAATATCTCCTGCGCAGGCCCATGAGCTTGCAATGCAGCGCTCTGACTTCAGGGTCACAATATACTCGAAAGCCACGGAAGACAGCATCATAATGGCGCGAAGGTATGACCAAATGGCAGGGCTGGTTTCCTGGCGCAACATGCCTGGCGCGTCCTGGGGGGAGGACAGCTATGGCCGTGTCGAATTCCTTATAGGCGAGATGAAGAACCAAAACGGGATGCTTTATGCGATGTACAAGAACCTGGTAAACGAGGGCAGCAAGTTCTACGACAAGAAATTCGCCGATGACCTGAGGGCGAAGGGATTGGACGCCAATAAATTCGATGCCGGCACCTACCAGGAGCTGATAAAGCGGGGCTATACGTTTGCCGATATGCGCCGGGGGATGGGTTTCATAATATCCGGCGACAAGCGGGGAGGCACCCCGGCACTTGAATTCGATGCAGGTGTGCTTCGCGACCAGCTTCGCGCAAGGAATCTGCCATCGGACGGGAAGGCTGACGAGCTTATAATCGTGAGGAAAGACAGACCGGACATACGCGACCTGACCCCGCTGTTTGCAAGGCTGTCTGAATCCCCCTTTATCAACCTGCCAGCAGGCTTGACAATCCTAATCAGGCACCAAAAGCCTGACGGCACCCACACCTGGGTCTATGGCGACCCAAACAAGGACGCCATAACAAGGCAGGAGATTGAAATCGCCAAGCAGAACATCGACCTTAGGAAGAATATCGGCTACGCACTGGCCGGAATTGATTCCACCACCATGAAGTACGATTCCTCCAAGCAGCGGCTGATGGTTGTCTCCACAAACGATTTCAGGACATATGCGAAAACCAATCCAGGAAATTTCTTCGGTGCAATGAGCGAGGCGGACATGCAAAGGGAGTCTATCCGCTCCGCGCTTTACGGAACCGGGGAGAGAATCAGCAATGTCATGTACGGGGCGTTCCACCACCGTGTAGATAAAATGAACCAGTGGTTCGTGGCACAGATGCAGGTCAGGTTTGCTTTGGAAGCAATTTCCCATAAATCAGAAGAGTTCATGAAAAGCGGCAATGAAAGGTTTGGAACAGAAGACATGAAATATTATGAAGGCAAATATGAAAGCCAGCCCGAAGGGAATCAAAAGTATTCGGATGCAGAAAAAGTCTATCATGAGGTCGAGCGACTGAAAAAGGGGGACAACACATTCTGGGGCAACGCAGAGGCAGCAAAATACAACTTCTTGCGCAACATCGCGGCAAAAACCGTGCAAAACGTCACTGATGCCGAAAAGGAATGGTACACCGCGAAGCTGGAGATCCAGGCTCTTGAAAACCTCCACAAGAAAGGCGAGATAAGCGAGGAGAGCTATTCCCGCCTGAACTACCTCCGCTCGCAGCTTGACGGCCTTAAGGAACAGTACGGGAAGCAAAGGAAGGAGTTCAAAGAGCTGAACGAAGCAGTGCGAGGTTGGACCGGCAGCCACACTGGGTTTGCAGAATACGGTTATGGCAGCACCAAGTCCCCGTTCACTATGCTGTGGTTTTTCAGCAGGTTCATGGACAGCAAATGGGTGCAGGGGACCAAGACAGATTTCTACCAGATAACCGAATCATCTGCAATGAGGGACCCGCGCTCAGCAATCGGCGCAGGGCCTGGGCTGGACTATTCATTCTACGTTGGCTACCAGACAGGGCAAGCAGTGTACGAGCGCATGTCCATGTGGGGCACCAACGCCTTGTGGGAAGTCGCCTTGCAAAACAAGACCCTTCCCTCCCTTGGCGCACACAAGTTCTTCAACGATTACATGAGCTATGCCTCAAGGAAAGCCAGCGCATACCCTGCCTGGTTCGAAATGGATCCGATGTATCCTGGAAGACATGGAAAGAGGGTGTCATCGGCAATATTAGCCCCCATCCAGCAGCATTACCACAGCGACTGGATGCAATCAAGGTTCCAGTCTTTCATCAACTACTCTGGGGCAGGTCAATTGATAGGCTCATATATTGCCACCGGGAGCCAGGACCCTTCCCAGAGAAGCTTTTTCAAGAAAGCCATTGACTGGGCGTTCATCCCCAGCACAGGGCATTATGGGGAACTGGCTACCTGGAGAGGACTTGCAAGGCCGTTGGAGCGGTTCAGGTGGTTCGAGTTCAAAATGAACGAAATCCTCAAGGAAGACTACCTGAAGATGCAAAACGGGATGGGCGGCGAATGGGTCAGGAGCTTCAATGAATGGAACTCCCTGTCTGAAGGGGATCCGCAGAAAAAAGAAATTTGGGACAAGTACTTCGAGCCAATTGTCAGGGTTTATGACCCACGGCCGCTCGGGACGCGGGAAGCCCACTCTGGACGGGACATACACGAGGACGGCTCAAGGAACAGGTTCATGGAGCTTTACTCTGGTTTCCATAGCAACATGTGGAAGCCCACGATTCCAGCATTGCTTGATGTGGATCCTGTCCAGGGAAGATGGAGGACGTTCCCCCAGGTTTCAGCGCCTGTTGACAGGGAGAGTCTGAATTCCAGGCTCGGCTCCATGGGAAGATTCACCCTCAGCACTTTCGAATTGGAAAAGGATGAAAAAGGGAACGAAATTGTGGATGACAAAGGGAATAAGAAATACTTCTTCACATCAGAAGACCAGTTTTCAACCCACCAGGATGCCTTCAGGGACGTATATACAAAAAATGACTCGGCATTGCTGCATCTTGCCAAGCTCCAGTCCGAAATCAACATGTATTCCTCGCTCAACAGCCCGTTCCTCTACTTTTTCAATCCCATTGCAGGACTGGCGGTTGACAAGCTCATCAAGCCGGCAGTGGCAAAAACGAAATTCGGCTCAAACATCATGCTCTCATCAAGCTATGGAACTTCTGGCGGAGCTTTTGGGGGCGGCGAGATGGAAGGATACAACGATTGGTTTAAGGCAGGAGTGGGCTATGGATTCGATGAGTTTGCCCAAGCCACATCCCTTGCCTATAAGGCAAGAAGCATGAAGGAGAGGCTGGAATACCGGGCTGAGCAGCAGTTTGCCGAAAAGATCCCATTTGCCGGAAGGTATAAGAGGAAAAGCAGGAAGGAAAGTGCAGACCTTACGGAAAGAGGGTCCGAGCCCACATCTTTCTAAGTGATGATACAATATTAATCCTTTGCGGGTAATCAAATTCCGTTCCGGTGCGCAATATGCGGCTTTCTCGCTTAGCCATCCTTGCAGGAATTCTGGCTCTTGCCATTTTTTTCGGCTGCACAGCCGTCAATATTCCGGATGAAGAGAAATTCGGAAGCAGCACGTTCACCCCTGCTTATACTCCTGACGACGAGCTCATATGCCAGGGCATGAAGGTGGACAAACCATGCTATTGCATGTTTTGCGAAAACGGATTGCCATGGATCCCGTCTCTTTTCCCGGCACTGAGCTTCATGTATGACGCCTCGCTTGAAGGCGGAAGATGCAGCTTCGAATATTGCAATAAAAATTCATTTGAGGAATCCCTTTCCTCCAGCGACAACACCCAGGCAAGGGTCGTGATGCTGGGTAACGGGCCTTCATTCAGGTCAACCGACAAGGCGAACAGGTATGCAGACTACTCCCTTCAGCTTGCAGTAAGGTGGATGACGGGTGTCAACGCCCCTCCAGCAGTTCCCAACCAAAGCCGTGCAATATGCTGGCTTCAGAGAAATACGCTGCCTGTATACATATATTACACTGACGCCAAATACATGAACCCGTTCAGAATGACGGATATTGTGAGGGAGTTCAACCGGGAGGACGGAACAGGCCCAGTGATACTCACCACGGAACTCATATGGAATAGCAGCAAGCAAGACCAGTTGCAGGCAGTCAGGAGGCAAATCATGGCCCTTGACAACTGCGAAAAATGCCTTAAGGTCCTGGCCATCAAATCAGGCGACAAGGAGGCATTGGATGCCATTTTGAAAGACAACTCCCCGTATCCAGGCAAAAACGGGGAGATGAAAACCCTTCGCCAAATGATTGACTTGGTAGGTTTTGGCTTCAGGGTCAATGATTACCAAAATTGCAGCGTGGAAAAGGTAATAGGGGACAATTACGAGTTTTCAAGAATGATTCTTCGCACATACTCGAAGCCTACAATATGGCTATATGCCGGAGCCAGCGAAGGGAAAAATGTGGACGGAAGCTGTTCTTGGGATGCGAACAAAGTGACGAACTTCTATGAAAATCTTTTTGCCATAACGCAAGGGATGGCAAGTTCGGGCATAATAGGATTTTCGCTGTACGAGTTCTATGACAATACCGGCCCCCTGCCTTGCAATGCCGTCCAAGGGTGCAGCTTCGGGCTGATGAATTCTGAAGGCCAAAAACACCCAGCCATAAACAGTTGGGCGTCCCTTGCCCGATACTTCGGGGAGGACGAGTACCGCAGCCCGCTCGTATTCTCCCGCAATTCTTTCGGCAGCCAGTGCGATTTCATGCAAAACACGAAATTATTCAATGCTATATCGTATTCCATCAATCCCCCGTCAAGCCTGCTTCCTGACGAAGATGTGCAAATGGTGCCGAAAATCGCGCACCTCGGGTGCGGCGAAGCCTGCGTATCGAACGAACCGATGGATTCTGCAGCCTTGGCTACCTTTGACAATGTTGCAGAGCCCTATGGGATATATTGCTACAACTCCAACTACTGCATCGATAGGGAAGGCGCACCACCTGAAATTGCCTCAGTGGTTGATGAAGAAGCTGACCTGGCGGACAGCGCTGACATAGCCGGGACTTACATGATATCCCTTTTGCAGCAAAGAAATACGCTCATTGAAGACAGCTGGTATCGCACTTGCATCAATAGTTCAATTGATGATTACAACTACTTTGATTTCACAATGGCTAACATCTGTACGCTTGCCAATCGAGATCCAGATAACCCTTTGGAATGCTCAAACCTTCCTTGTTTATCCATACCTGGCGAACCGCCCACACCTACAAAGCCCAAGGCTTTCGGCATTTCGCAGTGCCTTGAGTATCCCGGGCCGTTCTATCAAGTATATAATCTGCCATTGCCAGAGGACATAACCCAGTGCGGAGGCTACAATTACGACCCTTTCAAGCAGTCTGACAGCCTCTGCTGCGCAACAAGGAAATTCAAGCGATATTTGGAAAAGGCAAAGATTTTCATAAGCGACAACTGGGTTGAGCTACATAAGTGCCCCTACGGGCTTCGGGGCTCCGAGGACTCCTATAATGACATACCTTGGGCCGAATACTTCCTTGCGACCCAGATGTACAACAATGAGACAATGAAAGCTGATGGAACAATAATTGACGGCGAAATTCCTAGCCTGACGGAATTCATAGCTCAAAGGGACGCCGGAGGAAGCTGCGCTGGCATAGACAATTATGCTTCGTGGATTACTGAAAACGTATCCAAGTTCAGTGCTCAGACGATGACGAGGTACCTGTCCGGCTTGGTCTATTGTGAAATTGACTGCGCAGGCGCAAGCAGCGCCCTTGCCGGGTGTCCAGATACCGGCTAAAGTAGTTGGGGTTAGGGCATCTCTAAGCTGCTTTCCGAATAGAAAGTGTTTTGCTTTTTCTCCTCACAATTAACCTCGGCGATCATAAGAGCAGCCCGCCCGTGCGGGGCGGGACTGCGGTGCCATTTGCATGCAACTGCAAAAGGCGATAAGATGGAAGAAGAAAAAGAGGATAAGCCTTCTGTTGGCTCACACGTGCTTGCGGTCTTGCTCTCACTGCTTGATCTTGAGTTTCTGAGGCAGGAGCTGAAGAGGTTCTACGCTGAAGAATGGCGCTGGAGGAAGTTTGACTGCGTCTGCATGCTCAAGCTCGATATTTTTAGTTGCCGCTTGAGCCAAG
>DUGG01000065.1 GCA_013331515.1 Candidatus Woesearchaeota archaeon
GGTACTGAAGATTAAACAGTATCCTGCAAAAGGGTGATTTATAAATACTAATACCCACATGCCGTGGGCTTAAAAGCTGAAGGTATTGTTAAATTTGGCGCTACAGGCGCCCAGAAACCAGTTTTCCACAGGAAATCAAGGAGGTTTATCTAATGTGGCAGCGTTGTTTAAAAACAACATAGTTTATAAAGAAGGACGGGCAAGTGATTTAAAAATAAGGCCGAAGCGGCCAACAACACTAACGGGGGTGTTTTACTGATGGGCAAGAGGGAAATTTCTGTAGTCAACATAGTAGTGAGCACTTCTTTGCAGCACGACATACCGCTGGAGAAGATGAATGCGATGCTCTCAAACACAGAATACAACCCGGAGCAGTTCCCGGGGCTGGTCATAAGGATAAAGGAGCCAAAAACATCGGCACTTATCTTCAGCAGCGGGAAGGTTGTCTGCACTGGAGCCAGATCGATGGACAAGGTCGAGGAATCAATCCGGAAAATAATCAAGAGCTTGGAAAAAATAGGCATCCGGATAACCATAAAGCCGGAGATAAAAATCCAGAACATAGTGGCTTCGGGGACTGTCGGCATGGACCTAAACCTGAACACGCTCGCAATGAAGCTCAGCAACACAGAATACGAACCAGAGCAGTTCCCGGGGCTGGTTTACAAACTGGTTGATGGCAACGTGAAAGCGACATTCCTGCTGTTTAGCAATGGAAAGGTCGTTTGCACTGGCACAAAAAGCGAGCAGGAAGTCAACAAGTCGCTTGACAAGCTCGTTGAGAACCTCAAGAAGGCATCAGCCAAGAATGGTTAAGGCTACTCGCCTTCGGATTCAAATCTTGATTTTTAGGTGATGGGGATGGCTATCGAGGGCTTGGAAAAGCCAGCGGAAAAGGAGCCACTCAGCGCTGTTGAACAGATAGAGCGGTTCAAGGAGTTCTTTGAGGAAGTTGAGAGGAAGGCACTTCTGGAGGTGATTTCTGAAGGAAGGCACTCCCTGACTTTTGACTTTGCAAAACTCTCTGCATTTGATCCCAATCTTGCCGTTGACCTAATTGAGCACCCCGAAGACACCATAAAAGCAGCCGAGCTGTCCATAAAGGAGATTGAACTGCCACAGGAAACGGGAAGGTTCCGCCTAAGGGTGCATAACCTGCCCAAGTCACAAAAGCTCATGATACGGGAGATAAGGAGCAGCCACATAGGCAGACTTTTGGTTGTGGAGGGAGTGGTAAGGAGAAAATCTGATGTGAGGCCGCAGGTNNAATAAGCGAGAAGAAAACAAACCCGGGAAACCGTGTGAGGATAACCGGGGTGCTCAAGGAAGTACCGATAGTGAAACAGGGGAACCGCTCCACCAGCTTTGACCTGATCATAGACACCAACCACACCGAAACAGTTGACGAGGATTTTTATGACATCAAGATAACAAAGGAAGACGAGAACGTCATAATAGGACTTTCAAAAGATGCTGCAATTTATGAAAAGCTGATAGCTTCAATAGCGCCATCCATATACGGCTACGCCGAAGTAAAAGAAGCCCTGCTCCTCCAACTCATGGGTGGCGTGCAAAAAAGGCGCACTGACGGGATTGTGTCAAGGGGGGACATCCACGTGATGCTGGTGGGTGACCCTGGAAGCGGCAAGAGCCAGCTGCTGAAAAGGATGAGCGCCATAGCCCCAAAGGGAAGGTACGTGAGCGGGGGAGGCGTGAGCGGAGCAGGCATAACCGCGGCCGTTGTAAAGGATGAGATACTGGGAGGATGGAGCCTAGAGGCAGGAGCGCTAGTCCTTGCAAGCAACGGCATATGCGCCATAGATGAGATGGACAAGATGAGTGAGGAAGACACGGGGGCCATGCACGAAGCGCTTGAGCAACAGACAATAAGCGTGGCAAAGGCAAACATCCATGCCACACTAATGGCAAGAACAACTGTCCTGGCAGCGGCAAACCCGAAGTATGGACGGTTCGACCAGTATGGCAACATAGCAGAACAGATAAACCTGCCGCCAGCGCTCATTAACAGGTTTGATCTCATATTTACAATAAAGGACCTCCCGCAGACAGAAAAAGACGAGAAGACCGCAAAACACATACTTACCCTGCACCAGACACCCGAAATTGAAGAGCCGGCAGTCCCCACGCCGATTTTAAAAAAATACATATCTTACGCAAGGCAAAGGTCAAAACCAGTTCTGACCGACGAGGCGATAGACGAAATAAAGGAATTTTACGTGCATCTGAGAAACTCAGAGGTCGGTGATGAAAGAGCTGCACGAAGCATACCAATATCCGCAAGGCAGCTTGAGGCGCTTGTAAGACTGAGTGAAGCGTCAGCCAAGATCAGGATATCAGGAAAGGTCACCAGGGAGGATGCTAAAAGGGCGATAAAGCTGTTGATGTATTGCCTCATGCAAGTTGGCATAGACCGTGAAACCGGCAGGATAGATGTTGACAGGATCGCAACCGGCATACCTGCATCGCAGCGTGAAAAAATGTCTACCATAAAGAGAATACTCGAGGAGCTTGAACAAAGCGTAGGTAAAACGATACCGATTGAAGATGCGGCAAAAGCCGCTATTGAGAAGGGCATAAGCAAGGCAGAGTTTGAGGAAATAATAGAAAAACTCAGGAAAGGTGGGGACGTGTACGAGCCCAGGTACGGCTATATCTCGTTGATGTAAACCAGATGGTGAAGGACATGCCGGAGACGCAGCTTAAGAGGGATGCGGCGCGCAAGATGAACGTCAAGGAAATCCTCGAAGCGGAAGCCATAAGCACGGATTACGGGACAGCACTCGACGACAAAGGCGCATTGGCCAAGAGAATCAGCCTCATTGCAACCATTGTGGATAAAAGCCCGGCCGAAAGCGCTTATGCAGGCCTGCTGGTTGACGACGGCACTGGCAGGGTGTGGGTCAGGATATTTGACGACAGCGCAATTTTGAAAAATGCTGACATCGGTTCGCTTCTTTTGGTCATAGGCAAGCCACGGAGGTACGGAGAAGAGACATACATATCCCCTGAAATAACCCGGAGGATTGCCAACCTGAGATGGGCTGAGGTCAGGCGGCTCGAACTCAAGACAAAACAGCCAGAGGAAACCTCCAAGGCCAGAACGGAAGCGGCGGAAAACAGCAGCCGGGACGCAATCAGCAGGGAGAAGGTTGAGATTTACCAGCTGATAAGGGAACTTGACAAGGGAACTGGAGTAGACATGACAGACGTTACCGAAAAGGCGATTCGCGGGGCAGATATCCTTATAAAAGAAATGCTAAGCAAGGGCGACCTGTTTGAGGTTACGCCAGGAAAACTGAAGATACTGCAATAAACATTAAACGGATAAGTTTTAAAAGAGCAGAGGAATTCTGGTTGCTTATGAAAGATGAAAGCTATGAAACCTTGCTGAAAAGGGCGCAGGGCCTGCTGCCACAAAAGAGCATGGCCACTGAGCGGCTTGAAGTGCCAAAGGTGCTCGGGCACATACAGGGCAACAGAACTGTTGTCGGCAACTTCCACGCAATAGCCGGGGTAATTGGCCGGCCTCTTGACCACTTCCTGAAGTACCTGCTCAAAGAGCTGGCAACCTCGGGGGAAGCAACTAAAACAGCACTGATGCTTGGAACAAAGGTGCCCGCCTCCAGGCTGAACGACAAGATACAGCAGTACCTCAGGGACTTCGTAATATGCCCGGAATGCAAGAGACCTGACACAAAGCTTGAGAGGGAGGATAATGTAACATTCATCAAGTGCTCTGCATGCGGCGCAAGGCACGCCGTGAAGGTAAGGATTTAAGATGCGCGGCTTCATAGTAGCGCAACACAGTTCAGAAGGAAGGCTGGTTCTTGCGGTATGTGACAGCGAAATCCACGGAAAAATGCTTGAAAAAAAGGATGTTGCCCTTGACCTCAGCGCAAGATTTTACAAAGGAGAAGAAATGGACGAAATAGACGTTGAGAAACTCATGTTGCACTCATATACGATACACGCTGTTGGCAAAAATGCCGTTGCAATTATGATTAAACTTAACTTAGGGGCCAAAGAAGACGTAAAAAGAGTCGCTGGAGTGCCGCACCTGCAGATAGTGAGTCTGTAATCGGCAGAAAGAGCCACAGCTTAATGCGTGGTTGCAAACATAAAGAGGTTGTGACTACCCAAACCACTTTCCAAGGCCCTCC
Source organism: Candidatus Woesearchaeota archaeon (assembly GCA_013331515.1). Taxonomy (GTDB): domain Archaea; phylum Nanobdellota; class Nanobdellia; order Woesearchaeales; family UBA10216; genus UBA10216; species UBA10216 sp10216u. Next base: position 4,182 of record DUGG01000065.1, read on the forward strand.
TGCTTTTCCTTCTCCTTGCCAAACACTGATTCGACCCTCTTCTTTGTGAGGTCAAGTACCTGCTGGAGGTATGGGGAGACGGCGTACTTGGCCGCCAGGCTTATGGCAGGCTCCAGATACTTGACAATGGACCCTTCAGAGATTGTGAACAGAATTTTCCCACCGCACTTCGTGCACGAGCCGATAAGGGGCGGCCGGCGGAACTTTGCGTTGCAATTAATGCAGCGGAACTGCTGTGTCGAAAATTTCCTGAGGTTGCCCCTCACGTCCTTTAGCAGGTGCTTCTCGATGACAAGGCGGGCGACGTCTTGGGCGTCAACAGCCCTTATCTTCTCAGCAAGCAGCATCTGGCCTTTGAGCTTTTCCTCCATGGAAGGGAGCGTCTTGTAAGATGAACAAGTCACCCCGATGTTGATGGAGGAAACGGCGTGGGTAAAACCTACCCCTTCATACTGGCCAGGCGTGTTAAGGCGGTGGCCGAGAAGCGCCACTTTAACCTCTTGCGGCTGCTTCCCTTCCAAGGCCCCTTCGTAAAGCTCAAGGGGATATGACCATGCGACATCAAGGCGGTGAGCCATATCATCAACCTCCGCCGGAATAAGCCGGGATGTAAGAACAAGAGGACTGTCCATTGTCTTTGCCCCTCTGGAATCTGGGAGATACTGCCTTGAAAAGTTAATGAGGGCGTCAAGCATCAGCATGACACAGGCCTCGTCACCATCCGCGTCCCTTCGCATTGCAGCGTGAAAAAGAGGATGAGCAAAGAAACCCTGCGTGCCTGAAAAGCCAACAATCCTGCCAACAATGCCTGCCGATATGTGTGGGGCAATTGCTATAACTAAATGGCCCACAAGGTCCTGTTTTGAGCCCAGCTGGTAGAACGGCTCCTCCCCGTAGAACCTGGAGAGGAGATCATCAACAAAACCTGCAACCCTGAAAAGCACGGAATCGGAACTTTCGTCCGTTGACTCGATACTTTTTGGGAGTATAACATCCTGAGGCCTGAGCTCAAGCATCTGGTGCTCATCCACGAGGGGGCTGCCATGAATATCGGTTGAATAGCCAAGTTCTATAAGCCTGGCAACCGGCGTCTTAATCTCAGAAGGCGTAAAGTGCGTCAGCGGAAGTTCACTCATGTCATATCTCACGGTCCCATCCTTATTTACGCACAGATCATGCTTCGCCCGAAGTATTCCCTTTGCGAGGTTTTCGGGGATATGGTCCTTGTTTGATGTTCCCCTCACCCCTTTAACCAGGTCCGGGCTTGACTGCTCATCAAGCGACTTCATGGCAGCACCAAAAAAATGCTTAATGGGAATTGACTGCTCAGAATACCGCTTTTTTTCATGGGGGCAGTTTTGAATCGCCCCGCAGGTCTCACAGAAAAACAGGGACTCGGTCTTTTCATGGCAAGATTCGCAAACGGGGTAAATTGTATTCCTGTTGCATTTCCTGCATACGGCAAGAGGGAAGTCTGCTACAACCTTTTCCTTTAAAATTGCCTCCTGAAAAGAACGCAGGCGGCCTCCCTCCCACCCGACCGGGAAAAGAACGTGCGGGCTTCCGGTAAGCTTGCGCATTTTTGCCTTTTCAGGCCTGCCCATT
>DUGG01000101.1 GCA_013331515.1 Candidatus Woesearchaeota archaeon
AGTCAGGGAGATATTCAAGAAGGCAAGGCAGACGTCACCGACAATAATCTTCTTCGACGAGATGGACTCGCTTGCGCCCAAGCGCGGAGCAAGCCCAGACAGCCACGTGACAGAACGGGTGGTGAATCAGTTGCTCACGGAGATTGACGGCCTTGAGGAGCTTTATGACATAGTCGTGATAGGCGCTACAAACCGGCCAGACATGATAGACCCGGCACTGCTTCGACCGGGCCGGTTTGACAGGCTCCTACTTACCCCGGTGCCGGACGTGAAGTCAAGGCTGGAAACATTCAAGGTCCACACCAAAAACATGCCCTTGAAGGACGTGAACCTTGAGAAGTTCGCGCAGCTGACAGAGGGGTACGTTGGCGCTGACGTGGAGGCAGTATGCAGGGAAGCTGCGATACTGGCATTGAGGGAAGACATCGGTTCAAAGTTCGTTGAGGAAAGGCACTTCATGGAAGCGCTCAAGAAGGTAAGGGCATCAGTGTCGAAAGAGATAGAAAAGGCGTATGAAGATGTGCGCGAGTCGCTAAGCGTCGCAAGGGCAAGGGAGATAAAAGAAGAAAAGCCCATGTACATGGGATAAACCATTGGCTGCCTTTGGCAACAAAAAGTTTTATATAACCCAAAGCGGCCTGCAAACCAGAATGGTGGAGCCGGTAATTCTTGGAATCGGGGCGGTAATCGGTTTGTTTGTGCTCCTCCGGCTGCTGATGGGAGGTAACTCGAACAACGATAAGTCAAAGAAAGAGGCGGAATCGGCAGCGCTAGGCAGCATGAGGAAAGTGAAGGATATTGAGCAAAGGATTGAGCGCATCCACCAGGCCATGCGAACCTCCCCGGACAGGCAGCGCGAGATGATGGCAAAGCGCGAAGAGATGCTCCTGAAGCAAAAGGAGATACTCAAGCACAAAACGGAGAAATATGTCAAAAAGTCCTGACTTCTGTGAAAGACAAATGGCAGAGAGGAAAAACTCGCATCCAAAACCAGGGGACTTGGTGGAAATCGTGACAGCCGAAGAAACGATAAAAGGCATGCTGCTCCAGCCCCCGGAATCTGAAGGAGGCATTGTGGTAATAAAGCTGCAAAGTGGATACAACATTGGAATAGACAAAAACAAAGTGAAAAAAATGGCCTTGCTTCCGCAGCAGGAAGAAAGCGAACGAATAACAGCACTTTCAATGAAAAAAAACGGCACTAAAAAGCTGCCAAAAATCTCCATACTCCACACAGGAGGCACCATTGCCAGCAAGGTTGATTACCGGACTGGAGCGGTTTATTCATCATACAAGCCGGAAGACCTGCTTGGGATGTTCCCAGAGCTTGCCGAAATTGCCGATTTTGACTCTGTCTTCATAAGCAACATGTGGTCTGACGACCTCCGTTTCAAACATTTTGGGCTAATTGCAACTGCAATCGAGAAGGAAGTGAAGAAAGGCGTTGAAGGGATAATAATCGGGATTGGAACTGACAACCTTGCCGTTGCCGCGGCGGCAATGGCCTTCATTGCTGAAAGCACGCCAATCCCGATGATATTTGTCGGTGCGCAGAGAAGCTCTGACAGGGGAAGCTCTGACGCGGCAGCCAACCTGGCATGCGCCGCAACCTTCATTGCAAAGTCAGACTTCAGCGGAGTGGCAATTTGCATGCACGAGAACATGAGCGACAATGATTGCCTGATTCTGCCTGCATGCAAGACCTACAAGCTGCACACGTCAAGAAGGGACGCATTTCGTCCCGTAAATACAAAACCCATAGCACGCGTCAATTATGCAACGCGCACCGTTACCCTGCTTGGCGGCGGCTATGACAAGCGTGACAGCAGCAGAAAACTCAGCCTAAAGCCAGGAATGGAAGAAAAAGTCGGCCTGCTCAAAATCCACGTCAACATGTTCCCGGAGCAGTTCTCTTTTTTCAAAGGATACAAAGGACTCGTAATTGAAGGCACAGGATTAGGCCACACGCCAGGACAGGCTCCCAATGAGCTGGCCGCCATCCACAAACGGATTTATCCGGCAATAAAATCCGTAATTGACTCGGGCTGCATCGTTGTCATGGCGTCGCAATGCATATACGGTCGGGTGCAGATGCACGTCTACGACAAGGGCACAGACCTCACTTCTTTAGGCGTCATTCCCGGAGAGGACATGCTGGCAAATACCGCCCTCATGAAGCTTTCCTGGCTGCTTGCAAACTACCCGAAGAAAGAGGCCAAAGCGCTGATTGCAAAAAACCTCCGCGGAGAGATAACCGAAAGGACGGAGCCAAACGCTTTTCTGATATAGACAACTTTGAACAAGCGTCATAAATGAGGCGGTTATTCAAATTTCTCTATAGAAGCGTATACGGCAGATTGAATGCGTGCATTCCGCTGGTGTTCTCACCAACGGGTTCGCACACCAGCTTCATTATAGCGACAGAGCTTAATAATTGCATGCCAATAGTAAGCTCTGTTGCATATAGGAGGGGAAGATATCATTTTGCGAAAATCAAGTTCCTCTCCTATAGGCAGTCAAGAACCACCTAAGCAGCCAGAAGTGACTCTTGTTCATGCCACGAATCCTGCCAGGCAGGATTGTGCATTCCGCCATGGGCGGAATTGCACCGGTCTCTGACCTGTGGTTCTTGACATCCGGGAAGAAGTCCAGAATCTTCTAAGCGAGACGGCAAAAATCTGAAAAGAAAAGCAGGCGAGGGGACAAAGCCGAATAATTTCTTAATCTATGTCAGGCTGTTTTTGGAATTTGCGTTTTTGCTATGTTTGCAACCACGACTTTCCCACAACCATAACACGCTTCTAATGTCTGAGCCAAGCTACGTCTTCTAGGATTATAAACAAGTGCGTTGTCACGTTGCCCTTCCATATCCTTTCGATGTCTGCCCGGGTTTCTACGCCAATCACCGGAAAGACGAGAGTTAGCTGTGGTAATCAGTTCAGTTGACACATTAAGGGGCAATTCAAAATAATGCCGTTCACTCGCTGTTAAATCTTCCAGTCCTGAATCGATTAATACGGCAGCCAAGTTTGGAAGCTTACTCGCTTGAACCAACGGTGTTACCTTTCCAGGCACCATGCCCACAGCTTCTTCCAAAGAGCCAGCATACGGCCTTATTTGCCTTCGTAGTCCTGAAGGGAGACTTAAAGCATCAGGAATCTTTTTCCAGTCAATCTGCGTGTCACCTGGCAAAGAAACAAGGACGTAGCCGCCTTCAGGGTGCACCAAGCAAATTGTTTTTACTAAGATTGTTTCAAAAGTAGAATTCTGCAAATACAAAGTCTGTGCTTGCCTTTCTGCCAGTTTTTCCTGCACTGTAACGCTGTCAAATGGGTGTGATACAACAAAATAATCAAGATTTTTCTGCATTTGCGGGACAAAAGCAACAACATCTCCGAAAAATCTCAAATCAGTTTCTGAACGCGCAGCCATATAAGCCCAGTCTGGCAAGAAAGGCCCGGACATGCCTATGCTTCGTGCCTTAGATAGCAAGTCTTTGCCTATAGTAAATGTACTCCATATTACCAAATTAAACTCGTTTATTACTGTGTGAATCTGTGGGTTGTAATTGCAGTACAAATGCACAAACTCTTCAAAGGTGGGTATGCGTGCTTTCGGAGCCGCTAGGCTTACGCCAAAGTGCCTCAATGCACGTTCAACCAGTGAATTTACGCCTTGTCGCGGCTCTGCCCGCTTGACTTGTTCGGGCACAATGAGCGGCTTTACCCTCTCCGTAGATATTAAACGTGTAGGCATTCTTTATCAGAAGGCTAATCTGACTCAGTTTAAAAGAATATCTCCAAAGAATTTACGTGTGCTCCTTCAGCACAATCTTAACCCTGTCAAAGGCCATCTTGGCCAGCAATGCCAGAATTATGAGCATAAGAAACCGCAAGTCAAACGCCCCCATCTTAAGGAAGCCTGTCACATTCCAGAGGAAAACCGATGCGGCAGCGAAAACGAAAACTATTACGGCTGTCGCAGATATGAAGATGGTTTCCATTCCAGCTAATGAATTAAAAGGATATGTTTAAATACTTATTTACCGTTTATCGTCGGTGAACTACTATTTACACCTTACGTTTTCGACGAGAAACAAAGGTTCAGAATTTAGCAATTATGAAAAGTTTTTCAAAGTTCTCTATATGATGTCAGCCGCTCCCGTAATCCTGGCTGAGGATTCCACTGCCGGGTGCTTCAACAGCTGCTGGGCGAGCTCGTACTGCGACCGCTTCAATTCTTTCAGCCGCTTATAACCAAACGCCATCGCAAACTTCAATAGCATTCTCTTTACGTCACATTTCTGAAAAAATAGCAAAATTTATATATTTGTGACGTAAAACCATCGTCTATGGTGAATCTAAGGGTTAAGAACGTTGGAGGAAGGAAGTACTATTACCTAGAGCATACAGTCAGGCTTGGCAAAAGATTCGCTAACAAAAGGAAGTATCTAGGCCGAGAATTGCCAAAGGACATTGAACGGCTTAAAGAAGAATTTATGCATGAATTCTTTTTGGAGAGGTATAGCAAAGTCCTTACTTCTATCCAAAAGAAGTTCAGCCATGATTTGTCAGCCTACCTGCCTTCAGCCAAAGAGAAGTACGTTGAGTCATTTATGATTAAATTCACGTACAACACTAACAGGATAGAAGGCGGAACATTGTCCTTGAAGGAGACCGCAGACCTGCTCCAGGAGCATATCACGCCAAGAAACAAGCCTGTTGAGGATGTCAAAGAGGCAGAAGCCCACAAGAAAGCATTTTACGAAATGCTCAATTACCGGAAAGAGCTGACACTTGCGACTGTCCTTCATTGGCACAAGTTGCTATTGCAAGATACCAAGCCAGACATTGCCGGGAGAGTGAGGAGAAATCAGGTAGCTATTGCAAGAAGCAAGGTAGAGCTGCCATTTCCGGCAGAACTTGATACGCTCCTGCACGAGTTCTTTATCTGGTATGATAAGAACGAGAGCAGGATTAACCCAGTAGCGTTTGCCGCTTTGGTTCACCTGAAGTTTGTCACAATCCATCCATTCAGCGATGGCAACGGCAGGATTTCACGGCTTATGATGAATTTTGTCTTGCATAGGCATTCTTATCCGATGCTTAGCATTGAGTATACAAACAGGAATAGCTATTATACGGCCTTGGAAAGAAGCCAGATGAAGTACAAGGACCACATTTTTGTCCAGTACATAGTTAAAAGGTACCTAAAAGCTTATGAAAGATATAGAGAAATGCGCTGATTAGTGTAAAATGTCAGAATTTTCCAATAGTCTCGGACTAGTGGCAGAACTGGCTGTTCTGCAAGGTCTATTAAGGAAAATTCTGAGCACTAAGAACCACCCGTCTCTGACGGTGGTTCTTTAGAATATGCGCATTCCTAAGATAACCAATTGCGTAAATGTTCAATAATTCATCGTAATTGGTTATACTTGTGAAGAAAAACATTAAAAGCATTACCCAATACTGAGGAACTATGGTTGCTGACTATAAAGAGCTTGGCCTCAAGGCAGGCATCGAGATCCACCAGCAGCTTGACACGAGGCACAAGCTTTTCTGCAGCTGCCCAACGACAATAAGGAATGACAAGGCAGACGTGATTGTGAAAAGGCGGCTCCGCGCTTCTGTCGGCGAAACAGGCGAGATGGACGTTGCAGCGGCCTACGAGCAGCTAAGGGGCAAGGATTTCATATACCACGCTTACAATGATTCTGTTTGCGATGTCGAGCTTGACGAGGAGCCAATACATGGCTTAAACAGCGAGGCTTTGGAAATCGCACTGCAAGTTTCCCTTATGCTGAAATCAAAGCCTGTTGACTGCATACAGGTGATGCGCAAAACAGTGGTTGACGGCTCGAACACGTCAGGATTCCAGAGGACTGCGCTTGTCGCGAGAAACGGCAGTATAACAATCACAGGCGGGAAAAAAGTTTCCAGCCAGAGCGTGTGCATAGAGGAGGAGTCTGCAAAGATAGAGGGAAGGACAACAGAATCTGACACTTATAACCTCTCAAGGTTGGGAATACCGTTGGTTGAGGTAGCAACAGGCGCTGATATGAGAACGCCTGAAGAAGTTAAGGAAACTGCCGAGTATCTTGGAATGGTGCTGCGAAGCACCGGCAAGGTGAAGCGAGGCATTGGAACGATAAGGCAGGACGTGAACGTGTCGATAGCCAGGGGAGCAAGGGTTGAAATAAAAGGCGCACAGGAACTGAGGATGCTTCCAAGGCTTGTTGAGTACGAGGCGCTGCGGCAGAAAGGGCTGGTTGAAACTGCAGCAGAATTAAAGCGGCGCAAGGCCTCGGTTGATGGCGGAATAACCGATGTTACGCATATTCTCACGAGCTGTGAATCGAGCATAATCAAATCAGTCCTTGCAAAGGGGGGTGTTGTGCTTGCTTCTAGGCTGCAAGGATTCAAGGGCATGATGTTGAAGGAGTTCCTGCCGCAAGGTGCCCCAAGTAGCAGGCTTGGAAAGGAATTCAGCGGGTATGCGCGGGCCTATGCCGGTGTCGGAGGCGTCCTGCACACAGATGAACTGCCAAAATACGGAATTACATCCCCTGACGTAGAGGCAATTGAAAAAGCCACTGGCTGCAGCGGCAATGACGTTTTTGTCATCGTCGCGGATGAAAAAGGAAAAGCTGAGCGCGCAATCCATGCGGTTGTCGAAAGGGCAAGGCAGGCAACCATTGGCGTGCCTCCAGAAGTCAGGAAGGCAAACGATGATGGCACCACAACGTTCCTGAGGCCGATGCCTGGCTCTGCAAGGATGTACCCGGAAACTGACATTCCGTTGGTTGATCCCGGGAAGCTGATGAAGACAATAAAGCCGCTTGGGCTTTTGATAGAGAAGGCGGCGGAATATGAAAAATCAGGGCTTTCCCCGGACCTTGCCAAGTCAATCCTATACAGCGACCATGCGCTGCTTTTTGAGCAGCTTGCAAAGGAGTGCGGCCAGTTAAGCCCGTCATACATTGCCGATACGCTCCTGAGTTTCAGGAAGGAGCTGGCAACCCTTGGAATATCAGCTGAAATTCCCGAAGGAACGCTCAGGCAAACGCTTGCAGCCATAAACTCGGGAAAGCTTGCAAAAGAGTCACTCATTCCCGCGCTTGCAGAAGCTGGCAAGACAGGAACACTGGAATTATCAAAACATGCCGTGATGACCGATTCGCAAATGGAAAAAGAGCTTAGGGAAATTATAGCTGCAAATATGGGCATGCCATTCAACGCGTTAATAGGCCGTGCGATGGAGCGGTTGAGAGGAAAGGCGCCAGGGCAGAAAATCGTGGAAAAGCTTAAATCCATGGCAAAATAAGCATGCAAAAAGAGGAGTGCTGATGCTGTTATTTGACATCATAGGCTTTGTAGTATCCGCTGTCATAATGGTGCGGGCAGGAAGCTACGCCGTGAAATACATCTCAAACATAGCAAAAGCCGACAAAATAAGCGTCTTCCTTACCGGCTTTCTGCTTGTCGGGGTCGTTTCCTCCTTCCCGGAAATGTTCGTCTCGGTAGTTTCTGCCATAAAAGGGGAGCCATCACTCGGCCTTGGGACCCTCCTGGGCGGGAACATTGCCGACCTAAGCTTGGTGATAGGGCTAATAGCGGTTGCCGCAGGAAAAATACAGATTCGCAGCAAGGAATTTGCGCATGAATTCTGGCTTGTGGGCTTGGTAATGCTGCCGGTGCTGTTAGCTATTGACGGAAAGATAACCAGAACAGAGGGCTTAATGCTCATACTTGCGTGCTCGACGTTCATATTCAACATGCTAAGGGAAGACAACGTGCTGCAAAAGCTGTCCGGCCATCCGCGAACTCAGGTTGCAAAGAACCTTGCCCTTTTCGCCGTAAGCAGCGCGGCAGTCCTTGCTGCCGCAAACTTGGTTGTCAGGTTTGCAGAAGGCCTTGCTTCAGGGTTCAACATGCCCCTTGCACTGATAGGGGTTGTATTCATAGGGGCAGTGACGACCCTGCCAGAGTTGATGTTCTCACTGGCTGCGGTCAAGAGGCACATTGACGGCCTTGCGCTGGGTGACGTTTTTGGCACTGTCATAATTGACGCCACGCTGCTGGTCGGCATCACAGCGCTCATCAATCCCATAACGATAGTAGGCATAAGCATAGTCACCCTTGCAACATTCTCCGCATTGACCGTTTCGTCAACGATTTACTTCCTGAAGCCGGGAAAGATATTCACAAGAAACCAGGGCGTCCTCTTGATTCTGTTGTACATCCTCTTCGTGGCCACGCAGCTTACGACGTCACTGCAATAAATTTTATAAAGATACAGAACCGCCCATCAGTTACGCCTCTATAGCACAGTAGCCAGTGCGCCTGACTTGTAATCAGGAGGTCCCGGGTGCAAGTCCCGGTAGAGGCTTGCCTATCGTTGCAATCAGATAATGGTATTTTTCTCCGGTATCCCCATAGTTAATTACGGGAATGTCAACAAGAATCCCTTTTAGAACCTTCACAGCCACCCTGTGCGATGCGCCTTCGCGGAAGTGGCCGGCTATATGCGTAAAGCCCATCTTTGTTGCTTCAGTGGCAAAGCGGTTAAGCAGACTTGTCCCCACTCCCCTGTTGTGGAATTCCGGGGAGCATTCAATTGACTCAACGTAAACAGATGCGCTGTGTGAAAAGCCCTTGGGGGATGTTTCGGCTACCAGGGGAAGCTCCTCGTCAAGATATTTCTCAAGGGCAGTGCCTGAGCAGTAGCCAACCAGTTTCCAGCCAGGCAGGTATGCGGCGGCAAATACGTATTTTGGATTGAATGCCAATGGCACAAGCTGGTCCCTCCCTTGAAATAGCGGGGAGCCTGCAAAGTTCGCTTCCTCAATCCCAACCATTTCATCCAGTGAACGCGGCCTTCTGGTGCTTATCAAAACATTAAAATTCTCCTGTCTCATGGCGTGCTGGTATTCATCCTTGCTATTTAAGCGTTGTGTGCGTCATTCGTTTTGCATTGCTCAAATGGGTTTCATACCCCACAGCTCTGCTGTGACATAATTTTCCCGTTTGAGGCTTAAATGCGTGCATTCCGCTGGTGTTCTCACCAACGGGTTCGCACACCAGCTTCATTATAGCGACGGAGCTTAATAATTGTAGGCCAATAGTAAGTTCCGTTGCATATAGGAGAGGAAGANNCTGTTCATGCCACAAATCCTACAGATAGGATTGTGCATTCCGCCATGTGCGAAATTGCACCGGTCTCTGATCTGTGGTTCTTGACAAATCCCGACACTCATAAACAATACCCCGCAACTCTGCTGCGGTTGGGATTTTCATTTTCGTTGGCATAAGAACATACGTTCATGTACTAGAAAAGCTTAAATTCCCGGCCGCGAAATCCATCACGGATGCCAGGAACTGACTATGAGGCGCTGAGGGACGGGTTTGAAATAAGCGGGAAGAAGGTTGTGATTGTTTTTCTTTTCAAGAACTACTGGCGAAAGCATCTCCGGAACGATTACCGGAAGCTTGTCAGATACCACAGGCACAGATACAAAAACGGCGACCCAAATTTTTTTGACCTGAAGTTCTATAACGGGATAGCCCAGGCAGGGAAAAGGTTCCCGGGAATACCTTATGAGTACTTCAGGGATGCTGTCCGGCGTTTCCTGGTGAGGGCAACGTATGAGGTATTAAGGGATGACCCCACCCTGGTGACATCAACAGGCAGCGTGTTTGAAATCCAGATAAAGGTGATAAGGGTGCCTGACCGGAGCTATTACGCAGCCAACATTGAAGACATCTCAGACACAGACCACGCCTACCTGGAGTTTAACGGGTTCTGGCTGCTTAACACGATAGTGCTGCCGTGGATTGCAACGCAAAGGATTGACTACAAGCTTCTTTACAAGTTCATGCAGCATGAGCTTGGTCATTGCAGGGAATGGGTAAACCAGCTCTATCGCCTGGAGGACTACGCCAAAAGCAGGATAGCTCCCCTGATGAGAATGCACCGCAATTATTCCCTGTTCTTCCTCTACCTTGTTTCTGAAAACCTCCGCGTGGAGGGTGTCCATGAGTTTGCCGACAAAAGGGACATGCAGAGAATTGACGTGCACATGGAATGGATCAGGAATTTCAGGATGCAGGTTGAGGAGCTGATAACCAGGAAGAAGATGAGCGAGGCAACTGAATTCTTCGAGAAGAACCTTGACAGCGCCTCGCACCAGTCAACCTACTATGTCGGCAGGCTGATGGCGCAAACCATAGCGCTGGCGGTAGCGAAGAAAGAGGGCTACGGCGCGCAAATCAGCATACAACTGCCTGTAGGACAGGTCGTTGGGCTCCAGTGGCTCAACGATGCAATGAGCCGCTTCAAGGCGTTCTACATCTCACAGCTGCCGGACGCAGTCTATCTCAAAGCGAAAGAGATAATGCAGCAATACAAGTACAGGGCATTCATCCAGCTTTACGAGTGGGCGTGCAACCTTCTCGGAATAAGCATGGAAAACAGGATAGTGACCTGGGTGTGGTTTGATGACTTAAAGAAAAGAGCCACAAGCTGGTACAGGAAACACACGTTAAAGGATGTCCAGAAGAGGGACTTCGTACCAACGGCCTATGCTGGAGGGAGTGAGCAGCCATGAGAATGAGGAACGCCAGCATCTGGCTTACAGCCGCAATAGCCCTTGTTTTCGCGCTGCAGACTGCGAACCCTTCACTTACCGGCTGGCTTGTGCTCGTATCGGCAGAGGCCTGGCAAAGGCCGTGGACGCTGCTGACAGCAATATTCCTGCATGGCAGCGTAGTACATTTGCTCTACAACGCCCTGGGACTTGCAATGTTTGGCAGCATACTTGAGCAGCGCATTGGCACAAACCGCTTCCTTCTGGTGTTCTTTACGGCAGGGCTGCTGTCAAGCGTGGCGAGCACGTTCTTCTACCATTCTGTGCTGGGGGCGTCAGGTGCCATCTTCGGCGTGCTTGGGGCAACTGCTGTCCTGATGCCAAAACTTACCGTTTGGGCATACTATGTGCCAATGCCAATGTACCTTGCAGTTATTGCCTGGGCGGCAGCAGACCTCCTGGGATTCGTGGTGCCAAGCGGGGTTGCAAACGCAGGCCACCTGGCAGGACTGGCAGTTGGCCTAGCAGCAGGATTCGCCATCCGCGGCAGAAAGGGATTTTCCTTCAGCTTCAGCGGAAAGAGCGGCAGGGGCATTGTGACCGCAGAGGAATTTGACGCGTGGGAAAGGAAGAATATGAGACGCTGAGGCGAAAGTTTTTTAAAGAGGGAAAGCGGTGAGAGTGAAACGGCCTGATGGCCGAAAAGAGAGGTGAGTTGACATATGCCAGGTTTTGACACGATAGCAATGAATTTACTTGGCGCTGTTGCCTACGCAGTGGGCGCCTACATTGCAGTTGAATATGTCCTGCCGAAGGTAAAGGTGATAGCTGCAGAGGTGCTGCGCTACCCCAAAACCGCAGAGGCGCTTGTCTACCTCCTTTCGATAACTGTTTATCTTGCAGCCGCGCAGGGCATAATCGGTAGGATAGTTGCCATGGGAATGCCTTACCTGAGCACTTACATCAATGTCATCAACCCTGTCATTGACGTCATGAACGGCATGATGCCTGTTGTCAAGACGCTGCTGCTCGGCATAGGCATAGTGCTGCTGGCAGAAAGAGTGCGGCTCAGGGCGTGAGCCGTCTTTCTTCTTTTTTCTTCACAAGTTTTTTAAACAATCAGCAAGTTTTCATCGATTATGAAGGCTAAAATAAGGACGCGCTATGAAGCGTTGAGGAAAAAATACGGGCTGCCTCAGTTTGGCGACGTGGATTCTGAGCTCGAAATAGAGTCGGTAGAGGCCGGAGGATTCCTTCTGAGGGAAATAAGAAAGAGGATTGCAGAGAAAATCAGCGATTCGGCGTGCCTCCTTGAGCGCGTGCTGCAACCAGACACTAACCTGGTTGACCTGTACGAGAGCAGGGTTTTCAGCGAGGAGGAAAAAAGCAAGCTCTTCGAGTTGTACAAGCGCCTCATGGTTTCTGACCGGAAAGCGGCAGAGCTGTCAGTGCTCAACGAAGAGAAGCTTGACGCTGCATTCCTCAAGCTGTTCCTCACAGAGTGGAAAACACTGAAGCCAAAAATTGCAGAGTTCACGAGGCGGCTCAGCGAGTCATGGGAGAAGGAAACAGAGGAAGGCGAGCAGGCAGGGTACATGGGCTGATGTTTTGGCCATCAATTCTTTTTTAACTACATAAGCTGCTTCAGCAAAGGGGCCACATTGGCGAACAACAAGGCGTTAAAAATAAATCCTGTCACCTCATAAGGCAGGTTCCACGCCAATCCCCCACCCATCAGGATGCTTAGGGTGAACATTGCCGCGTTGTAGGCCAGCGCAAGGGCAATGCCCAGTTGGGTGATGTCCACATTGGAGAAAACGGTGGCGGCCAGCGCAACCGCAGAAATGGCGGCCATTGAGATGGGAAGCTTTTCGTCAATCCTGCCAATAAGCACCTNNAAGCACCTTGCCGAAAAAGGTTGAGGCAATCCCAACTGCAAGGCCGGGCAGGAAGCCGTACACAGAAGATGCGAGTATGGTGCCAAGCTTAACAAGCTCAAAATTTACAGGTGCGGAGACGTAGTTGAAGTAAAAAGTGGAAAAAGACGCGGCAACTGCAAGAAGCACCACAATGATCACTGCCTTGAGAGGTACGCCAAACAGCAACGAAAAGGCAACCAAGGCAAGGACGGCCAGAGCTGCCTTCCTTAAGTTAGAACGCACAAATGCCGCAACCGACTTCCTGGTGAGTGCCATGCCTGCATGGGAGAGGCAGGCGGTTAAAAAAGCTTGTGCAGTCTTAAGCGGCCTTGAGCGTTACACTCATTTGGTTGTCCCGCTCCTCAGATTCTGCAACGGCACTGTCCGGGTCAACTGTGACGGAAACCTGGTATTCCTTACCTGCGTCAAGCGTGCAGCCCTTCATGCCAGGATAGTTTTCGTTCATTGTTATGGTCAGTTTTGCTTCCTGCCCGTTCGCAATGCTCCTGGAGTAGGATGCCCTGCCCTTGCAGAGATACTTAGCCAATTGCATCTCACCGGTTGCAAGCACGCTTCCACCCACAACCAAGACAGAACCTTCGGCAACTAGCCCGCCCCTGTTCACTATGGTCACATCAACTGTGCTGGTGGAAGAGTCGGTGTTACTGATAAGCCTGCTGGCAAGTCCGGAGATGTCCTTCACCTGAAAGTTCGGCGGTACCAGGACTGCAGTCTGGAACCATCCCTCGCCTTCGTTGTTGTCCTCGTTGGATTCGGCTATGACATTTTGGGAGTCGGCCCTAATGATAATGTCATACCGCCCTGAAGCAGGCACTTCCGCCATAGGGAAATTAACCGTTGCCGTCCTTCCCGGGGCAATTCCTTCAAGCCAATGGTAACCAAGGTCAACTGCCTTTTTCCAATCATCCTCGTAAAGAAGCGAGCCGGAAACCAAAAAGGATTCTATCCCAATCAGGCCAGCATTCGCATCCCCCGTGTTCTTCACAATGGCGGATACAGTGTAAGAATCGCCTGGCTGGTAAAAGTATGATACAGGAAAAACCTCCACAGACAAATCCGGGCGCTTCACAGCAACACTTACGGTGCCTGTTGCCCTGTTGTCCTCCTCCAGTTCCAATATGGCATTCTCTGAGTCAGCGTCTACAACAAGCGCATATTGGCCTTCCTCAGCAGGCGCTGCTATCCTGAATGTCACGCTTGCAGACTCCCCGGCAGCCAACGCCGGCATTTCGCGGATTGTAGCACCAGAGACAAGCGTGCCTCCCTTAAAGACATAAGCTGAGATGAGCGCAGATGGCGCGGCAGCTTCCCCAATGTTCCGAACGATGACTTCCTGCTCGTAGCCCTCACCAGGGCTTAGCGACCTTGAGACAGGAACAACTGTGGCGGTAATGTCTGCCGTTTTCCTGTCAAAGAAGCACTTGTTGTCGCTCCAGACGAAAACGCCCCTTCCAACAAAGTCATCACCGAGTGTTTCAGCCCTGCCTCCTATCCTGTGCCATTGCAAGTCAGCCGCTTCATCATCATCGGACATGCCTATCGGCCTGTAAACCCATCCAATTTCGTTAACCTTGCAGCCGCCAGTGCTGGCTGCCTCAACGATGTTTTTCCTGGACATGCCTGGTGTTACAGCCAGAAGGTTCCAGCCTGCCTCAAGCCGCTGAGATGGAGCAGCAATCTCTCCTGATATGGTGCATGCTCCTGGCACAAGAGTCCACATGGCCCTGCCTGCATATGCGCCCTGGATGGCTGCTGGCTGCGCAGGGTAAGCGTCTGTTCCAATCTGCACATACATGCCGTCAACCATCACCCAGCTAACCTGGATATCGCAGTCGCCCAGCTCATCTAGCCGCTTGCCAATCATGCTCTCGCTTATGGAAACCATGTTCCAGCCGGGCAGGAGATTGTAGCCTGGAACCGGGGACTGCTGCACATTGACTGCCAGGTTGCTGTTGGTGCTTCCTTCCGTGCCTGATGATGCAGATGAAACAACATCCCCCGAATCATCCTCTTCGTCAGCTGTCACCCTTGACCGCGCCCTGTCATTTACTTCCGTGTTGGTCGTGGTTGTTGTGCTGCCAGTGGACTGCCCGTTAGAGTCTCCATCGCTGCCGGAACCGGACGCCTGGCCATCGTCATTGTTGGATGTAGCGGATGTATCCTGGACTGAAATGCGCTCACTGGATTTAAACAGCACGCAGTCGCTTTCAACCTTTATCCCGATTGCCTTCCTCTTCGCTCCGTCCCTAAACGTGAGCGGCGTGTTCCAGTCAGGGTCTGCGTTGGAATTCTTTCCGCGCCTGTTGGCATCATAAACGTCAATTTCGGCATAAGTCACCGCATTAGCGCCGCTTCTGTAGAATTTCACTTCCTTAAT
>DUGG01000094.1 GCA_013331515.1 Candidatus Woesearchaeota archaeon
GCCTTCTTGAATATCTCCCTGACTGCTTTTTCAGACTCTCCCACCCACTTGGACAGCAACTCCGGGCCTTTTACCAGTATGAAGTTCGCCTCTGATTCGGTCGCGATGGCTTTTGCAAGCAGCGTCTTGCCGGTTCCAGGAGCGCCGTATAGCATGATGCCTTTAGGAGGCCTTACTCCGAGCCTCTTGAAGGCGTCCGGATTCTTGATTGGCCACTCCACAGCCTCTATCAGCTGCTGCTTCACTTCCTCAAGCCCGCCAATGTCCCTCCATTTCACGCTTGGCACTTCCACAAGCACTTCGCGCATGGCTGATGGCCTGACGACTTTCAGCGCCTCCAGGAAGTCCTTCCTTGAGACCATGAGCTGCTCAAGTATTTCCTTTGGTATCGGCTCTTCCTCATCAAACTTAAGGTCTGGCAGCACCCTCCTGAGGACGACCATGGCTGCCTCCTTGCACAGCATTGCAAGGTCTGCCCCAACGAACCCGTGCGTTATGGCGGCAGTCTCCTTGAGGTTGACGCTCTTTGCAAGCGGCATGTTTCTTGTGTGTATCTTCAGTATGTCAAGGCGGCCTTCCTTGCTTGGAACGCCTATCTCTATCTCCCGGTCAAAGCGTCCTGGCCTTCTTAATGCCGGGTCAAGCAGGTTTGGCACGTTCGTTGCTGCTATCACGACCACCCTGCCCCTGTCCTTCAACCCGTCCATCAGGGCAAGCATCTGGGCAACCACCCTACGCTCAACCTCCCCGTGGACCTCTTCACGCTTGCTGGCTATGGCGTCTATCTCGTCTATGAAGACGATTGATGGCGCGTTCTTTTCAGCTTCCTCGAACTTCTTGCGAAGATTTTGTTCGCTATTATGTGCAAAAACTCCGCCAAAGCCTGCTATGAAATTTTGCGATGGCTCAACAGAAAGGTCATAAACATATTCTGGTTTTTCCTGCGTCTCTGTGATTTCCACTACCCTGTCCCAGTATATGTCAGATGCAATAGTTGCCTTAAGTTGGGGCGATGCCATTTTTTGCACTACATCAGCCCCTATTGAATGCAATCCTTTCCAGCTTCTGATTTTGCTATTTGACTCTGTGGCCTCATCTAACGCGCTTAGTGGCATTTTGTCCCTTCTGGAAATCTGCCTGCCATTCAGGTATGCAAATATTTTTGAGTTGCGCTCGGAGTCTAAAAAGCCTATTTCCCTGAAAAGGTCGAGGTTTTCCGTATCAACGAAGCATAACCTCTTTTGTGGCCTGTTTTTGCGGCTGTAAATCTTTACCACTATGCCAAACATCAGGAAAAGATAAGCCAAATCGTCAGCAAGCTTTGGACTTTCCGTGTCTATTTCCACCATTGGCGCGGGTGTTTTTGTGTTTAGAGAGCCGTCGCCGGTTGTGAAGCCCCTGAGAAACGCTGCCAACTGCGCTTTTGGCAGATTGTAAACCGTGTCAGGGACTTCTTTTTTTCTTGCGCCGCTCTTAAAACCAAGAATGTCCTTCATCATAATTTTAAGCGCTGTTGAACATACCAAGATGTCGCTTCCTTGTGATTCCGGCTTTCTGTAAATTGTGAGGTTTCCAAATAGCTTGGCGCACAAGTCTGTCATGACTTTTTCTTCCTTCCTGTGAATCGAAATTCTTACACCGCCAGCAAAGTAAGAGCCTTCTGCCATCCAGATGCCGAGAAAGGTGCAGAAATCTTCCGAGAGTATGAGCTCTGAAGGTATGGACTTGCCTTTAGTGAAGAGCTGGACAAAATCCGTGCTGACTTTTATCCCAGCAGCAGCCATCAGTGCCAGGAATGCCTTTGCACGTATGCCAACATTTTTCCCAATGATATCATAAAGATATTTGTTGCTAACTCCAAGAATTGAAGCAACGCTCTCATGGCCAAGGCCACTGATAGCTTGCCTTACCTGCTGCTGCACATTCCTCACCCTGAGGCCGTAATCGTTCTGCCGCATCTCATTAAGCAGGTTAATCCTGTAAATAGGCGAGGGCGATAGAGGAAGCTTCTTAGGAACTGCAACGAAAGACTCGCCGATTTTCAACTCGGAGGTTTTAACGCTTTGTATGCCTTCTTTTGTCAACGTAAAAAGGGAGTGGTAATCAGTTACCTTTACCTCTCTTCCGCTTCTGGTTTTAACCTTCAATATTTTTGACTGCAGCGGGTGCTTTATCAGCCCAGTTACTTTGTTAATGCTAACTTTGCCATTTTCATCAAAACATACAACTTTGACGTCAGCCATGCCATTATCAACGATTTCTCCAATGGACAGCCTCCTAAGCTTGCCATTGTAAACCACAGTTACCTTTTCATCTGGAGGCAATGACTGGCCATAAAATTTACTCATGATTTCCGGCCCGTTTATGTGCGTGAAGTATGCGTTCGTCTCGTTTGCAACAGCTTTGGCTACCAGTGTCTTTCCTGTACCGGGGGGACCGTGCAGAAGCACGCCTTTCGGCGCGTCTATGCCAAGGCGCTCAAAAATCTCGGGGTGCTTCAATGGCAATTCCACCATCTCCCTGACCTTCTTTATCTCCTCGGAAAGACCGCCTATGTCTTCGTATGTTATGTCCAGCCTGGGCTCCTCCAGCATCTCGGCCGCTTCAGGGTTGAACATGACCTCAGTGAGGTCGGTTATTATCACGGCTCCTTTCGGGAGTGTGTCTACGACTACGAACTTTATGTCCGAGAATCCCAGGCTCATTACGTCCTCGTCAAATTCGTCGAGCATCTTGAATATTTCCTCAAACGGGCTGTGAACGAATGTTGTTCTCCTGCGGGTTGTCCCGCCAAGAGCGACTATGTCTCCCTTCACGACAGCCCTCCCGAGGAGTCCCTGCTTGAAGATTTCAGAAGATGCCCGTATCATCACGCCCTTTCGGGCCGGAGCTATTATGACTTTCTTGGCTCCCTTGACATCGGCCTTTCTTATCTTTACCGTCTCGCCTATGCCTGAGCGCGCATTCCTTCTTACGATGCCATCCATCCTTATGATGCCAAGCCCGATGTCGCCGGGGTATGCCCTGTCCGCTATCCCGACAGTCACAATTCCCCCCTCTATCTCAACGATGTCACCCGGCCTTACGGCTATCTCGTGCATCATTGCAGTGTCTATCCGGACTATTCCCTTGTTGACGTCGTCCTGGACCGCTTCTGCTACCTTTAGCTTGAGCTCTATTTCAGGCATCTTTCATCTGATTATGCGAGTAGCTAAATTTGATTTATCAACTTTTCGCTGCGTTGCCCGCAAAAAACTGGAAGAACTGTCACTTCCCGCCCTTGTCCGGCTGCTGCTTTGGCTTGCCGGCGGAAAATCGTGGGATTGGTATCGGCGGGGGAAGGCCGACTATGCTTGACAAGTTAACTGCCTGAACGCTGCACCTTACTGAAACGAGGTCATAAAGCTCGGCGGTCACTTCATCGGTGAATCCCTTCTTCTTCTCCCAGCGCTTCATAAGCTCGCCGTGCTTCTTCTGGTCGGAAAGGTAAAGTATCTCCCCTCCTATAATCAGGGTCCCGATGTCCGGGTCAAAAATATTCCTGTATTCAAAAACGACCTTGATTCCCTTCTGCCTCACGTCTCCCATGACAAAATCTATCTCTTCGGCAGAAGCAAGCGAGATGTTGCTGTTTATGGTGATGCTGCCCTTGGCAGCGGTCTTCTTTTCAGCAAGCATCCTGATGAATGCGAATCCGGCTATCGTCATTTTGCCTTTTCTGACGCCTGCGGGGCGCATATTTAAAGTTTGCGATTGCCTGTTTAGTCCGTGCCATCCGTTGTTTCAGACCGGACAGTACCTGAAAAGGTGGCTTTGCCTGCATTATAAGCTTATACCGCATCAGAAATTGGCCTTACCATTACAAATAGGCCAAAAAGCCAATATTTATATAGTTTGTAATGGTAACTCTTTTTATGAGGGTGATTAAGCGCGTCAAGGGCGGGGCGGAATACTTCTACCTGCAGCACTCTTTTAGGGAGGGAAACAGAGTGATAACAAGGGAAGCTTACCTTGGCAAGTCAATTCCAAAGAATATTGATGAAATCAGGGCGGGGCTTGAGCTTGAAAGCCGGAGAAGGCTGCACGAAAAGCTTGAGGCAATCAAAGAAGGATTCCGGAAGGAATGGGGAGCTTATCCCGAATCAATCAGGGAGAAGGCGAAACAGCAGATTGCCATAGCATTCACTTATAACACCAACGCAATCGAAGGCTCGACCATAACGCTGGAAGAGACGAGGGAAATCATAGAGGACAAGGTTGCGCCCAACAAGCCCTTGGCCGATGTCATGGAAACAGAAGCTCATGCCAATGTTTTCTTAGCAATGTTAAGAAAGAAAGAGAAGATTTCAAACGAGCTCCTGCTTAGCTGGCATAAAAAAATATTTGGGGAAACAAAGCCGGATATAGCGGGCAATTACCGCGATTATTCCGTCAGGGTTGGCGGCTATAGGGCTCCGGACTGGCAGGATGTCAGTAAGCTTATGGACGGATTTGTGGCCTTCACAAACACTTCCAGACTGCATCCTGTTGAGCTTGCCGCCGTAGCTCATTACAGGTTTGAAAAAATCCATCCTTTTGGCGATGGCAATGGAAGAATAGGCAGATTGTTAAT
>DUGG01000041.1 GCA_013331515.1 Candidatus Woesearchaeota archaeon
CTGCAGCAGTATCTTTCCAAGCCGAGCTGGTCAAGCGCTTTCTTGCGGTCCTCTCCTTTGGCAACCATCTCTTTGTATTGCTCCCAAAGGTGGGCTACTGGCTTTCCGCATGCGAAGCATCTGACAGGTATCATCATTTTAGCATCACCTATATGATTTTTGTACGGCTGCTCTTGCCTTTCCGTGCCTGTTCGGCTTCCTTACTTCTTTTCTTCTTACGTCTGCAACAAGCATGTGCCTGTCGTACTCAAGGAAGGCCTTTTCAAGCTTCTTGTCCCTGAGGAATGCAACGAGGCCTTTGGCCATTGCCAGCCTAGCCGCCTCTGCCTGGCCCATGATACCTCCTCCTCTTGTATCAATTTCTATGTCAACCTTTGTGGCGCCTTCGCCAGCCAGAAGCAGCGGCTCCTGCAGCAGCATCATTGCTATTTTGGGCGAGCACTGGTCAAGCAGGGTGTTGTTGACCATGACTATCCCTGTCCCGGCCCTTACCACTGCCCTTGCTATCGCGCTTTTTCTTTTTCCCGAAACAATTATGATTTTGTTTGTTGTCATTTTGGCTCCAACTTGTATCCCAGGTGCCTGCACAGCTCGTTTACGGTTATGTACTGCGCCCTTTTTATCCTTTGCACTCCTACTTCGGGCAGGCTCGTGGCTTCCTCCTTGTTTTCCTGCTCTGGCGTTCCGATAAAGCACATTACCCTTCCAAGGGCAGCCCGTCCCCTTGGTTTCTTTCTTGGGAGCATTCCCCTTACTGCTCTCCTGACAAGCATGTCAGGCCTTCTTGGGAAGTAAGGGCCCTGGTTAACCTGGCCAAGTTCGAACTTTTGTGAGTAATTGCCCATGGTGCTCTCCTTGCTTCCCGTGACTACGGCTTTTTCGCAGTTTATTATCGTGACGCTCTCCCCGTTTAGGGCGTGCTTTGCCGCTATGGTTGCCATCCTTCCGAGTACCAGATTTGTAGCGTCGATTAGCATGTCTTCACCCTATTATCCTCACCATGGCGTCTTTCACGCCGTTTTTCATGAGATCGTTGATGGTTATTGCTTTTGATTTCGCCTTTGTGATTTTGTTGAGGGCTTCCTGTGAGAACTTCCACGCTGCTATCGTGACGTTCTGGCTCAAATCCCCAGAAGCCAGGACCTTTCCTGGGACAACCACAAGCTCGCCTTTCCTTGCATACCTGTTTATCTTTGACAGGTTTACCTGCCTTCTTTGCCGTGTTGGCTTTTCAAGGAACTCGGCTATTCTCGCGAATAGCGGCACATCATCTGCATACGCCTTTCTTCTCAGTTCAATTATGATGCTCCTGAGGTTTGCGTTGGTTGGTCCGGTTCTCATTTAGCCCATCATATAAAATGCGGCTTCTGGCACTGGTTGCCTTGCCGCTCCTGTGAACCCCATTTTTGCAATGGTGTGGTTTAGCCTACGCCTCGCATTTTCTGGCGTGCCTTGCGGCCCCACGTATTGCAAGCTTATCGTAACGCCTGCTCCTGGCTTGTTGCCATATGGTGCAGTGGCAGTAACTATGATTTCCCCTTTGGCGTAAGGTATCCCTATCCCCCCTCTCAGCCTTTTTGGCATTTCATTTATTCCTGCTCTTTGTATAAGTTCCGCGGCTGTTTCAATTACGGCAGTTCTTTCTCCTATGTCTTTGTCAGTAAAAGTCCTGCTTCCCAAAAATAAGCTGTCAATGCCCAGTTCCAGTGTTGCCATTTTCATTTGATTCTTTTATTTTGAAAAATGCGGGGGACGTGATTCGAANNCGCGCACCCACTAAGGGACTACCCGTTTGCGTTTTTGGATTGAACCTTTTTCCAAAAGGGTCACCTCAAGGTAGCGCATTTGACCAGGCTCTGCCACCCCCGCGAGCGTGATGGCTTTTTTACTCCTTTGCCTCCTTCAGCAGCTTTTCAAACTCTTCAAGGTCTCTGTCAAGTGCTTTTGCTGCCTGCTCCAGTATCTCCTTGCAGTCAAGCTGGCCGAAGCTTTCTATGAACATTATGAAATTATCGGTGTTTTCAATCTTTACCTCCCCGCCGCTTGCCTCTTCAGCAAGCCCTGCCAGGTCTGTGGATTGGAGTTTTTCCTCGTTCACTGAGAGCTTGCCGTTCTTCAGTTCAAACACCCCCTGGGGACAGGCATCTATTACCCTCTGCGGCTCTTTTACGTTACCTATCCTGGCTGTTTGCTTGTGCCTGTGCCAGACGTGAGCGGGGCACCATTTTGTATGCTCCTTTCCAGTTCCAAGGATTGCCGTTGCTTCAAGTTCTATTTTCTGGCCTTTCAGGAGCTTTACTATTGGTGTTTCAGGGTATACCGGCTTCACCTTGGGGTCTTTTGACTTGAGCTCTGCCGCGGTTATTATTCCGGGTCCTTCAGCTTCCAGCGTGAGTTTTACCTGGCAACTGGCGCATCCTTCACCGTTGCACTTGCATTTGGACGGTAGGTTGTATGATTCTATGTCTGTGGTCAGGGGAAGCAGCCCAAGCCGATGCGCGATTACCTCATCATACAGTGCCGAGCTGTTCTTCCTTATTTCAACGTCTTCCACGGCAATTGTTGGCACGCTTTCCATTATGACACGTCTTAATGAGTTTACGAAGGCGGCATTGCCTTTCTTGATTTCAAGCACGAGCTTGTTATTTTTCTTGTCTGCCTTTACAATTTCAATCTCAACCACTTTGGTTCACCTGCTCCTTAAACCCGCCTTCCCCTTTTGCCGCCTTTCTTCCTGCAGCTGTCGTGGGGCAGTGGTGTTACATCTTCTATCGTGCCTATCCTGAGCCCCATTCTTGAAAGGGCTCTTACCGCGGCCTGTGCTCCAGGGCCAGGCGTGTTGGGACCGTTGTGGCCTCCAGGCGCCTTTATTTTTACATGTATGCCCGTTATACCCTTGTCAATTGCCTGTTCGGCGGCCCTTTTGGCTGCGGCCATTGCCGCCGTTGGGGAGCCTTCAAGACGGTCTGCCTTGACCACCATCCCGCCAGTCGCCTTCCCTAGGGTTTCCGTGCCGGTTATGTCAGTAATGTGTATTATTGTGTTGTTGTAAGAACTGAATATGTGCGCGATTCCCCAACGTGTTTTTTCTCTCTCCATTTTGCCTTATGCCTCTGCATTTTTTGCAGGTTCTGCCGCTGCATCAGCTTCCTTTGGCTCTTCAGGAACAACCTGCTGCTTTTGCACCCTTTCGGGGTGAATTTCGCTTGACAGCGCAGATTCAGGGCTGAATGTTATGGTATCCTCTTCATTCTTCCTGACAAGGTAGGAAGGTACTGCAATCTTCTTGCCGTTTACAAGTATGTGCTCCTGAACTATGAACTGTCTTGCCTGCTTGATTGTCCTCGCCATTTTCTTGTCGTGCACAAGCGTCTGCAGCCTTCTGTTCAGAAGGTTGTTAATATTGAGTCCCAGAATCTCATCCAAGCTGGAATTTTGGCTGGCAAGCCCAAGTCCGGATAGTTTAGCAAGGAACAGCGCTCTTTCCTTGTCTGCCTGCGCTCCTTTCGCCACTATGAGTTTTTTTGCCTGTGCCTTGAACTTTCTGAGCATGGTGGTTGAAGACCAGATTTCTTTCTTGTTTTTCAGGCCGTACTCCCGCAGCAGGCCCTTCTCTTCGGTTATCCTGCCGTCGTCCCATGGCTTGAACGGCTTTGCAAATGCCTTTTTGAATCTCCGTGTGTCTCCCATTTTTCCGGTTTACTTCTTCTCTTTCTTTTCCTCTTTCGCGGGGGGGGCTGCATCTTTCTTCTTTACGACCCCGACTACCTTCCCCTTGTTTCTTCTGAAGTTTGACCTCGTTCTTTGGCCCCTTACAGGCGCACCCATTGAGTGCCTGACGCCCTTGTAGCTCCTGATTTGCTTCATCAGGCGTATGTCGCCTTCCTGTGCTATCGTGAGGGCAGTGCCTATGACGTGCTTGTCTGTCCCGTCTTCAAGGTCTTTGCGCCTGTTCAGCATCCATTTGGGCAGGTTTCTCGCCACTCCTGATATGGCCGCATCCATCTTCACAACTTCCTCGGGCAGCAGGTTGCCTGCTTTCTTGTTTGCGTCTATCCGTGCCGTGCCACAGATGGCCCTTGCCATTGAAAATCCTATCCCCCTGATTTTTCTTATGGCATCAGCTACCTTCCTGTTGCCATCAACATCTGTGTTGGCTATTCTGACAATGTACTTGAACTGCGGCTCTTGTTCCATCTTGCTTCAAAAACCAATTATTCCGAGAAGAGAACACTCATTCGCCCTGCAATCGCTCTTCCCAGAACTCGGGCGGATATATGGAGA
>DUGG01000061.1 GCA_013331515.1 Candidatus Woesearchaeota archaeon
GGGTGTCCTTTATTCCAAGCAGTAAGATTTCTTACGGCTTGAGCGGAAATGTTCTGTTTGACAGTTTTGAATACGGCCAAAACTTCCTTATACTTCAAAACAACACGCAACTGCATAAGCAGCTCTATCACCAATTTTTGCGGCACTTTTCCAACAACGGCGCAATAAATCTGTACGTCGCTGCAAAACATAACCCTCTTGATACCAGTTTCGAAACCCGAAACATTTATTTTGACAAGCTAAACGCCGAATTCCTCCACAAGCTTAAAGCCGACATTAAAAAGTGCGCAGCTGAAGCGCACAAAAAAGCCAAGTCGTTCCTCCTAATATGCGACTGGGCAGACGCAAACACAACTTTTGCCCCCCCCCCCCCCCNNTCCGCAGGACATCAAAGGAGGAACGATTGGTGAAGGAGAAAGAAAAGGCCAAATCGCCGCAGCCACGGACAACACCACTGCAGACATCTTCCTCCCGTTTCTCGAAGACATAGCTAAAATATTGAAAGTGCCAACCCCTGAAAAATGGAAAAGAAAATACGGGGAAGCCCTGCTGCAGCAGAAGACCACTTTCATAAACTCGTTTGAAACAGCGCAGCTTGACCCCCTTGCCATAAACGGGCTAATGCCAATTCACGAGAGAGCTTACTTATTCCAAGAAAACTCTTCAATATTCACCTTACCAGCAATTTCCCCTTCAGCAGAAACCATTTTCCCAAAAAGATACGCACTGCCAGCAACCATGTTCGAAAAGCTGGTTAAAGACAATCTGGAACTGCTCTGCCTCATCTTCTTGGAGAAAAAAAGCCAGTCGGGCTACCAGCTGCTAAAAAACTTGGCACAGCACTTCCACACCATACTCTCACAAGGCACCCTTTACCCTATGCTATACAACTTGGAAAAAAGTGGCAAAATCACTGCAACTAAAGGCAAAGGTCGCGAAACAATTTACGAGCTTTCTTCGCAAACAAAAAACGGCCAGTTGAGTGAGAAAAAGCGGCTGCTCATGCAGGGGTGGCAGCACCTCGCAAGCTTTTTCGAATAGCCAAAAAATTCGGGGGTAACAAAAATGGGCAAGAAAAAAAGAATGATTAAGAAAGAAGCAAAAGAAGGGGAAAAAAGGCCAATGCAGAGCAAGGAAGCTGCGCAGCCAATGCTTGAAGGCATAGGAGCATTCATGCAAAAATTCAGAGATGACGTGAGCACGAAGAAGAAGAACTATCAGGATTACGCCAGCAAGTTCAAGAAGCCGAGAACAAAATAACATTCTCGAATAACGAAACAAACCAAAAAACAAAATTAGAAACGCGAAACGTTCCTTCTTCTTAAACTGCCGCCGAGAAAGAACCTTAATATACTGCCCCAAAGCAATTACCCCTTGCGTTGTTGAGGAAACAATTTACGTTTCTAACGACAAATGACAAGAGGAGGTGGAGTTAGATGGCAAACAGAACACCAGATTCAACTGGACTGGCAGAAGTTTTAGACAGAGTTTTGGACAAAGGCCTTGTGGTTGATGTCTGGGCAAGAGTAAATCTTGTCGGCATTGAAATACTGACCATTGAAGCTAGGGTAGTAGTTGCCTCTGTGGACACCTTCCTGCACTACGCAGAAGAAATAACCAAGATTGAGCAAGCTCAAATAGCAGCACCTGCAGGCCAGTAAAAGCCTGCATTTTTTTATTTTTTTATAGGTGCAGTAAGCTTTTGCGAAAAAGCTTGGTCTCTAAAGCAGCAGAAAGGCAACAGCAGAATAGACTTTCCCATGGCAGCTAACGTGTAAGGATGATGAGCACGAAAATGACTGACGACTCATATGAAGATGAAGACGCAAAGGAAAAGCCAGACACTGCTGATGAAGAAGACATAGAAGACGTGGAGGGATTATGATGGCTAACGGAAAAGGAAAAAAGAGTACGCAAACACTGGCCGCAGCAGGGCCGAAGGAGAGTGTAAGGGCATTCCAGGGAAAGATAGCTGCAGAAAAGGCAAAAATGGGAAACTACTCAAAAAAAATGGCAAGCAGCGTGCGAGAACTA
Source organism: Candidatus Woesearchaeota archaeon (assembly GCA_013331515.1). Taxonomy (GTDB): domain Archaea; phylum Nanobdellota; class Nanobdellia; order Woesearchaeales; family UBA10216; genus UBA10216; species UBA10216 sp10216u. The sequence continues at coordinate 2,035 of DUGG01000061.1, forward strand.
ACAACCAGCATTAAAGACATGGCGAAAAACAACAAAGAAGCAGCTAAGAAGATGCACGAAGCCGCTGCCAGCATGCGAAGTGACGCAGTCAAATCAATGAACGCCAAAGTATCCGCGTTTAAAGCGGCTATCAAAGCTCAGAAAAGCGAAAACAAAAGCTTTCGCAACGAAATCAACGAAGCCGCAGTCAAACTGAGGACTGATGGAATCAAATCGATGAGTGACAAAGTCAAACACTTCCGCAGTCAAATAAGATACTTCAGCACAGAAATCCGAGCACATACCGCAGAAGTCCAGGCGTATGCGAAAGCCTTTTGGGGCTAAACCAAATGGAAACAGATGTTCAAGTTGAAATACTTAAATACCTGCAGGAAAACAAGGCGGCAAACACCTTCAAACTTGCACGAAACTTAGGTATCGACCGCTCAAAGATAGTAANNCAGTCCAAAAGATTTCTAAGCCAATAACAGAAAAACCTCGAATCAGGAAAATTCCGTCTGCAAACATAAAGCTGGCAGATGAAAACAAAAATCTCAAGGCAAGGTTAGAAGAGTTAACAAGCCACGTTGAACAACAAGATGGCATGGAAAGAAGACTTAAAGCACAAAACGCGCACGTCGTAAGGCTGGAAGAGGGAATCAGAACTTTGCAGCAGAAAGCCAGCATAGCTCCTAAAGTTATCACGAAAACGGTTGTGAAAACAATCGTAAGGCGCGTCCCAAAAATCATTGTTCGCCGCATCCCCGCAAAAAGCACGCAAACAAAAAAAATGTTCACCCGTTTAAGTGTTGAGGCCGGAAAGCCAGTTCGCAGCTGGCTTTCCAATCTCAGACAAAACATTATTCAATTAAGCATACCGGAAATGCTTAAGCAGCAGGTAGAACTGAAGCCAATAAGTTTCGACTTTCGAAAGCTTAATGAAAAGGTCAGTCTGCTTGAAATTCCTGAAATTCTTAAAAAAGGATGGTGATGAAAAAATGGCTAGAAAAAAGAAAATAACAGGGCTTCCTGTCCTACCAACAAGGTTGGACCTTACAGACAAAAGACAAGGTTTCTTGGCCTTGCTTATAGGCCTTTTATTGGTCATTATAGGCAACTTAGTACTGCCCTCTTTCGTTTCACCAGGAGCTTTAGTAAGCACGGTCATGGTGCTAGGGCTGATTGTAGGGCTGCTGAACATATTCCACAAAGAAGCGCTGGTGTTCCTCATACTAGCTTTAAGCGCAACATTCATGCTTTCAGTACTAGCCACGGTTAATGTCTTTCCCCAAGGAGTGGTGCATCTGTTTACCGGCGTTGCCAGCTTATTTGCATCAGCGAGCCTTGTAGTGGCTTTAAAGGTCGTTTACGCCCTAACACAATAATCATCAAGGACGTCCATCCTTGAGAACCCCGCGCAGCCCAGCCTGGAAGGGGGGTTCTCACTAAAATACGATGAAGTTCATACCATTTTTAAGCGCAAAGGAGAGGTGATTCGGATTGGCAAAGCAAGCTGAAGCGAGTGATGTTATGGGCAACTACAGTAAGTACTCTCCTTGGGTTCTCATAATCGGACTGCTAGTAGCCATAAGCGCAGCTTTCACCAAAGTTCCCTATGCAGGACTTATCTTGGTAGCAATTGGCGCAGTCATTGGCCTTCTGAACCTTAAAAAAGACCTGCTCAAACCAGCCTTAGCCCTGTTAGTCCTTGGCCTGCTCGATTTCAGCAAGGTTGAGCTAATAGGCACCTTCGCAGAGCCAATACTGAACAGCGCAGCATTACTGGCAGCACCAATAGCATTGCTGGCAAGCTTAAAATCCTTGTACTCTTCACTGAAGTAATTCATTAAATGCTTGCCTTCATGCTCCGGCCGGTATTTCTTCAGCCAAGTCAGTTAATACCCGCTTAATTTTCAAAGCTTTACTTTATTTATCAATGACTTAAACTCTTCCCACTTCTCAGCCGGAATCCTAGTGCCTTGCTTTGTGAAGCCCGTGTACTTCTCGCTTGTCAGGAATTCTCTGATGGTTACTCCTTTCTGCCCGCCGTAATCATCAACCTTGATAACAACGTCTGTCGTGTCTGACTTCTTAACCCTGCCTATTTCTTCGTCCATCGCATCCACCTCTCGCTTTTTCTTACCCCAGCCTGAGTAGTATTGCAGCCGCTTCTCTTCCGGAACGTGGAAGGCTGGTTTTTTCTTCTTAACGGTTTCTTCCTGCTTCATCCGCTCAAGGCGGTCCAATAATTCATTTCCCACCGTGCTTCACTTCTTCCGCAAGCTTTTTGTCAGGTATGTGCACTTCCACGTTTGGAATGTCGCTCATGAAGTCTGAAGGCCTGTATTTCCAGTTTTCCTTAACAGCTGCGTAAACTCTGCTTTTGATAGGGCTTGCGATGCTGTTCATATTCTCTATAGCACACAGCTTCTCGTAAAGCCAAAAATACCATTTCTTCTCGTTGTTGCTTTGGCTCATGCACTCCTCATAGATGGCATCGTAGTTAAGGTCTTCTCGCATCAGCCTGTCACAGTCATTAATATCAGCAGCTCTCGAAGTCATTGCCTTGAAGAGGAAGATGTCTTCGCTTGAAGCGGTGTAAACTTTCAAGTTTCCTATGCTTTTGTACAACTTTGCCCGCTGCTTCATGGCACTTGCGAATTTGAGCATTTTTCCCACCTCTTTCAGGAACACGTCTATTCTGGAGTCTTCTTTCTCGTACACCGCCAAGGCTGTCAGGTAGAACTCATCTTTCATGTTTGTGCTTCTCTTGAAGCCCGCCTTAATTACCGCATTGTCGAAGGCGTCAAACTCCTTTTTTGAGGCTATAATGATGTCAATGTCCTTAGTTGATGGCTTGAGGCCCTTGAAGCACATGGCACAGCCCCCTATAAGGTAAGCAGAGCAGTGCTCGTCCAAATGCCTGCCCACATTTGCTATCCAGCTGTTAAGCTCTTCCGCGTTAAACATTCTTCACTCCGTACACTGCAGCAACTCTCCTGAAGTCCTGCAGCTCAAATTCCGGAAGGCTTCCCACTTTTAATTTTTCCTCTTTTGCAGCAAACAACTGCGTCAACTCCGAAAACTTGGTGTAAAGATCGCACTTCATCGCTGCCTTTTCAACCTTTCCCCTAGCGAGCCTGTTCTTTACGTAAAAGGTCAGCGCCAGGTAGAGGGTTCTGGAATCATCAACTTCAAAAAGGGAGTGAACAAAAATTTCCTCTTTTGACAGCTTACGGGCAGGCACGTGGCAAAGCTGGCTGACCAACCCGATTGTTATTCCAAAATCAGAGTAGCGGACAAATCCCGTGTAGACGCCCTTTTTCAGTTTCTCATCATCAATCGCAAATATTTCCTCATCCTTGTACTTCCACTTCAAAGCACCGTTCAGCAGGGAGTAGTTCCTGAGCTCTTGCAGAAAACTCTGCAGCACTGGCCAAGCCTTCTCGTTTACGCGGTAAAGCCTACCTTGCCTCTGCAAAACACCCCTGTTCAAAAGCTGCTTGGCATAGAGGCGCGCTGCGGCAAGGCTCACTCCTGACTGCTGCGAAGCGAGTGTCAAGCCTTTCCAGTCCAGGCACAAAGCCGCGAGCATGTCCAGCCGCATGCCGCACAGGATTGGAGCAAAGTCAACTGTCTTGTACTGGAATAGGAGCTCCTTGAGCTTCAAAGCGTACGGCGTCCCGGAAAGCTTCGTTTTTAGCCTGGTTTGGCGCAGTCCTGCTTTTCTTTCCTTCGCAACGTAGCCCTCCTCTGCAAGCTCTGAAACTACCTCAGACACCCAGTTCTGTGACTTTCCAAGCGCTTTGGCCAGTTCGGGCAGGGTTTCGCTTCCCCGCACTGCCAGGCTGAACGCCTTGAGCATTGGCTTTGTAAGCTTCATGGCCAAAAAACACCCTTGTTATCATAATTACCGATTTATTATATAAACGTATCGGTAATTATGAATTATTATGCTTGCTGGAGAGGCATCACCATTCCGAACGCTCTTCTCAGGTCTATCTCTCCTCTGCAGTACATGTCTAGGTGCTTATTACACACCCCGCGCTTACGGTAAAGCACAACAGCTACGTCCTCGCAGTTCTGGTATTCACAACTCCTGCTGTCGCCAATCATCTTTCCACCTCCACTTTTACCCTTGGCAGCTTTCTGGTGTTCCTGACGACGGCTACAACTTGGTGCCTTGATTTTGAGAGCAATTTAATGGTAATGTCGAAATTCTTATCATCCAGCAGTTGATGAATGCCAGTAACTAACAGGCAGTCGTCTGGAGAACGGTGTACAACCCCGATGCCGCCTATTAGCAGGACCAGTGATGTTCCACTGTCTAACGTGTCCAGAAGTAAATGTTCCTTGCCCTT
>DUGG01000023.1 GCA_013331515.1 Candidatus Woesearchaeota archaeon
AAACATGGATGTAATTTACATTTACGGGGCTGTAGTGTAACTTGGTTATCACTGGACGTTCGGGGCGTTCCAATTTGGGTTCGAATCCCAGCAGCCCCATTGAATGCGTGCCGTTGTGGAAAAAATGTCGTTACGCCCAAATAAATTTTAAAAAGCCCAGGATAACCCTGGGCCAATGGCCCTGACAGGGAACGCCATGCCGGAGAATGTCTTGATTGTTACCGATAGCAGGGGAAGCCTGCTGGAAAGGCGTATTGTCAGCGAGATAGCCTACCGAGTCGCCCTGACAGATATTGGCTGGTCAAACCTTTTTACTTCAGTGATATCCAAAAACAACGCAGCCGAGCTTGTGCAGGTGTCACACGATTCAATGCAAGATGACCTGGCGAAGATGTTATTCATGGAAAAGCTTGATGAGGCAAGGCCTTACTTGGATACTGGAAGAATCATTGAATATTCGCTGAAGATGGATCCAGAGCTAAACAGGGCGTTAACAAAAGGTGCTGCGGTTGATGACGCCCTGTGGGGGGCTTATTCGAGAAGCATGCAGGGCAACAGTTGGGAAGGCAGCCTTAACTACTTCGGAGTCCTTGTTGACGAAGCCTCAAGGATGGGATACCCGAACGTGATTGAAGTGCTTTTCCACCACAAGGTTATCGCAGCAGAATTCGGGGAGCCAGGGGACGTCCCATACCACCTCATTGGAAGGGGATTTGTTGCCGAAGGCGCAAGATGGCCGCTTCTTGACAAGCATGGGAACAAAACAGGGTCAACGGCAATAACAATCCCTGCCGGATTGGTTCCTGAGGAAGTCCGTGTTGCTTATGCAATAGCGCTTGTTGAGCATGAGATAGTTGGCCACACAAAGCTCAGGCTCAGGGACCACCCATTTGACAAGGTAAATCCAATGGATTGCATCATGTCCATACCGCAAAGCAGGGAGCAATTCGTTGAACTTGTCCGGCAGAACCGCGGGGTGATGCTATGCGGAGGCTGCAAGGCAATGGCAGGGGTATATTCTTAAGGCACAAGTGCAATCTTGCCAAACGCCTACCTCGACAAAAGGCGCTCCTGCGCTTTTCTCGCGTCCTTGAGGCGATAGACTGAGTCAAGTATCGGCCTGATTTTGCCCTTGCCGGGCAGCTTTGTAACTGCAATGAAATCCTTCATGGTTCCTGTTACGAAGCCAAGGATGGAGCGCTGCGCCATGAATAGCTCCCTGATGTTGATTGTAGCATAGGAGCCGCTTGTGACCCCGCAAGTCACCAGCCGCCCGTTCTTTGCAAGACACCTTAAGCTCTTCGCGAAAGTTGCCGAGCCAATATGCTCTATGACAACGTCAACACCCCTTCCGTGAGTGGCAGCCAGGACATCTTCAGCCCAGCCATCCTGTGAATAGTTCACCACCACGTCAGCGCCGATGCGCTGCGCTTTCTTCAGCTTGTCCTCTGTCAAGGACGTTGCAATCACCTTTGCGCCAAGCAGCGAAGCGACCTGGATTGCAGCCGAGCCAATCCCTGAGCCGGCACCCAGCACAAGGACAGTCTCTTCCGGTTTTGTGGCTGCCCGGTCAACAAGCATGTGGTAAGCGGTGGTGAACGTCATCGGAAGCGCCGCCTCCTCCTTAAACTTGAAGGAATCCGGCATTCGCATCAGGTTCTTCAGCGGAACCGAAACGTACCCGGCATAGTTGCCGTCAACCTGAGTCCCAATCGTCCTGTAATTCGCGCACAGATTGTGGTTGCCCTAAATGCAGAAGCGGCAGTGAAAGCAAGCAAGGACAGGGTAAACTATCACTCTATTCCCCACAAGCGAGGAATCGCCAGCGTTTACCTCCTCAACAATGCCTGCTGCGTCAGCCCCTGGAATGTGGGGTAGTTCGGGCTTATAATAAGAGCCCTTCTCAACCCAGATGTCAATGTGATTTATTGATGCGGCCTTGACCATTACCGGCGCCTCTCCAAACTTTGGCGATGGAGTGGGAGCCTCCTCGTAACTCAACACCTCGGGCCCGCCGAACTCGTGAAACCTCACAGCTCTTATTGAACCGGATGCCGCCCGCTGCACTTCAATTTCCCCTTCTTCCATTCAAAAGAGGTAATGCAGCTTTGTTTTTATATTTTGGCCAACGCAAAGCACCCCAGAAAGTTGAATGCGGGGGACGTGATTCGAACACGTGAACCCACTAAGGGACAAGCTCCTGAAGCTTGCGCATTTGACCAGGCTTTGCTACCCCCGCGCGGCGGAGGATGAAGAACCACAGCGGCTACTTAAATTTAACTGCTGCTATCGGCACTGTTAAACGCTTCGCCAAAGCGGCAGCAAAGAAGTCGCCAACACTAAAGAAAAGGAGCCGGTTTTGGGAAAAGTATTAAAAGCAGCCCTTTTAGCCTGTTCCTGTTCAATAAAAATGACTGTTGAGATTTGCACTGTTTCTGGGTTTGATGATGTAGGTAGGAACATGGTTGCAGTCAGGGTGGATGATGAAGTCGTCATCTGTGACATGGGGATTCACCTTGAGAATTACATGAAGCTGACGGATGAGGAAGAGGAAAACTCTTCCAGTTTGAACAGGGATGCCCTCATAAAGGCAAGGGCGATACCCGATGACGGGCTGATAAGCGAGTGGAAGGGGATGGTGAAAGCCATAGTGCCCAGTCACGCGCACCTTGACCACCTGGGCGCAATACCCTACCTTGCGCACCATTACGATGCGCCTATTATGAATACGCCTTATACCGTCCAGGTGCTCAGGCACCTGCTGGAAGACAATGATGTGCGGCTGAGAAACAAGCTGCAGGTAGTAGAGCCAAACGGCAGGGTGAAGCTGTCAAAAAATATCACCCTTGAAATGGTAAACATCACCCACTCAACGCCGCACACGGCAATGGTGGTTATACATACCCCGGCAGGAGCGATTGTGTACGCCAACGACTTCAAGCTCGATGACACCCCAACTCTCGGAAAGCCGCCAAACTACGCGCGGCTGGCAGAGCTTGAAAAGGAAGGCACTCTGGCAATATTCATAGACAGTACCAATGCCGACGTTGACGCAAAAACACCTTCGGAGAAGGTTGCAAAGGACATGCTCTCTGATGTACTTATGAGCCAAAGGCACAATGGCAGGGGTATCATAGTAACCACATTCTCTTCGCACATTGCACGGCTGAAAAGCATCATAGAGATTGGTCAAAAGATGGGAAGGAAAGTCGTTATCCTCGGGAGAAGCATGGCAAAGTACATTTCGGCGGCGGAGGAAATAAGCCTGGTTGACTTTAAAGGGAAGGCCGAAATTGTGCGGTTCTCGGCGAAGGTGGGCGAGAAGCTGAGGAAGATAGACCGGGATGGAAAAGAGAAATACCTTATAATCTGCACGGGCCACCAGGGCGAGCCGAAATCAGTGCTGTCAAAAATCGCCTCAGGCCTGCTCAACTTCAACATGGGTCCGCAGGATGCAATAGTGTTTTCCTGCCGGGTAATCCCCACTCCGACAAACAGGAAAAACAGGGAACGCCTCGAAAGCCACCTGAGGAGGACCAATGTGAGGATATTCAAGGACGTCCACCAGTCTGGCCACGCCTCAGGCCAGGATGTCAGGTACGTCCTGGAACTTCTCAAGCCAAAGCACATAATCCCCTCCCATGGCGCAAAGGCGTCAAAAGACGCCGTGAGGCGCATGGCGACCATGCTCGGGTATGGTGAAAGGCAGGTTCACATGGCCCATGACGGGCAGCGTGTAATCCTGTCACCATGACAACAAGCGCGACAATCGCAGTAATAAACGGCAAGAAGCAGGTACTTCTCCAGCTCAGGAGCGCTGTCCCTATCTGGGTGATTCCGGGCGGAAGGATTGAAAAGGGCGAAACCCGGCCAGGGCAGCGGTAAGGGAGCTGCTTGAGGAAACAGGCCTTGTTGCTGAGATGGTTTCCTATGTCGGTAGGTACGCCTCAAGATACCTATCCTATAAAGACGTCACTTACTTGAGCCTTGCACTGCACAAAATATTTAAATAGATTCGGAAAGGAATGATTTGCATTTTGGTGGGGGAGGGGGATTTGTCATGAGACTGACGCTTGCAGAGCCGAAATACCTGAAAGACAGCATTTCAATCATCTCAGAGCTTGTCAATGAAGCCAAGCTGAAGATATCCAAGGATGGAATAGAACTCGTCGCAATGGACCCGGCAAACGTGGCCATGGTCATCTTCAGGCTTTTGCCAACGGCATTTACAGAATACGACGTTGAGAAACCTGTTGACGTGGCAATAAACCTTGCAAACCTTAAGCAGATTCTCAGGAGGGCAAGCCCGAGTGACGTCCTGAGTGTTGAAATTGACCCTGGCAAGCTCAAAATACAGCTGAAATCATCGTCAACAAGGACATTCAGCCTGCCCATCATTGACCTGGAGGACAAGGACCAGAAAGTCCCGGAGCTATCCTTCCCCGTAACGGTTGAAGCAAACTCCATCATCCTCAACGAGGCAATAACTGATGCAGAAATCGCTTCCGAGTCGGTAAGCCTGGTGGCGGAGCCGGGAAAGCTGTCGTTCCAGGCAGAGGGAGACCTTAACACCGCAACCATCGAGATAAGGGATTCTGAAGGGGTCAAGGTTACAGCGACTGACAAGACCAAGGCAAAATATTCGATAGAATACCTGAAGAAGATGATTGAAGGCAGCAAGCTCTCTGACAAAGTAACAATACAGTTCAACAAGGACTACCCGCTCAGGCTTACATACAGCACCATAGACAAGGTTATGATGACATTCATACTGGCGCCAAGGGTGGATACTGACTAAACACATTATAGAGAACTTTGAATAACTCCATCATTTATGACTTTTGTTCAAAGTTNNCCGGGATAATCAAAGTTGTCTATATTTTTAAATCGTGCCAATGCTCCATTTTCGATGAACACGCTCCACCTTATCTGAGTCAACCGTCAAACCCCGGCCTTCCGTGAGCTCCAGGTGCAGCTTCTGAAAGGAGCGGCAGCGCACGAAATTGTCGTTGGCCTTGAAGGCGTGCTGCATGACGGCAAAGCTGCTGAGGCATATATGTATGAATTTTTCGGGCTGCGCAATGCTTATGCATTCGGCCTCGAAGATGAAATGCCCCCTTTCTTTCGGGCACATTCTTCTCGGTTACCTGACATTCACAGCCGCACAGGATAGGCAGCAACACGTGACCTCGGCAAAAATACAACTGCTGGACGACCTATACGGGATTCATATCACCCAACAACTATGGCAGGCCGTTTCTATACAACCGATTCTTCCCGCAACAGCATTCCACCTCATGCGCGGCCTGAGCACCATAATCACAAAAACAGGAGGGATTTCCCGCTCACAGGTCTATCGCGCTTTTCAGGAAAGCTACCCGGCATTAGGCAACCAACAAACATGGACCGACTTGTTCCGGAGGCTTGGCAACGCGGCAATCCACCGCCTCCAAAAGCTGTCATCAGAGCATCGGCCTGACCTGGCGGCAGCAGCCGTCATCATCAACCAGCCGCAAAGCAAACAAGAACAAGACGCGTACCTCTCAGGCGTAATTGACTGGCGAAACGCTTCCGTATTCCTGAACATGGAACAGGTAGCAAGACACGCTGCCGATTGTTCACTTGACGCCTACTTTCCTGTTGACTCAACCCATGCTGAGGCCGCTGCGCAGTATTTCAAACCAAATGATTGTTTCGTCACAAAGTTCTCACTTTCCCACAATAATGTGTCAGGGGAATATCTGGATGGGGCTAAGTGGAAATCCTTAAGTTTGCCATGACTGACGGCGATACCAAGGCGGAGTTCCAAGTGGCCGTTTTCCCCAAATAATTTAAATACGGCCCGCATTTTGTCCAGTCATGGAAAACGTCGTGATTGTTGGCGCCGGGATTTCCGGCCTGACTGCCGCAATATATGCCGCAAGGGCGAACCTAAAGCCGCTGGTCATAGCAGGAAAGGAAGAGGGCGGCCAGCTGATGCTCACAACTGATGTTGAGAACTATCCCGGCTTCCCTGAAGGCGTGCTTGGCCCGGTGCTTGTTACCAAATGCAAGGAGCAGGCAAAAAGGTTCGGCACCAGGTTCATGGATGGCAACGTTGAGGCATTCAGCGTAAAAGCAGAAGGCGGCGAAAACACTTACGAATTGTCAGTTGAAGGAGAGAAAATAGAAGCAAGAACAGTCATTATCGCTACAGGCGCTTCCGCGAGGATGCTCGGCCTGGAATCCGAAATGAAATATTTCAACAGGGGGGTCCACACATGTGCAACGTGCGACGGGCCCCTTTACGGCGGGAAAGATGTCATAGTTGTAGGCGGAGGGGACAGCGCCTGCCAGGAGTCCCTTTTCCTGGCCGGCATTGCCCGCTCAGTAACTATAATACATAGGCGGGATGAGTTCAAGGCAAGCAAAATAATGCAGGAAAGGGTGCTGGACAACAACAGGATTAAAGTGGTGTGGAACACGGCTGTTGAGGAGATACTGGGCGAAAACCGGAAAGTCACCGGCATGAGAATAAAAAATACAAACGACGGGTCAACTACAGAAATCAAGGCGCATGCTGTGTTCCTGGCAATAGGCCACACGCCAAACACGGCAGCCTTCAAGGGCGTGCTTAAACTGGACGAGAACGGGTACCTCGTTGCCGATCAAAGGATGCGGACAAGCCTTCCTGGGGTCTTCGCTGCAGGCGACGCCCAAGACAAGGTCTACCGACAGGCGATAACCGCAGCAGGGACCGGATGCATGGCAGCACTTGAGGCGGAAAGGTATCTTCAGAGGGCTGAGTCAATAGATTTATAAATCCAGCCAGAGCCTGATAGGGCATGATATCCTTAAAGGAACTATCCAAAGAGAAGCTTGTTGGCTATTTTCTAATCCTGTGGGGCATAAGCTACCTGATGAATGCTGTCACGAGCATAGTTTACTATGGCTCAATGTTAATCCCGTTTAGCGGTGCGATGGCATTCCAAGTGGTTCACAGCATCATTTTCATCATCGTGCATTCCGCACTCGGCTCTATCCTGGTTCTCCTGGGATGCAAGTTTGTCAAGTGATTTGGCACGCGTGCATTCCGCTGGTGTCCTCACCAGCTGGTTCGCACACCAGCTTCATTATAGCGACGGAGCTTAATAATCGCATGCCAATAGTAATAGCAAATCTCGTTAATTATCAAACATTTGCGAGATTCGCTAAATAGCAGATTGCAAGCGAAAAGTTTTGTTATTTTTGCAATCTGCTATAAGCTCCGTCGCATATATAGAAAAGGGCACAAAAAGTTGAGCGTGCAATATGCCCTTTGCTATTAGTCAAGGACAGCTTTTTTGCTCATTCATTCTTGTCCTTGACTATAGACAACTTTGATTATCTCGGTTCTATAGCGAAGTTGTCTAAGAGAACTTTGANNTCTCTGACCGGTGGTTCTTGACGATCGAAATGAGCGTCTTGCCACAACAATCTTTAAATATGACCTCATATTTGGTATGAAAGCATCATACTGTGGAGGTGTTTGTATGAAAACAACGCTGACTTTGATAAAAGCAGACATCGGCTCAATCGGCGGGCATGTGAGGCCAAGCAAGGAAGTTCTCGCAGCCATCAAGGAATTTGTCGGCAAAAGCCAATGGGTGATTGATTACCGGATTTTTTCAATCGGCGATGATATAGGCATCCTGATGACGCACACGCAAGGCAAGGACAGCGTCGAAGTCCACAAAATTGCCTGGGACGCCTTTACATTCGCGACAAAAATCGCCAAGGAGCAGGGGCTTTACGGTGCAGGGCAGGACATGCTCAAGGATGCTTTCTCAGGAAATGTCAAGGGCATGGGGCCTTCTGTTGCTGAGATGGAAATTGAAGAAAGGCCCAATGAGCCGTTTGTTGTTTTTGCAGCTGACAAATGCGATGCCGGAGCATTCAACCTTCCGCTCTATCTCGGCTTTGCAGACCCGATGAACTGCTCAGGGCTGTTGTTAAGCTCAAAGCTCAGCCAGGGATTCAAGTTCACTGTAATGGACGTTACCCACACCGAAGGCGACAGGGTGATAGAGCTAAACACGCCCGAGGAGTTGTACGAGCTGGCAGCCCTCATAAGGGACAATGACAGGTTCGTCATAGAAGGAATACACAGCAGGGCAACAGGCGAGCAGGCAGTTGCTGTTGGAACAACCCGCCTGCACAACATAGCGGGAAAATACACCGGCAAGGACGATCCGCCGATGATAGTGAGGACACAAAGCCAGTTCCCGGCGACAGGCGAAGTGCTGGCCCCTTTCAAAATATGCCATTACGTTGCAGGGTTCATGAGGGGCTCACACAACGGCCCGTTGACGCCAGCCAGGGTAGGGCAGGGTGCGAGCTTCTTTGACGGCCCGCCCATTGTCTGCGCACAGGGCTTCTGCGTGCACAACGGCAAATTGACAGACGGGGTTGACATGTTTGATTCAGACCCGATATGGGATTTCGTGAGAGCAAAAGCTGCCGAGAAGGCACTTGCGCTGAGAGAGCAGGGCTTCTCAGGGCCAGCGATGCTTGGCATGAACGAGCTTGAATATACGGGCGTCATGGAAGTGCTTGCCAAGCTTGAGCCGCGCTTCAGAGTAAGGGAAGACTTCAGGAAAGAGGAGCGCGAAATGGAAATAATCCTCAAAAAGCAGCGCGAGATGGATGCATCGTTGCATGCGAAGCATGGGTGAGCCAAAATCGCGAAAATCAGGGTTGGAATCAATGGTTATGGCACAATAGGCATGAGAGTCGCCGATGCTGTAATGAAGCAGCCTGACATGGACCTCATTGGCGTCACCAAAGCGACGCCCGACTACAGGGTGGAAGAGGCGCACGCCAAGGGAATAAGCGTTTTTGCCTTAGGGGACACTGGCGTGTTTGAAAAGTTTGGCATTCCCACAGAGGGGAACCTGCACGACTTGCTTAGTGAATGCGACCTCGTTGTTGACTGTTCCCCAAAGGGCAAAGGCAAGGAGAACCTTGCAATCTATAGCAGCTATCCTGAGCTTCGGGCGATAATCCAGGGCGGCGAGAAGCATGACCTTACCGGTTTCTCGTTCAACAGTGACTGTAACTACGCCCAGGCATCCGGGAAGAGGTTTGTCAGGGTTGTTTCATGCAACACCACAGCCCTGTGCCGCCTGATAAGCACGCTCAACACCAGCTTTCAGATCAGAAAGGTCAGGGCAACGCTAGTACGGCGCAGCGCTGACCAATCTGAAAGCGGGAAAGGCGTCCTCAACGCATGGGTCCCGGACGCCGACAAGGGCTACCCAAGCCACCATGCGCATGACGTTAAGACGGTAATACCAAATCTCAGGATAACAACACTTGCAGGCGAGGCGCCCATGACGCTGATGCACGGGCACATGGTATTCATCGAGCCAGAAGAGGGCAGCAGGCCGGCGAGCGCTCAGGAAATCGTTTCAGCCCTCCAGAAAAACCCCCGCATAATGATTTGCTCGCTGCAAAACGGGCTCACGTCAACAGCCAAACTGAAAGACAGGTTTGCCCTGAACGGTAGGAACGGCAACCTCTACGAGGTGTGCGTCTGGAATGAAAGCGTAGGCATTGACGAGGAAGGCGAGATAGGCCTGCACATGGCAATAGACCAGCAGGCAGATGTCGTTCCGGAGAACATAGATGCAATACGCGCGATGCTTGGGATGGCTGATAAGGGGCGCTCCGCTGCAATCACCAACAGCACGCTTGGAATTGGCTTAATCCGGATGCCCGGCAAGCTTATGCCGCATCTTAAGGTATAGTCAAAGCCAGAAATAAATGAGCAAAACGCTGTCCTTGACTAATAGCAAAGGGCATATTACACGCTCAACTTTTTGTGCCCTTTGCTATAGACAACTTTGAACAAAAGTCATAAATGAGGGGGTTATTCAAAGTTCTCTATAGTCAAGGACAGAAATAAATGAGCAAAAAGCTGTCCTTGACTAATAGCAAAGGGCATATTGCATGCTCAATTTTTTGTGCC
>DUGG01000088.1 GCA_013331515.1 Candidatus Woesearchaeota archaeon
GATTGAATTTCCACGCAACGCCGGAAGGATAAGTCTCACAGAGTCATCATCCAAATTCTTCCAGAATGCCAAAGACGTCTTCCGACAGCTTCCACTGCCCGCTTTCGTTTATAAAAAGAAGCTCCCCTTCTGCTGATACTTTCTCCCCTCCAGTGTATTCCATAGTTTGGTTTACCAAAACCCTGGCCTCATTTTCCCCTATTGTTGCGTTTATCAGTTTAATACTATAATTTACCCCCTGGGTCGTGACTTTCCTGTTCCATTCAATGTTCACGGCATTTCGTGCGAACTGCTCGCAGCTTGTGCCGCAGGCCTCCTTGCACGTTTTGAACAATGGCGCTATCTCAATTTCTTCCTGGCACCGCCCACTGCATGAGCCATCCACGATGTCATCTTCCCCGCAGTATGAGATGCATTCCTGCAGGCTATTGTTGCAGGCATCCATGCATTCTGCGCCCGTGCCCCAGAGCTGGCAAACTTCAGCATTTAAATCAGAAACCTTGCTTCCTGGCAGCAGCTCAAGATATGCCGCGCCATCATTATTTTCAAGGGCAAAGTTAAGTTTCCCGACTGCCTCTGCCAGCGGGTCTGCTTCAGGCTTAGGATTGGAGGTGCATCCCACGACCAGGATTGCAAGCAGGAGACACAAGGGCAGGATTTTCACACATCCAGCGAGCCATTGCCACTTTAAATATTTTTTTGCCCGGCTGGCAGCCGTGAGCGCCGCAAGTTTTAAATAACTGAAGGCGGCTTGAAAACCTTTCTGTGGCAGAAGCTGAAGAAGACAGGCTTGAAGGATTGCTAGAAAAGGCCATCGCTTCCCGGGAGCCGGTGAATTACCCTGAAGAAGAGTATCCTCAGCTTTCAGGAAGCTTGCTGAAACTAATCGCTTCGGATTCTGCCGCGCCGTTTTTCGCCATAGCAGCAACCTGCTCTGCCGCCACAGGCCTGCATTTAACCAACACTGCCTCAATGGAAAAGGTTGCCATTCTTGCCGTAACAGCGGCAGCATCGTACGCCACGGCAAGATTGCTCAGGCAGCGCATCTTTCTGGATAGGACAGAAACAAACGGCAGGCCGAAAACCAATGTTTCAAGGATTCTTTCCATGTTGTTCAACAACCCAGAGGTCATTGCAGTTCCCGCATCTTTCATTCTTGCCAATTCCTTCGCCGGTGCCAGCTCGTCCTTAAGCATATCTGATTCTGTCGCCCTTGCCATTCCATACCTTACAACGACATACACCCTGGCAACGCTTGCAATTGGAAGAGCATTCCACCCTGTAACGCTCAGGAACGTAAAAATGGCAGCGTCCGCCCTTATCGAGGCCAGGAAGGGAAGATATGCCAAAGCAGGGAAGGAACTGTCCGGACTGTTAAGCGAGCCTATGGGGCACCGCTCGGCCGTAAACCTGCAAACAGCCATAGGAGACATGCAAATGCTCAGCGGCAAACCTGAAGCCACCAGCAGTTATATCTCCGCATTATCAGCAAGGGACAACCATTACCTGGGAAGAAGCGACGCGTTCATCTATCCAATCCTTTCTGCCATCACCGGGGTTGCAGCAAAGGCAAAGTGGCCGGCCTGGGCCCAGGAGAGCGACGTCAAAACAGTGATACATGCCACGCACGCGGCATCAAGGGGAAAACTTGACGAGGCGAACGGCATACTGCTTTCGGCGGTCACAGAAAACAAGCTGTCACGAACTGCGCACATGGCAAGGGCATCGTTTCTCAGGGCGACCGGGCAGCACAGGACTGCCAACCTTGAGGCAATGGTATCGGCTGGGCTCGTAATGAGGGACCCAGCCGCAAAAACAGAGCTCGTTCAGGGCAGGAACAGGAATGTGGTTTACTTTTCAGGAATCATAGCGCTAAAGCAGAACTCTGCCCTGGAGCCGCTTGAAGGCGAACGCTCAGTGACTGAGTTATTCAGGCAACGGTTCGGCCCGTCCATCATCTACCCAATGGATGTCGGAAAGCGCGATGGATACTATTACATGCCATCAGAAAAATTCGTATCCGAAACACTGCTTCAGCTGGTACAGCAAAGGAAGGCAAGCCTTGAGGATTTCATTTCAGCCATGGTGCTGATGGTGCAAGTCCAAAGGTTCGGCCTTGAGCTTTACAAGTCAGGGAAACTGCCCCTCAATGACAGCATACTGCGCATCAACCCTTCAGACGAAAGGACGCTTTATTTCACCCAAAGGCGGCTCCAGGCAATTGAAAACGCCGAACGATTCAACGGCGTTAACCTGCCGCAAAGCTACAAAGACGCGATGGGGCGCGAAAGCGCATTCATTGACGTTGGGCTTGCAAGCTCGGAAATTCTCACAATGTACAAGGATTGCGGGCCCAAAAACGTACTTAAACGGCCATTCGGGCTGGTCCAGTTCCTTGATTTTGAGCCGCAAAGCCTGCGCCTTCTCCCTCCGCAGATGGATTTAATCAACCTCACAGAATCGTTGCCTTACCTTAACCCCGAGCAGATTGCCTGGCTCAGGCGGATATGCCATGGGTTGCTTGAGCAGGCAAATGAAATGAAACTTGACCCGCAGAAGTTTGAAATGCGTCAGGCATTTTCAGGCGTGCAATGGCACTACGAGCGGCTCATCTATTCGCCTCAGGAGACATACAGGGCGAAAACGCCTGATGAACGGGAGGAGAAGAAAAAGGACCAGGTAAGGAACCTGCTGTTGGCAAGGGAATCGTTTGCCGAACTTATCGAGCGTGAATACCTGGCAAAGTCCCAACTGGCAGCTGCATTGAATGTAAAATCCGAGCTTTCGCGGCCTATCTTTCCTGACCCTAAGGAGCAGGAGCGGCTTGAGGCGCTGGTTTGGCAGGAGAGAAAGAACACCCTTGTCCAGGGAATCCCGCCTCTTCCTTCAAGAATAAGGTATGCATCGTCAACCAGCACAGGCATTAACAGGAACGCAACAATCACACTTCTTTANNCCACGGCAAGGTTGTCGGCTATGCCCCGAATCAGCGCCATTGCCTGAAGCTCCCCTCTTTTTGCAACTTCAAAAGCGGCAGCCATGCTTTTTTCAGCCAGCTCTTTTTCACCCCAAAACTGCACAAGGCCCTGCAAGCTGAACCCGTAGTAAAGCTCATGGAACTTCCTGACAAGCAGGTTGGCTTCTGCAATGGAATCCTTCAGCGCAGTGCCCGGAA
Organism: Candidatus Woesearchaeota archaeon; assembly: GCA_013331515.1. Classification (GTDB taxonomy): domain Archaea; phylum Nanobdellota; class Nanobdellia; order Woesearchaeales; family UBA10216; genus UBA10216; species UBA10216 sp10216u. The sequence goes on from DUGG01000088.1 coordinate 3,176, forward strand.
TGACCGTGGCTTTGGAAAGGAGCATGCACAGATACTTGTAGCAGTCGCCTATCCTTTCCAACTGTTCAACAAGATAATACGTGGGGGCTACCCTTGCAACCACCTTGTGGCCGGTTACGTTAAGCATCCTCCTGCAGAAGTTCACTTGCCTGTTAACCTCCTCGTCAAGGCCGGCCACCGCCTCCAAATCCTCAAGATTCCCGTTATTCACTGCCTTGAAGCACTCATTTCCCATTTCAATGAGCAGCATGAAAACCCTCCTAAGCACAGCATTGAACTCTTCAGGCACCGGTCTCGAGACAAGCCTGGCGCAAACCGTCTTGCCGTTTTCCCTTACTATTTCAAAACCAACAAAATCATTCCTTATTGTCTGCTTGACGGTTTCCATCTCCCCCGGGCTTTCAAATTTTATTTCGACCTCATCATAGCCGGCTTTGTACAACGCAGCAACTATCCGCTTTGTGACGTGCCCTGTCCCTGAAACATCCACAACCACCTTTCCCCGCCCGGCTTCTGATGAAGGATAGACCAGCAGCCGCGGCCCTGATTCCTCCACTTCAACATCGTCACCCTTCTTCAGCCGGTGCTGCCTGAGCCATTGGGATGGCAGTGATACTACGAATGTTTCCCTTCCCAACTGGATTATTTTTCTCAGCACCTTTGCTCACCTGTTGCAATAAATCACTCCTTGAGTTCCGGGAAGGACATTCTTCCGTTCTGCTTTTCTTTGGCTGCGGCAGCTACCAATTCTGACAGGAGGGGGATTTTAACCGGGATTGCGAACCTAGTGAATGCGCTGGTCACTATGGCCTCGCCCTTGTCAAGCGATGCGATGTTGCGGTCGTCCTGAGAGAGGTCCTGCGCTGCCGACTCTATCAGGGCAGCCCGCTCGGGAGCCATCTCCATGCCTAGGATTATCTTCGTGTTAATGTTGGCGAGGATTTCCTTTGGGATGAGCGATGGGAGCTGCGTGATTGCCACCAGGCCTACCTTGAACTTCCTGCCTTCCCTTGCGATGGACAGGAAGACATTGCCGCCTTTCTCGACAACATCCTTTCCAAGGACCCTGGGCGCCTCTTCAACGAGTATTGACACAACAGGTTTTGAGTCAAGCAGGCCATCCCGCTTGTAGTGCCTGTGCCTCTTCAGGATTTCCGAAGCAAACATGCTGCCCAAAAGAAGCTCCACCTGCCCGGTAAAGCTTGACGTGTCAATGATGACGACCCTGCTGTGCTCAAGGTCGTCAAGGACGTCATTTATCGTTGAACTTCCAGCTTCCAGGTCAAACACGCCGTTGCAGTAAATGGTCCCGCTTTTTGCCTCAAAGTCCAAAAGAGATGCAAGCCGCCTCCTGAGAACGGCAATGGTCCCCTCATGGAAGTTCTCAGGCAGTTCTCCGGTCATGATTTCTTCTATCCACCTGTTGCCGTAGCGCTTGCTATAATAACCAAGCGCCTCCCGCTGGGCGTCAGTCCAGTTGACAACCCCCGTGAAATGGGACGGCCTTACATGCCGGATATTTATCTTCAGCGTGCGCGCACCGTGAGGCGGGTTGATTGGAGTGTAATAAACAATCTTGTTCCGGTCAGGGAAGTCCTTGACCCCAATCCTGTTCCTGCCGTAATACTCATCATGCGGGTCCAGCACAAGCACTCCGGCGTAGTCGCCTGCCGCAAGCCCCCAAAGCATGCACGACGCGAGGTTTGACTTGCCTTTTCCTGTCTGTGCAGCAATCAGGATGTGGTGAGAGAGGGCCTTTTCACCATCTATGCTTACATCAAACCCGAGCACGCCGGAGCCGGACCTCACCTTGCCAAGTGGCAGGGAGGCGCCTGGCGCTTTAAGGAAGGAAAAGTCGGCCGGTTCAGCCCTCCTGACCCCTGAAAAGAACTGCGGGAGCGTCTTGCACACCCGCGCTTCGCTGCCGCCATTGCTGATTGCCAGCAACGGCTTCAGGTAAGCTAGCGTGTAGCTCCTCAATTCGCTGTCAAGAAGCTCAAGGTCGGTCTCGCCCTCAAGCTTGACGCCAGAAATCAGCTCAAGCCCCTGTTGTGACAGCTGGGAGCCGTAGGCCAGGTCGCAAACCTGGAGTAGAATCATCGAACCGGGGCCGTCAGCCACCAACAGCTCGCCTATTTCAAGCTTTGCGCCGGACCTCTGCCTTATCACAACCTTCCCGAAACCACCCGAGATGACCTGCCCCACCTTACCATCAACCGACATGCTGCCATTGCAGGCATATTATTTTAAAAAGTTTAACATCTTACGTGGCAAGTAAAATGCCGCTTCGGGAGGCCTTTGAGGCAGTCAGGGAATGGGCAAGCATTTATGTCCTGCACAGGGATATTGCATACGGGAGAATAGCAGACGTACAGAAAACACCGGACGGCTTCAGGGTGGCAAACAAAGATGGCACTGCAACATTGTGCGTTGTCAAGCCTGACCTGAGGGGAATGGACGCAGGCAAGCTGGCCCAGGCCAACGAAAATTCAACAATCCTGTTCACGCTCAGCAATGGCAGCAACATAACGGAGGTTTGCAACCGTTGGAATGTGCTGTCAGGCATCAAGGGGCTGCTGGTTGTTTTCACAAATCCTATTTCCACAACCGATGACAAGTGGCTCCTCAAGCCGCACCTGCACGATAAGGTGTGTGACAGGGCATCCCTGTTGCGTGGCCTGAATGCAATGGCAGAGCTTGTTGAGCCGATCACAGAAGACGCCCTTGCCATGAGCGCCCAAGCCGGAATGCCTGACCGAGGGCGAGGATAAAAATAAATACTGCTGAGTTGCCTTGATGTACATGGACAAAAGACCGGCTGGAGGCAAACGCTTAACTATCCTGCTGGCCGCGGTCGTAGTGTTCCTTTTGCTGGTCAGTACCAGCATGGCCGGGAGCCCAAAAATCTTCGGCGGCAAAGTAATTTCAGGCTCAAGATACGTGACTCAGACAGGGGAGGAATTCTCAGTTGCTGCTGTTCCGCCTTACGACAGGGTGGCGCTGGAGCTCCCCTGGGATAGCTTCGTGATGGAGAACAAGAGTTGTTCAGAAGGAAAGCTTTTCAGGGGATGCTATAACGGCGCAAGCTTCAGTGGCTACAACTATTCACTTACCGACAGGCTGGTTTATGAGCTCGACATTGAGGTTTACGCGCTTGTGCCCGAAATAACCCTCACCATGCTGACCAGCAAGACAGCCATAGACGTTGGCGAACGTGCAACAGTTTACGTGAATATAACAAACACCGGAACGAAAAAGGGCATGGCCTACTTCACCACCTTGATACCAAAGGGACTGAAGCTGGCAGAACTGCCTGACCAGCCCTGCGCGCTTTCTTCAGAAGGTACGCTTAGCATGGCTGCCGAGCTTGATGATGGCTTGATGAAACGATGCATCTATGAAGTGATTGGAGGGGAGCCTGGAGAGTATTCAATCACGGCCGCCGCAGAATTTGACGCCCTTAAAAGGGAGAAGGCAGGTTCCTCGGCATCCCTGACCGTAAAACGGCTCCCCTTTTCAATATCCGCAGAATATCCGAGGCAGCTCCCTCTTGGAGAGCAATTCAATCTGAGCTTCAACCTTTCCTCGGAGTCAGAGCTAAGCCCGCTATTGCTGAATGCATTAATCCCGAAGCAGATAAAACTGGTGTCTGCCGACAAGGAAGCTGAGCTGAAATATGACAATCGCGATGCAAAGTTGTCCTACGGCGGCCAATTCACAAAGTTCAATGGGACGATAACACTTAAGATAATTGCAGAAGCAAACACGGCAGGGGATTTTTTCATCACAGGAAACACCACATGGAAGTATGGCGATCTTTGGCAACAACTTGAGGCAGCCTTCCCAATAAATATTACCTTTGCCAGGCCATACATCCGGCTTTCAACTTACGATAACAAAACAGGCGTGGCTTCAATTGACGTGGTAAACCCGTCCCATCTTTCCATCAGCAATGTTTCAATAACTTCAGGTACGTTCTCTGGACCGGCTGGAAATGGGTTGCATACTGACATCGTTCCCAGCCAGAGCCACACAAGCTTTTACATAACCCCCAGTAGACTGGAAAGAGGCAATCTTACCGGCTTGTTGGAGTACCAAACGCCATACGGGCAGATGCTATCAGCAATTTTCCAGCTGCCGCTGAACGCTTCGCTGCTTGATTTCACGCCCAAACCTGCGCAGCAGAAACCAGCGCAGAACGAGTCAATGCCTGATTTCAATCAGAGCCAGACCGGGAAGAACGACGCCGATAATCAGCAGGCACCCGTCATTCTTGAAAGCCCGGGCCGTGGAATCCCGAAGAAATTTGCGGCAGCCATTGCGGCGGTAACGCTGGTTGTCGCTGCCGTATTCCTGCTTGCCAGGGTCAAAAGGGAAAAAGAAGCCCTCAGTGAAATAAAGGAGGGAGAGAAGTTGCTTTCGGAAGGGTTTTATCCAGGGAAACCAGGCTAGTTCAGCTTTTTCGCTCCTTGCCTTTTGTTTCCTTCCGCGTGGCCTTTTCAATCATCCTGTGAAGGAGACCCTTCCGCTTTTCTTTTGTTACCTTGCCAATGTCCTCAACAGCGCGCTTGGCATACTCAATTCCCCGTTGAGCAAAGCGCCANNAAGCCGGTACCGCAATGGCATCTTCGGCTGCTCGGCAGGGTAACCGATGGTAAGAATGCCCATAGGCCTGGCACCCCCCCTGATTAGTATGACCTCCCCCACCCTTTCCTCGTTTATCGCGCTGACAAAGCAACTTCCCAAGCCAAGCGAGTGCGCAGCAAGCATCATCTGCATTGCCGCCATCGCGCACTCCTGTATCGAGTAGAAATTCTTTCCCCTTTCTCCAAAGAAGCGCTCGTGCTTCGCATGAACGCCAACAACGACAATGTGGACTGGCGCCTGCTCCATCCAATACTGCTGCTGGGTTGCATCAGCAAGGGCTTTTCTCTTGTTATCATCCCTGACCACAATGAACTTCCATGCCTGAAGGTTGCCTGCTGAAGGAGCAAGCCGGCCTGCTTCAAGTATGGTGCCGACTTTGTCCCATTCAACGGGGAGGTCAAGGTACTTCCTGATGCTCCTGCGGTTCCGCATTGCCTCAAAGACATCCATCCGCCAGAAATCTTCAGTTGCTGGGTTAATAAATTTAACTGCGGGCTGGGGGAAAGCGAGCAGGGAAACGCATGGCAGTGGCTAAAGCTGCCTCAGGTCATCCTTTAGCTGCTCCATGTGGCCCTTGGCAAGCTTTTGCAGCTCCCGCCTTTTCTTCGTGATTACCTTCGTTATCACGTGTTCGCCACTGAGCTGGTCTGGCAGCACGACATAATCAGCACCTTTTTTGTAGAGTTCAATAGCGTCCTCTTCAGAGAACGCAGCCACTGCAATTACCGCTTTTGAGCCGGACGCCCTCACCCTGCCAACAAGCCCGAGGTTGTTGTCCTTGTCGCGAATGGTTGAAATCACCGCCTTCGCTTCCCTGAACCCCAGCAACTCATCCACTTCCCAGTTTCCCATGTCCGAGCAGACGCAGCTTATCCCCTGCTTCAGGAGCCCCGTTACCTTCTCCGGATTATAGTCAACTACCACGAGTTTTTCTTTCCTATACTGAAGCAGTTTTATTATCTTACTCCCCATCCTGTAAACGCCAAACACGATGACATGCCCGGAAAGCCGTTCCGGGATGCTCTTGAGGTTCTCCTCCTTTGTCGAGTGCGGCTCAAACAGCCTCATCAGAGGCCTGAGTCTGGCGTAGATGGCGTTGTCAAACTTTATGGTATAGGCAGTGAGAGCGAAAGTAACCATCGTGAGCAGGGCGGTTATTGAGAAGAATTCATTGCCAATGTGGCCGAGCGCTATCCCCGATGCGACAATTATCAGGGAAAATTCGCTGACCTGGCCAAGCTGGATTGACGAAAGCAGTGCCGTCCTGTTACCAAACCTGAACAGCTTTGTTATGAAAAAGCTCGCGATTGGCTTTAGCAACACCACAAGAAGAAGTGAGATTGCAATCTTCTGAAGCAGGCCATTGCCTAAATTAAAGTTTAGCTGCATCCCAAGCGTAACAAAGAACAGCGTGAGAAAAAAATCCCTGAGCGGCTTGACCTTTCCTGCTATCTCATAGTTGTATTGCGTGTTGCCAAGGATTATCCCTGCTATGAACGCCCCTATAGCAAGGGAGTAATCGAGGAAGGCCGCGAAGGCGGCAAACATCATGCACAGCGCTATGGCAAATATGAACAGGAGCTCCTTTGAACCCACAAGATACCTTAATGTCCTGTTGAGGACAAAACCAACGGCCACAGCACCCACCACAAGGATTGCACCCTTTCCAAGCACGGCCGCTATTGCTACCGGCGTAAAATTTCCTACAGTTCCAAGAACTGCCATGGCCAGGACAGCTATCAGGTCCTGCGCTATCAGTATGCCCAGCACCAGCTCGCCATGCAATGAGTCAAGTTCGTTCTTGTCCGAGAGCAGCTTTACTACAACCATGGTGCTTGAAAATGCAACAATGAGGCTCAGGTACGTGGCCTCGAGCGCCGTGAAACCGACTGCTGAAGCGACGAAGTAGCTGATTATGCCTGTGGCAGCAACCTGCATGCAGCCTATTACCAGCGATGATAGACCCAGCTGCCTTATCCTTTTGATATCCAGTTCCACCCCTATTATGAACAGCAGGAGGGCAATCCCAAGCTCAGAGAAATTGCCAAGCACAGTAACATCTTTGACAATACCAAACACCGGCCCTATCAGTAAACCGGCGATAATGTAACCCAGGATGGTCGGCTGCCTGAAAAAGCTGAACAGTATAGCCAGGGCCGTTGCAGCCGCAACAGCAATGCCAACATCGTAAAACATGGAATAGCTCATTTCAGCGTTTTTTCTCTCAATCAAGTCTGTTAAAAAACATTGCGATTTTAGGGCTTCAGAAGAAGCAAATCACATTTTGTATCCCGGTTTGCCATAACGCTGGTATGCCCTTGCCAATTCAGCCCCCAGATGAACGCGTTCATTGCAACTTGAGCCAGCTATCTGTTCAGGAACCAGCCTGCACGACGCTGCGCAGTCCACGCACCTTCTAGCGGTTTCGTAATCCTGTGCCTCTCGAAGCGTGGCAAATTTGTCATTAGGGTGGTCAGGGCAGGGCATATACCTTCCAGCCCAGTCAACGTAGAGAAAAAGATTTCCCGCCTTGCAGTTCTTGGCAGGAACGCCTCCTAGGAACCCAAAAATTTTTTTCAGTTCGCTTGCCGAAGTGACAATCGTCCTGCTTCTTTTTTTGGCTTCCAGCAAGTAATCCAGAGCTTGTTTTAGCTCAGGAACGTCTGCTTTGGTTGGCATATGGGCCGTGTTGCTGTTTCTTCCTGGGGAATAGGCGCTTATGCTTACCAAAACTTTCTCCTCTTCAGCCTTGGAAACAAGGAAGGGTATGTCCCTGATGTTTTCGTTCATGGCTATCACATTCAACCTGACCCACGGGCCGCCTTTTCTAGATTCATCGGCCAGCAACGGCAGAAGTCCGGCTATGCGCCCATACAGCCCCGGCAAGCCCCTCATTTTAGAATGCTTATCCGAAGCGAAGTCCAGTGAGATGACAATTTCATCCAGGCCAGCGTCTGCAAGCAGCTTGTATTTTTCAAGAGTCAATAGCTGGCCATTTGTCACTAAACGGACTAAGGGTATTCCATTGGCATGAACCGATTCATACACTATCCGTTCAATGTCCTTCCTCAGCAGCGGCTCGCCTCCGCTTATGGTAAGTGAAGGAAGATGGAGCGGCTCTAATGCCCCAATATATGACTCCCGCAGCCTTTCTTTTACGAAATCTTTGTTTGCCTTTATTCCGAACCCGCAAAAGTCACAATCTGCCTGGCACAGTGGTGTGACGAGGAGGTTGGCAGATATCGGGAGGCCATTCATGAGATTGCTGGTAGTTCTTGCAGAAACTGCCCTTGCCTTTTGATTCGTTAGCAAGGTTCCAACGGCATAAGCCAAATCAGGAAGAAACATGACTGGAAAATGCTTATTTATGACCCTTTTAATGTTCTGTTAATATGTGCAGGTGAAATTAAACAAAAAAGTTTAAAAATCGCTCATAGTTTCCGGTCTTCATGATATATCTTCTAGGCTCTTCACGTCAGACTACAAAAGAGAGGGTTGTTGAGATTCTCGGTGAATTCTGGCCGCTAACGGCCCGAAAATTGTATCTCAAGTTGAAAAAACGCTATGGTTTCATGTCAACCTACCAGGCAGCTTACCGCGCAGTTACAGAACTGCTTACCCAGGATGTTCTGGTGAAGGAAGGAAAAAACTACTCACTTAGTCCTGAATGGATTGAGCGAATGGTGAATGTTACGGACTCGCTTCTTGACAAGTACACTCAAGCCGGCAGGATAAATCCATCGGTTTCATTGCAAAAGTTGACCTTCCAAAGTATTGGAGATGCGTGGGATTTCATCATATCAAAAGCAAGTTCAGGATTCTTTGGCACTTCAAGCCACTGCTACCTCCAAGTCCCCCGCCTTTTTCCTGTGCCTTTGTCAGACAGCCAGAAAGCGGTTATGGCTCAATTTTTGCAAAAGACAAAAACCACTGTATTCTGCAGGAGAAAAGGACCGCTTGAAAAACTTGTATCCAACTATCTGTCACACCTCGGAGCTTCTGTCCATATAGGCGTTTCCTGCGCCCAACCGACAAATAGTCTAATAATAGGTACATCGGTTGTAAGCATGCATGTCCTGTATACGGAAACTGACTACGCTCGCTTAAGCACGCTTTACAACTCCATTAAAAACATCCTCTCAGTCAACATTTTCAAGAAGTTTTCAAGCATAATGCAGGAAAAAAGGCGAGTCGTAATCACAATAAACAGAATCCCTGAAATATTTGCTGACGTTCTCAGGGAAAACGAACGCCTCCTGCGCACAGTTTCCCGCAGCCAAGCTCGCAATTCATAAAACTATTTAAACCGCCCGAGCGCGTGGGGCTCCCATGAAATACTCGGAGCTTGTGGAGCTTTATGAGACGCTTGACAGCACCACGAAGCGGCTTGCAAAGACATACCACCTTTCACAGTTCCTGAAAGAGACATCCGCGGATGACCTTGAGCAGGTCGTGCTTCTCGTGCAGGGCAGGGTTTTCCCTTCTTACGACGAGCGTGAGATTGGGGTTGCCAACCAGCTTGCCATAAAAGCAATCTGCCTGGCCTCCGGGGTATCATCCCAGTCCATAGAGAAGGAGTGGGCGAAGGCCGGCGACCTGGGAAAGGTTGCAGAATCGCTCATAAAAGGCAAGAGGCAGGCCACTTTGGCAGCCACTGAGCTGTCTGTGAAGAAGGTTTTTGACAATCTCAGAAAGCTGACCGAGCTTACAGGCCAGGGCAGCGTTGACAGGAAGATGCAACTGATTGCCGAGCTTCTTAGCTTTGCCAAGGGAGCTGAGGCGCGCTACATAATCCGCACTATTCTTGGTCAGTTGAGGGTTGGGACGGGAGCCGGAATATTGAGGGACGCCATCGCATGGGCGTATTTCCCGAAGGCTGTTGGCGCTGTTTTTGTGAAATGCGGCGGCTGCCACAAGACAGTCCCGCCTGCGGATATCTGCGTTGAGTGCGGAATGGAACTTGGCAAGGAGCCAAAAACCACGGCAGTCGAGACTGAAGAAGCAAGGAAAGACTACAATGAGCTTCTTGCAGAGATACAGACCGCTTATGACCTGACGAACGATTTTGCGCTCGTGGCAAAAAAAGCAAAGACGGAAGGCGTTGAAGGGCTGGAAAAGGTTGAGATACGGATTGGCAATCCAATCAAGATAATGCTTGCGCTGAAGGTTGATTCTGTTGCTGAAGCCCTCGAAACAGTTGGCAGGCCTGCGCAGTGCGAATACAAGTATGATGGCTTCAGGTTGGAATGCCACCGCAACGGCGAGAAAATCTGGCTATACACCAGGCGCCTTGAGAATGTCACTGAGCAGTTCCCTGAGGTTGTTGAATGCTTAAAAAAATATGTGAAAGCTGACAAGTACATCCTGGATACGGAGGCGGTTGGCCATGACCCTAAGACAGGCAAGTATGTCCCATTCCAGGACATTTCGCAGCGCATCAAGCGCAAGTACGAAATTGAACGGCTCGCGCAGGAGCTTCCTGTTGAGGTCAATGTTTTTGACATCCTAAGCTGTGACGGGAAGAATCTCACGGCCGAGCCGTTCAACAAGCGCCGCGAGATTATAGAGCGCATTGTCAAAGGCGCTGACATGAAGTTGAAGGTTTCAACTTCCATAGTGAGCAGCAACGAGGCAGAAATTGAGCGATTCTTCAGTAAGGCGAAAGCAGACGGCACAGAAGGCCTGATGATAAAGAAGCTTGACGCGCCTTACCAGCCAGGGGCCCGTGTCGGTTACATGCTTAAATACAAGAAAGTCATGGAAAACCTTGACTTGGTTATTGTGGCCGCCGAGTGGGGCGAGGGCAAGCGCGTCAAGTGGCTAAGCAGCTATTACCTCGCCTGCAGGCATGACGGCGGCAGGCTGCTGGAGATTGGCAAGGTATCAACCGGCCTGAAGGAGAAGCGCGAGGAGGGCTTCAGCTTTGATGAGGTCACCGAAATGCTAAAGCCGCTGATTCTGGAGCAGGAAGGGCGGTATGTCAAGTTAAAGCCGAAGATAATCCTTGAAGTCGCTTACGAGGAAATACAGAAGAGCCCGACTTACGGGTCAGGGTATGCGCTGAGGTTCCCAAGGGTCATACGCGACAGGAGTGATGAAAAAGGCATTGATGGCATCAACACGCTGGAAGATATTGAGCGATTGTACAAGATGCAGAAGAAACAAAAGGCGTGACAAGCAGTGACAGGGATGAAAAGGAAAAAGGTTCTGATTGACAAAGAGCTTCTTTTTGACACGCTCCTGTTTGTATTTGGAGTAGCAATGGTAGCATTGCTCTACATGAACAACATACTGTTAACGCTAATAATACTGGCAGGCTGGATTACTGCCATAAAGCTTTGGCACGTGAAGCACGACATTTACCTGTTCGGTANNAAAAATCGCCGCCATAAAAACCGGCGCATGGCAATACTCAAACCCTTCACTGCTTGGCATCCCAGTGTGGCTGCCCCTGCTATGGGGCATAGCAGTGGTTTTCATCAACAGGGTTGCAAACGCCCTTGCTAAGTTCTGAAACAAAAGTTATAAAATACAATAGTTATGCTGTCGTTATTACGACAAAAACAGAAGCAGAATGGAAGAAGAAGCTCACGCCCGGGCAAAAAAATATAAAAGAACCTTACTACGTGCTATCCAAAGAGGATGCAAAATGACAATGAACCTTGAGAATGTGGTCATAGTGACTGAAAGCGGCGCCAAACTTGAAGTCGGAGTGAGGCCGGGAGAAAAGCCCGGAAGCATTGTTATGGTAAGAGGCGAGGGAAAAGCACTGCTTGGCAAGAGATACATTTGCGGGCAGCCTGTTACCGTTAACGATGACAGCACCATAGCCATCAAACCGGCAGGCAACACCAGTTACCTAACTGGCTATGTTTCTTCTGTTGATGGAAGAAAGGTGAACATGGGCTGTGGAACAACAACGCTTTGCCTGAAATCAGGGAATGATGCCGCTATTTACTGCTGTGGAATGCCAATGGCAATCCAAGAGCCAAGGAAACTCGCTTCGTCAGACTAAATGAAATCCAAGACTGAATGAGAATGGCACGAAAAGCTGACTCCACAGCAATATAGCATCCTTCGCGAGAAAGGCACAGAAGTCCCTTTCAGCGGCAAATACGACACTTTTTCTGGCATTGGAAAATACAAATGCGCTGCCTGCCGCAACGTCCTTTTCACGTCGGAAACGAAATATGACTCTGGCTGCGGCTGGCCAGCGTTCTTTGCAGCAAACGAAGGCAGCATAAAGATGCAGAATGATGACGGCCACGGCATGCATAGCATTGAAGTCCTTTGCCGGAAATGCGGCTCCCACCTCGGCCATGTTTTTGATGACGGGCCAAAAAATAAAGGTGGCAAGAAGTATTGCATCAATTCGCTGACGCTTGATTTTGAGAAAAGACAACATTTTTAAAATATGCAATCTTAACACGATTATGGTTTCCGCATCTCCACAAACTTTTGCCACAAGTGAGCCAGGTTATGTATGCGTGTCATACACTAGCGTTGGGAAAAATTTAATGGTTGGTGTTCTCCCAATGATTCCCCAAATGCCGCCAGATCTGCAACCAGATGGACGAGTCATTATGAGGGGTGCGTCGGTTGACGATGTTGTCACTGCGTTTGATGCCTTTTTCCAAATTACCCGGAAACCTCTTTCTGAGCATGCGAAGTTCTCAGGTCGTGTGGGAAAGGTACGCCCCTCGTCGCTTGAATGTTGCTTCTACATCATAGGCGGAGCCGCAGGCGTCTCACTTGGCGCATGGTTGCCGTCAGAGTTCTATGCCAGAGTCAGTGAACTTGGCACTGGTAAAGCATAGACGACTTTGAACATGAGCCATAAATGGGGGTTATTCAAAGTTCTCCATAAGCCAAGCTGAAAAACCCTGACCGCAGCAAGTTGCTTGGTATTTGTTAAAAACCACCGGTCAGAAACCAATGATTTTTGATACGTCGCCATCAAAACTCTTTCTTAAACTTCTCAATGAATCTTTCAAAGTCCTTCCTGCTGACTGAGCCGCCGCACGCTTTCTCGTGGCCCCCGCCGTACCCGTCAACGCCCTTCAGGGCGTTCTGCAGGGCGGGAAGGACGGGAGCGTGCCTTGCGCGGAAGCTGAGCATGTAGTGTTCCGAGCGCTCTCTTCCAGCAACGATGACCCTGTCAGGGTAAAGGAAGAGCAGCTCATTCGCAAGGTCTCCGGAAAAGCTCTGGGCAGACTTGTAAGTGAACACCAGGAACTTCTCGCCGGAACTGCCATCGGCGGCCTCCTTCGCCTCGGCAAGGAGCTTCTCGTATTCCGAGTTTATTGCCTTGAACTTGCCGTAAATGAACCTCCCTTCCTTAGTCAGCCGGTTAAGGATGTCATACGGAGATGTGACTGTTTCAAGGGCCCGTATGCACGCAACAGCTTCCGAGACCGGTCCTTTAAGCATGAAGGAAAAAATCCTGCCCAGCTTTCCTATCCCTGTTGTAAACAGTGCTTCCTCAGCGCTCATCGGCCCAGGCAGCAGGTCCGGATAGTCCCTTGTGAACTCTGGAGCAAATTCCGGCATGTGCCAGTCGCTTACAATGCCGGCCATTGCAAGCCAGAGCAGCTCATTTCCGGTACCCCTGACCGCCTTGTATGACAGATAGCTGGCTGGCGGGTTGTTCTGAGGGGAGTGCAGGCGGGGATTAAAATATTTCACCCCGGACAGCCTTACCGGTTGGTGGTGGTCTATCCAGAAGATTTTGGCAACGCCAAAACCTCTTACCGTGTCCACGAATGATTGCTGCATGAGCGCTACGTCAAGCACGAAAAGCGAGTCGGGCTTCACGCTCCTGACCGGAGCAAGAAAGCGGTCGTTGACATTCGGCTCAGCCTTGACCATCATCCCCCTTCCCTTCCCGCAAAACTTCTTTAGTAGAAGGAAAGACACGAGGCCGTCCGGGTCATCGTGAAAGAGGAAAAAAGGGCGCTCAGAGCCCAGCAGGCCATCCCTGATGGCTTCGTACTCTGTATCGGTAAGGTCCATCTGAAAACATGTAGCGACCGCTCATATATATTGGTTTACCAACCAGAAAAAAGCGCGTAATGGCTATATCAGTATATGAAAGCATAATCTTTATATAGTGGATTTGAGGGATGCCTGACTGGGGTTGTTTGGGGGAGTGTGAGGGCTGAAGCGCCATGGTAATCCTGTTTGACCAGTTCCATCTTCCGGAAGACATCTTTGAGGTAGTTTTCGCCACAACACAGCAGAAGATAGTCGCCAAGGTTCTCATTAAAACCATGAAGGAAAAGAACAATGAGCTGAACAAGACAGAGATGTCCTTCTTCGCCACGAAGCTGCATGAGGGCCAGTTTTTAACTGAAATAGATGAGCCGGGCTATGAGGGCAAGAAGGTCAAGCTTTCCTACAACAAACGGCAGTTCTATGACCGCATCTTGACGCCCATGAAGAGCATGGGAATGATTGATTATGACTTGTACAAGAAGACTTATCGCCTTTCTGATGCGTTCAACAAGGAGATGATTAAGGTTGGGCTTCTGTGGCTTAGGGAGTTCAAGAGGCCCGTTTCAGAGTTCAGGATTAAGGAAGTCAGGACGTAAATTACGGCAGATTCACGAATCTATAGTGAAATGCGCGGGTTATGTGACAGACGAGGCGCAGTTCACTATCAGACAACTGCGTACAAGACATGACATAAGTTATGTAGTTGTCTATACTAAACCAACAAAAAGAGGAATTAAAGAATGGTTCTTGCTGTCGTTACAGCAACAGGATACACTGAAGTAAGCACCCCATACTTTCTCCAGCACGTAATCCCAACCCTGTGGGACAGGATATTACAGATAACAACGGCACCGTTCAGGAATCCGGACATGCTTTGGATAGTTGTGCCGCTGCTTGCCACCTTGTTCGTCATGGAACTGTATTTTGGAAGGTACCGCAGGGAGAGTCTTGGCTGGACAACCGCCTTGGGCAACAGCATGGTGCTCGTATTTGTTTCTCTTGACCTGATGAGGCAGATATACGGCTACCAGTCGGCCTATTCCATCGCTGAAACTTTTGCATTGAATTTCGGGAGAACGCTTGTTTCAGTCGCAGTTGGGCTAAGCGGCCTGCTGACGCTTTACTACGACTTTTTCCACTTGCTGCCAAAAAAGTTCGCTTTTTCCATCTCATCATTCCTTGGGGTTAACACCCCGGCCTATTTGGCCACCGTGATAATTTATCAGAACCTGAAGCTCGACATTTATACGCTAATTGCCAGCGTGCTGCTTTTCGTGGCAATAGCTTTCTTTTTCATATCATTACAGAGGATTGAGCCCAAGTCAGCTGAGCGCTACTATGTCAACAGGGCCGAGAGGGCAATCAGCGCCCTGTTCAGGCAATTGGAAAAGCCAAGGAGGAAAAAGAGGCGGCTAGATGCCCATGTACCTTGAGTATTCCGCCTTTGCCTTTGCAGCTGATTCTGCCCTGACAAGCGCCCTTCCATCATTGAACAGGGTTATGTTCCTGAAGCTTATGCAGCCATCGAAAACCGCAGCTTTTTCACCCATTTTTTGCAGCTGCGGTTTTAGTGAGCTTAAATCCACTGCCTTCCCTTTTATCTGGTAAACATTCCTGCCGCACATAGTCACGGCTTCAGTACCTTTTTTGCCGACAAGGTACTCATATTTCAGGCTGCCGCAGTCGGGTTTTGGCTTTACGCTTATTCTTGTCAAAGCATTCCGCCAAATGTTCAGCCGCAGTAGTTGGCTTTCGGGCTTTTTCCCAATCAAAATTTTCATCGCTTCGGTTGCTTGAATCGCTGCAATGGTTGCCGTTGCCGAAGCTAGTATGCCCACAGTATCGCACGTTCCTTCCGCAGCCGAGTTTCCAAACACGCATGCAAAGCAGAAGTGCTTTTTGCTGTTGCGGAAGTCAAATGCCATGAGCTGCGCGCTGTCCCTTATGGCGGCAGCATGCACCCAGGCGAGCCCGTTTTTCAGGCAGTATTCGTTCAGGAGAAATCGCGTTTCAAGGTTGTCCATGCAGTCGAGCACAACATCCGGCTTTCCAACGATACCGGCAATGTTTTCGTGGTCCAGGTCAACAGCAGCTGCGGCGACAAAAATTTCAGAATTTGCACGTTTCAGCTTTTCTAGTGCTGCCATAGCCTTCGGCCTGCCTACATCGGTTTCGTCATAGAGCAATTGCCGCTGCAAGTCAGTAAGTTCAATAACGTCGCGGTCAACAAGCACTATTTTGCCAACCCCCGCTCTCGCCAATATTTCAACCGCCGCTGTTCCCAGTGCGCCCATTCCAGCTATGACCGCTGTCGATTTGAGCAGTTTCTGTTGCGCTTTTTTGCCTATTATCAGCTCTTGCCTGTTGTAGCGTGAAACCATGGCTTCAGGGAATTGTGGAAATCTTTATTAACCTTTGCCGCTGCCCAACCAGCATGGAAAACTCCAGTGAAACACCTGTTGCAACGCCCAAGGAAGCGGTGTTTATTTACTCCATTCCAACGGCGGTCTTTGTTTTTGACGGCAATATCAGGCTTGTCCAGAAGATAAAAATTGCAAGTCCTGAGGCTGCAATAACGGCTCTTACGAGGAATGAGTGGCTCCCAGAGGAAACGGCAGTCATAAAGAAAGCAAGGTCGGAGGGAAAGTCTGTCGTTGTTCTTGGGGCTAAAACAGGTAAGCCGGCTGACGCTGCTTTCTCGCAGGACATAAAGAAGCTTGAGGCTGCAACATCCGCCGCAGCTGAGGAAATAGCCCGGCTGCGCGACATCGTGATTGGCTTCACAAAAAGGGCAGTGGCAGAATCCGTGACTGATGACAACCTGATAATCCAGTCATCATCCGCAATCTCAGAGCTAAACAAGGCCGCCAGCATCCTCATCAAACGCGTCAGGGAATGGTACGAGCTTTACTGCCCCGAAGCCTCCAGGCAGGTAGGGAGCCACGAGGAATTTCTTAACGCTATCCTCTGCAAGAGCAAGGACGAGCTTCTCAAAGAGTTCAGGGTTAAGGATGCCATGGGCGCGAATCTCGAAAAGGCTGACATCAGGATGATTCTCTCATTTGCAACAGAGGTAAATGCCCTTTATGAAATGCGAAAGGGCATCGCCGAATACGTCAATAACCTGATGGAAAAACATGCGCCCAATGTTGCCGCTGTTGCCGGCCCTTCAACCGGCGCGGAATTGATAGCAGAAGCAGGCTCCCTTCAAAGGCTGGCAATGCTGCCTTCATCTACAATCCAACTTTTGGGTGCAGAGCAGGAATTGTTCAAACATCTCAAGGACAAGAAGCAGAGGCCTCCCAAGGTTGGAGTCCTCCACAGCCACCCCCTCGTGACATCAGCCAGCAGGGACAAACAGGGAAGGGTTGCCAAAATTCTTGCTGACAAGATTTCAATCGCTTCAAGGGTTGACTTCTTCAAGGGGGCATTTGCAGGGGACCGGCTGCTTGAGGAAGTGAAGGCGAGGCTTGCAAAATGAGGCAGGTTTTCCCGGGCGTTTTTGAGGAAGGCAGGAAGCTTTATACTGTTAACAGTTCCAGGGGCATGCAGTTGTTTGATGAAGACCTCATTGAGCTTGACGGCAAGGAATACCGAAGATGGAACCCGCTCCGCAGCAAACTGGCTGCCGCAATAGTGAAAGGGCTGCCCCACTTGCCCATACAAAAGAATTTCAGAATCCTTTACCTGGGCGCTGCCCACGGCTACACACCCTCTTTTATTTCTGATATCGCCCCTGACGGCATTATTTTTGCTGTTGATTTTGCCCCAAGGGTTGTCCGTGACCTCGTATTTGCCGCTGAAAAACGGAAGAATCTTTTTCCGTTGCTTGCGAATGCAAACCATCCAGAGTCATACTGCAACATCACCGGGGCAGCTGACATCGTCTACCAGGATGTCGCGCAGAGGAACCAGGTTGAAATTTTCATGAAAAACTGCAACGTGCTGCTCAAGCCCGGCGGCTTTGGCATGCTCGCGTTGAAGGCAAGGAGCGTGGACGTTATCCAGAATCCGCAGGGCATTTTTCTCGCGGCGAAAAAAGAGCTTGAGAAAAGGTTCACAGTCGTTGACTACCGCCTCTTGAGCCCGTTGCAGAAGGATCACGCGTTTTTTGTGTGTGAGAAAAGATGAACGCCGTTGAATGCGTGCATTCCGCTGGTGTTCTCACCAGCGGGTTCGCACACCAGCTTCATTAGAAAAGTTGTATTTGTTCAGGCGCGTGACAATGCAATAGCAGCCAATTCAAGCGTCAGGACTCGGGGAATAAAGATTCAGGCCTTTAGAGGCCACGTCCGGGAATACTTCCCTGAACATGCCAGCGTAGTGGTGATCGTTCTTCGTGTTGTTTGAAGGGCTTGTCACGATTAAGGTAAGCGTGGGGCCTCCAAGAGCGATTACCGGGTGAATGTTCCCGAGGGGCACGGTCAGTCTATGGTTTGCGCGCCCGGTACCAAGGCGGGTCAGCACCTCTTTGCCAGTTGCCTGATTCTTGACCAGAACTAACGGCCAGCCATAAAGCGCATAATAAGTTTCAATGGTGTTGTAATGCCCGTGCACAGAAGTGTGCGAAACGGCATCGCCACTAAACCTCACAGCTGGGTCAAGGTACTGGAGCAGAATCCCAAACTCATCGTTTCTGGCAACATATAGCGCATCAGAGTCTGGGGACCCGCGCTCAGGCAAGTGAAAATTAAGCTGTGAACTGACAACGGCGATCTCAAGCCCCCCAACTTTCCACGATGGATGCTGTGAGAGAACTTTCTGCAATGCAAATTCGGTTTTTTCCCTTTCCTGCTTTATGAACGCGGCAAGCACCACGTCAGTCCCTGGAGCACCTGCCCTGCTGTCAAGGCCGGCCGCTGTCAGCTTCGTACTGACGGAAAAAGCGCCTTCGTCATCCCTGCTTACAAGCACAAAACCAGATTTGACAACGGCCATCAGAAAACAGGGTAATGTGGAAGCTTTTTTAAGGTTTTTGACTGGCGGGCGGTACAGACAAAAAAGCAAAGAAATTAAAATACGCTTAACAGCCAAAGGCTGGCAGCATGGCGCTTAATTTCCATAACACCCTGACGCGGAAAAAGGAAGCGTTTAAGCCCATCAGGAAAGGTGCCGTGGGTATGTACAGTTGCGGGCCAAACAAGGTCACGCTAGCGTGATTTTGGGCATTCCGTCTACAACTACCCTCACATCGGCAACTACCGGGCTTACGTATTCGTTGACCTGCTGAAGCGCTACCTTACTTACAAGGGCTATAAGGTTAAGCATGTGATGAATATTACTGACGTTGATGACAAAACCATAAGGGACAGCCAGAAGGAAGGCGTCAGCCTGAAGGAGTTCACGGCAAGATACGAAAAGGCATTCTTTGAGGATTTGAATACCCTTAACATCCTTCCATCTGATGTTTTTCCAAGGGCTACGGATTACATTGATGAGATGGTTGAAATCACAAAATCGCTGCTGAAAAAAAGCATTGCCTACAAGGGGGAAGACGGCTCAATTTACTACAACATCCACAAGTTCAAGGATTATGGCAGGCTTGCCAACATTGACATCAGCAAGCTTCAGGCTGGCGCATCCGGCCGCGTCAAGAAGGACGAGTATGAAAAGGATGACGTGCAGGACTTCGCATTGTGGAAGGCCTGGGTGCCTGAAGACGGAAACAATTATTGGGAGCCTATTATAGAAGTCGACGTTACAGATGAGGAATATAAAAATATAATAGAGCAAGCCATTAGAAATAACGACAAGGAATTCCTTGAACTCAACAGAATTAGGACAAAAAAGGCAAAAAATGGGCAATTTCCGTAAAGTTTGCGAAAAGATTGGAAGAATTTCGGAAAATGTCACTGGACACTGGACATCTGCTCGGCTAAGATTTAATAACGACTTCCTTAACGATAATGATGAGATCCGGGCACACGCTGAGCTGCTAAATAATGATTTTCCCCTCTTCGAGGGCCGGCCTGACGGCCTAAAATCAATTACGCAGCTCAGCTCAACGTGCCCTACGCTCCGGAACGAGGAGATTTCCACAGCAAGCGCTGGAAATCTCACGCTAGATGAGTGTTCCGGAGGAACTAAAATGAGGAATTCATGCAATGGCGGTTGTGGAGAAATAGCTAGATTCAGAGGGTGGTGCAGCATAAAATGGAGATCGGGGAATAAATTTTGCACAGACTGCCCAAAAATAGAAGAAAGAAGGGCTAAAAATATTTCTTTATTTAAACTTCACGAGTCAAAGCTTGGATTGAATCCTATGCAGAATCCTGAGATTTGCAAGAAGAACCATTCAGCAGAGCGAAACAGAAAAGCATCTATAACTTTTAAAAAACTCGGGAAAAAAGGCTTATTGCCTCAACAACTAGAGTCTAATTACTGCAGAGAAAGGAGATTACGAAGAATTAGAAAAGTTCTGAGGTGCTTAGCTTCTCAAAATAGTCTGCCACAACAGATAGAATCCCCTGAATTGAAAGCAAGGAGAAGATCACGTTTAAGCCATACTATGCTTGAATTAGCGAAACAGAAAAAATTACCCATGCAGAATATGACAAAAGCGGAACTGAAAGAATATGGCAGAAAAATGTCCATAGCATTAATGAAGGGTGTAGCTGAAGGCAGGGTTAAACCAAATTTAGGCGGCTTTAAAACACCATATCAAAGGCGTAATGGTGAATCACTCATTCTTCGTTCTAGATGGGAAGCCGAAGTTGCTAAATTACTAGACAGTTTAAATGTCACATGGCAATATGAGCCGTTTTATGTAAAATATTTCAACACAGAAAAAAGATTGATGTCAAATACTTTGCCAGATTTTTATCTTCCGAAGCAAAACTTAATGATCGAGGTTAAGGGTGCTAGTATTTCCTTACCTAGCACTAGGGATAAAATGCGATGGCTACATAAGCAGGGTTACAACGTTCTCCTTCTGGGCAGAAAAGAGATTAAGCTCATCCGAAGAAATGAAATAGATAAACTTACAAAAAAGATTTTCCAAGAGAGTGAAAAATTATGCCAAAAATTAAACTAAAACTCAAGGGCCGCCCTGGCTGGAGCATTGAGTGCTCTGCCATGTCCATCAAGAACCTTGGCAAGACTTTTGACATCCATTGCGGCGGAATTGACCTGATTTTCCCGCACCACCAAAATGAGATTGCCCAATCCGAGGGCTGGACAGGGAAGAAGTTCGTCAATTACTGGCTCCATAACGAATGGTTGCTAGTCAACGGCCAAAAGATGTCAAAGTCGCTTGGAAACTTTTACACGTTAAGGGACATTCTGGCCAAAGGATACCCGGCTATTGCAGTCCGTTATCTGTTGCTGTCAACGCACTATCGCCAACAGCTAAACTTCACTTTTGAAGGCATAGATGCTGCAAAGGCTTCCATTAATCGCCTTAACGAGCTTATACTGAAGCTTCAGCATTTCTTGGGAAATACCAAAGAACGCTTAAAAATTGTAACGAATGAAGTCAAAGGCACTAGAATTGCCTTTGAACAGGCAATGGATGATGACTTAAATGTAAGCGAAGCATTAGCTGCTGTTTTTGAGTTAGCCAAACAGATTAACACATGGATTGATGATGAGGAAACTGTTGGAAAAAAATCCGCTTTAGAAGTTCTAGATTTTTTAAAAGAGGCAGACACTGTTTTTGGCGTAATGAATTTTTCAAGAAAGGAAAGGCTGCCAAGTGATATCACAAAGCTAATTGAGGAGAGAGCGCGCCTCAGGAAGGAGAAAAAATTCGCCGAAGCCGATAAAATCCGCGCTGACTTGCTCAGGAAAGGCATACAGATTGATGACACCCCCGAAGGGGTGAAGTGGAAAAAGGCATAGCGAAACAAAAACATTAATAAACACCAGACTTTACTGCAGTGCTGAGGCAGGAAGAATAATAAAAGAGGTGTGCTATACTTGAAGAAAGCGCTTTTTGCTTTAGCAGCGGTTCTTGCATTGGGAACAACCGGCTACCTGGCGACAGAGGGCATGCGTCTTCCTGCCGCACTTTTGTCATCCGCGGCTGTGATGTCAATGGCTGCAATCCCGCAGCAGCTCAGCACGGCAGGGCAGGTCTTCACGGTGGCTATGATTATCTCATCGCTGGCAGCGTGGGTTGCGCTTTTCGTCAGCTTCTTCACACCGCCTGCGAAGGAGCAGGAAGATGCGCTGACCGGGCTTTTCACAAGCCCAAGCGACGGGCTCATCATGAAAACGGCAAAAGTGAGCGGCAAAAGCGCAATTGCAGGTCTTACCAAGGCACAAATTCTTGAGAGGCATGGCGCAGTAGTTGTCGGGCTGAAGCACAATGGCGGCTTTGACATAAACCTGCCCATTACAGCCAGAGTCAGGGTCGGCTCTGAAGTGCTCCTGCTTGGAACGCCAGCGACAATACTGGCAACAGAGAGGAAAAAGGGGAAGTAACCATTGTTTTTTCGTTCTTTGAGAGGAAGCAGAAGTTAACTTTTTAAGCCCTTGCGCGTTCACCTGATGCTTATGAGCCTTATTCAGCTTATTGATGTTATACAGGGAGTTGATAGGAAGCTTGCAGCCGGAGCGCAAAACATAGCTGGCAAGGCCAACGAGTACTTCGGCATCACGAACTATAGATAATTCTGTTGGATA
>DUGG01000058.1 GCA_013331515.1 Candidatus Woesearchaeota archaeon
TTGACAGCCTGATTGCTGCACAGTGAGCGGGATTGTGCACGCAAAATTTTAAATAACCTGATTCTGTTGCGGCAGCATGGACGCCGCTTACAAAAAGCTCCTTGAGAAGCAGGGCTACAAGTTCATTGGCGAGCATTCTGCCTGCAAGACCTGCCATTACACTTCAGCAAGCATAGCAAGGAAAGGCGTTTGTTACAAGCAGAAGTTTTACGGCATCCAGAGCCACCGATGCGTGCAGATGACGGTTGCAGCAAACTTCTGCAACATGGACTGCGTTTTCTGCTGGAGGAAAAGGAACAACTCACCATTCGGAAAAATTGATGATCCGGTTGCGCTTGTTGACAGGGCAGTTGAGACGCAGCGCAAGTCGCTTTCAGGATTTGGCGGCTCGGCGAACGCGGACAGGCAGAAGTTCATCGAGTCCAAAAAGCCGCTGCACTTTGCAATATCACTCAACGGTGAGAATACCGCTTATCCACGGCTTGGCGAATTCATAGCCGAGTTGAACAAGCGGGGTTATACAAGCTTCCTGGTAACAAACGGTCAGCTTCCTGAGGTTTTGGCGAAAATCACCCCGCCAACCCAGCTTTACATCTCCCTGAGCGCCCCAAATGAAAAGCTTTTCAAATCCGTGGACAAGCCAATGCACAAGGACGGCTGGCAAAGGTTGCTGAAAAGCCTTGACATCCTGCAACAGATGAGGAAGGAAGGAAAAACTCGGACAGTCATCCGGCTGACCCTGATAAAAGGCCTGACGATGCAGCCAGGGCATGCTGAGCAGTTTGCAATACTGATAAAGAGGGCTGACCCTATGTTCGTCGAGTGCAAGGGTTACATGTGGATCGGTACGTCAAGGGAACGGTTGGAAAGGGAGAACATGGCCACGCACGAAGAAATTAAGAAATTTGCAGCCAAAACAGGTAAACACTGCGGTTACAGGGTGATTGACGAGCAGGAGGAAAGCAGGGTTGTCCTGCTGTCGCAGGAGGACGGGCCTGAGCGGTTCCTCAAGCTGGAAACGGAAGCAATATCCTTCTAGGAACAGCATCTTCGCAGCAACCTTTAAAAACAGCCCGTGAATCTTCCCTCTCCAGCCCCGTTCGTTCAGTCCGGTCAAGGACACGGCCCTTTCGCATGACCTTTTTTTTGCAAAGCAAAAAGCTTGACCAAAAAATGTTGTGAAGCAAGGCCGGGACCCGGGTTCAAATCCCGGACGGGGCACTTCAGTTCTGGATAATCTTTATAAGCTAAACGCAACGTTCTTCCCTTTATGCCGGGAGTGGGCGATCTGGTGCGCCCGTCCGCCTCGAATGACACACCTCGCCGCAGCGAGTGTGGCTTGACCAAAAACTGGTCGAAGGAAAGCGGATTGCGAAAGCTATCGGGGTTCAAATCCCTGTCCCGGCGTTTTTTTTTCTACGTGATTAAAAACATTTTTAAATTGCAGGAGACAAAGAAAGATTCCATGACTGTTGGCGATGTGCATCAGCTTGGAACTAATGCGAGAGTCCTTCTATCAAGCGTTTTTGGCCCGTATGCCCAGAATGACGAATTCGGAAGCAGGAAAATAAATCCCATGGAGCTTTACCATAACCAGGTTACCAGGGTGCAGGGGCCTTTCTCAATCAGGATGTTCCACCCATCGTTTGGATTAAGAATGATTCAGGATAACATTAGTGCCCCCTGCACGGTGCTGGACTTTCCAGTTCTTGAAAGGTTTATTGGTGAAATAAAGAATAATGAGTATGATATAGTCGGGATAACTTCTATACTGGTCAACATTGGTAAGGTAAAGAGGATGTGCAGGGAAATACGAAAGTACCTGCCGAATGCAGCCATTGTGCTCGGAGGCCACCTTGCCAACAAGCCAGATGTCGAGAAGCTGGTGGATGCAGACTACATTGTCAAAGGGGAAGGAGTTAGATGGTTCCGCCACTTTTTAGGCGAAGATGAAAACGCGCCCTTGAATCACCCAATTGAATTCGCGCAATTTGGGCTCAGAGTTATGGGAATGGAGATTAAACGGCCAAAGAACAGCTGCGCAATCCTAATGCCATCCCTCGGCTGCCCTGTCGGCTGCAATTTCTGTGCAACATC
Organism: Candidatus Woesearchaeota archaeon; assembly: GCA_013331515.1. GTDB lineage: Archaea > Nanobdellota > Nanobdellia > Woesearchaeales > UBA10216 > UBA10216 > UBA10216 sp10216u. Next base: position 2,098 of record DUGG01000058.1, read on the forward strand.
AGCGAAGTTCGGGGGCAAAGGCAAATTCATCAATTTCTTTGAGACAGGAGACGCCATTTTTTCAGAAATGTGCAGAATAGAGAAGGCNNGGGCTGGGAATCTCCTGGGTATGGATGGGACTGGAAGGAAAAAATAGTCAGTACGCGAAGCTGAATGACATAGACACGAAGCAGCTTGCAAAGGAGCTGCAGGAAAACGGAATCAGGGTACTCGGATCCACAATAATCGGCCTTGAGGAGCACACGCCTGAAAACATTGACGAGGCAATAGACTGGGCTGTGAGCCACAACACTGCATTCCACCAGTTCATGCTCTACACTCCGCTCCCAGGGACACCCCTGTTTGAGCTGCATTCGAAAGACGGAAGCATACTTTCAGAACAGGAGCATGACCCTGCAGACATCCATGGACAACTCAGATTCAATTACAAGCACAAAAACATCCATAACGGCCAGGAAGCCGAGTTCATCCTTCGGGCGTTCAGGCGCGATTTTGAAGTAAATGGGCCAAGTGTCATCCGGGCGATGAGAGTGACCTTGCAAGGCTGGCAAAAGCATAAGAACAATCCTGATAAAAGAGTCAGGAAAAGGTTTGAGATGGAAGCAATGGGCCTAAGGCATGCGTTGGCAGGCGTAGTCTGGGCCACAAGGCTCTGGTACAAAAATGATGCTGCGATGAAAGAGAAGCTAAACAAGTTTTTGAACGATTTGTACGCCGAATTTGGCCTCCGCACAAGATTGCTTGCGCCTGTCATTGGAGGATACGTGCATCACATGATAGAAAAAGAAGCACGACGGCTGGAAAATGGCTGGGCGTATGAGCCTAAAACGATATACCGGAAAAACGAGCAAGCATTAGCATTGCAACAATCCGGTTTAAGGCATGCAGAAGCCCAACCTCAGCATATAGGTTCAACCCCGAATCCAGCGCCTATCTCTTCTTATAGTTAAGGACATAAATATTGGAACATTCTTGGCATAGCTTTTTCTTGTTTGAATGTTTGCCTCAAGCGATACTTTGCATTGGCCAATTTTGTGAAGTATCTGTTTGCGATTGCTGCCTTTCCGACAGTCCAGCATTGCTCAATTATGTTGAGTTCCGGGCTGTATGGTGGAAAGTAGACAAGCCGCAGGGTTTTGCGGTGTGCCTTGCAAAACGCTTCAATTCGTTTGCCTTTGTGCCATGGTGCGTTGTCCAGCAATAGCAGAAGCCGCGGCCAGCGGTGCAAAAGCCCGTCGAGAAATCTCAGAAAGACGCGCTGGTTCTGGCGCTTGGCAATACGAAACACGAACCGTTTTGTTATGAGTGAATACTGCGTGGTC
>DUGG01000102.1 GCA_013331515.1 Candidatus Woesearchaeota archaeon
GGACTGGCTTGGGGAGGAGATGGGTTCCATAAGCTCCATACCCCACGAGACGCGCGAGGTCAATGTCAAGGAGCAGATAAGCATCAAGTCTGGCAAGAAGGAGCTCTTGTTCAACCTTGTTGACACGCCGGGCATCGCAACGAAAATAGACTATGAGGACTTTGTCAAGCACGGCCTGAGTGTCAAGAAAGCGAAGGAAAGGGCTAAAGAAGCCACGAAAGGCGTGATTGACGCCATTAAGTGGCTTGACGACATGGATGCTGTCATTGTTGTGCTCGATTCAACTTACGACCCATACTCCCAGGTCAACATCACTATAATCGGCAACCTTCAGGCAAGGAACATCCCGGTGCTCATAGTCGCCAACAAGGTGGATCTTAAAAAGTCTGACATCAAGAAGATTGAGGCTGCTTTCCCGCAGTATGAGGTTGTCGGAATCTCTGCCAAGTATGGAAAGCACATGGACCAGTTTTACGAGGCGCTTTTCGCGCTGGTAGGGTAGGTTGAAAAAATGCTGACGCTGCAATTCGTGCCTTACGACCAAATAGAGGGGTTGTCTTCCGGCGAGCGCGTCAGGAAGCTTCTCGGCATGGTGAAGGACGACAAGATTGTTGTGCTTGAGGGTCGGCTGAAGAAGGAAGAGGAGGCAGGGCTTATCCGCAAGACGATGGAGGAGATAAATGACCGCTTTAAGGGCATTGAGCTCTCTGTCATCTACCCTGAGAAGAAAAAGACCATTGGCAGGACTATCCGGAGCAACATTGCCGACATGCTTCTCGGCCAGCGCCAAGGCCTCACGATAATCGGGCCGGCCTCGCTGATTAAGGAGATAAGGAAGGACCCGGACAAGATACAGCTCCTAACGCATGACAAAAACAGGAAGAAAAAGAGGAAAAGATAAGGAGTAAAATGCCCCACCAATGCGTAAGGTGCAACACTTTCTATGATGAGCTGTCACAGGAGTTGCTGAAGGGCTGCAAGTGCGGCGAAAAGCTGTTCTTTTACATTAAGAAGGAAAGCCTGAACAAAGCAAAGCAGATTGTGGTTAACTTGTCTGACAAGGACAAGACACAGATTGAGCAGGACATCCTTGACATAGTTGGCACTTCCCAGTCCGATGAGCCGGTTGTCCTTGACCTTGAGTCCATAAAGGTAGTGAGGCCAGGCAAGTATGAGATAGACCTCGTGCAGCTGTTCAAGGGCGAGCCGGTCATCTACAAGCTTGACGAAGGCAAGTACATAATTGACATCATAAAGAGCTTCGCGGCTGCGAAGAAATAAGTCAATCGAAAACTGACCACCACCGGTCAGAGACCGGTGGAAAAAGATTTTTATCTCGGGCGCTCCAATGCCTGGTAAAATGTTTGTTTTACCTGGGTCTTGAAGTTCTTTTTTTCAGCATTTGCTCTTCGGTCTATCAATGCGCTGGCTAACTTATGCGTCCAATAGCCAGCAGCGCAGCCTAGGATATTAACTCCCAGAAACGGATATGGCCCAGGAATATTGAATTCCTTGCCTATCCCCCAACCGATATAGGATCCGGCATAAATTAGTAGAACTGCAGATATATGCGATTTTATAATTTGCGCTGGAAATTTCTGTCTGGCCATGTGATTCTTGTAATTTTCTACAAAACTCGGGCATATCTCAACGGCCTTTTCCCTGAGCGCAATCATTGCTTCTGCGTATGAAGGTTCATTCGGCAGTTCGAACCGGCTGCCCTCTGCCTGGTTCTTAGATGCATTTTGAATAATGTGGTTAAGGTTTTCAGGTATTCTCGGGAAACTTCCAGTAAGCATTTTTGCTATTGAATTAACAAAATCATCAATGAACTTCCTTGTTTTATCATCTGCTGCCATCTCCTCCAAGTCTGTCTTCGTAGACATTTTATTTCCCGCTCACAATCTCAATGACATTCCTGTGCTGCAACACGTGGTCCTTTCCGACAGGCAGCTTCTTCTTTACGTCGACTGCCCGTATGAAGTTCTTGCCGAAATCTGTGTGCAGCTTGAACGCAAAATCAAGGGCTGTCGTCCTTGGCGGCATGAGGAAGCAGTCCGGCAGTATCCTTCCATGGCTGTCTGAAAGCCTGTTGACGCCTCCAGGGAATATGGCGACGTAGCCAAGCAAGTCGAATACCGCGCTGTTTATTGCCGGCTGCACTCCGGTGCTGCCGTATTTGTCAAGGACGCTTGCCTTGATGAAATTCAGGGCGTTTTGCTGCTGCTGCGAGAGTGATTCGCTGGTGGCAGCAAAGCCGCTGTCGCCCTGCGTATATTGGATGAGCCCTGCCTTGGCCGCCATTTTCAGCGTCAATTCTGCGTCTGCGCTGCACGGAATTATCTTATAGTGCGGGAACGCTTTCTTCAGCTTGTCGATATTCTCGGCCGCCATTGGAAGGTCGCACTTGTTGGCGGCAATGAGCAGCGGTTTTGTCTTGCGCCTGAGCACTGTGGCAAATTCCCTGAGTTCATCGTCTGTCCACTTGAATGGGTTTTCCTCGCTGAACCTGACGGATTCAATTGCGCTTCCGGCGGCTGCCTCGGTGACTCCCAGCCCCGACAGTTGCTTTGCTATGGCTGCTGCCATGTTCTTGCCCTTGCCGTCCACGGCGGCTGCCTTGGCTGATTTTTCCCACTGCTTCTTGAGCAACCCGTAATACCACAGGTCTATCTCTTCCTCCAGAAAGCGCACGTCATTCACGGGGTCGTGGCTGCCCGGCTTGTCAATTTCCCCTTTTTCGTTGGCGCTGCCTGACGCGTCAACAACGTGTATGAGGGCATCCGCCTGCCTTAAATCATCAAGGAACTGGTTTCCAAGGCCCTTGCCTTCGTGCGCTCCAGGGACCAGTCCGGCCACGTCAAGAACCTCAACTGGCACAAAGCGGTTGTGGCCGACGCAGAATCCCTCTCTGGGATTGCACTGCACGCCGAGTTCTGCATCAACGCAGGGAATCCTGACATGCCCTGCTCCCCTGTTCGGCTTTATAGTTGTAAACGGGTAAGAAGCTATTGCAACATCCGCAAGCGTCAGTGCCTTGAAAAAAGTGCTTTTCCCGCAGGACGGCTTTCCGACGAGTCCGAGCAGCATGGTGGCTGGCGAAATTTCGGTTTTTTATAAAGGTTGCTGCAAGCGCTTACTGCTTTATGCCAACGGCTTTTGGTATTTGCCATGCTGCTGCCACTGCAAGCACCACCCACAGGATGTCGAAGAAGCTCAGCATTATTCCTATGTTTCCCAAGAAGAGGGAAATGTTGGAGAATGACAGGTAAGACAACGATATTGGCGTTCCTAGCTCCTCCGAGAGCGCCTTGCCTGCAAAGTGGATGAATATGACATACTTGCCGATGGCAATTCCTATTACGCTGGCGGCAATGGCTGCTGCCTGCAGGGGAAGGCCTTTCTTCCCTCCGGAGAATTTCACGATTGCCAGCCCTGCTATGACACCCATGCCAACTGCGGCAATGCCGAACTCATACTTGGTAAGGATTGTAATCCATCCCCATATTAACCCTCCTATCATTGATGCAATTATTGCTCCCGCCAACGCCAGCGCTACTGCCTTTCCGGTAAGTTTTTCCTTCTTGCCGATGTCAACTGCTGCCATGTGGACAGAATCAACGAACCTGGCTGCCGTTTCCCTGCTGACGCCCTGCGCTGAGAGCTTCTCAGCAACCGCCTGCTTGCCATATCCTGCTTTCAGGTTGTTAATGACAGAACTTGCCGCTTCCCTCACCGCCTTGTGGGAATCGTGTGCCGGCTTTGCTGCTTTTTTAGCCATCAGCTATATTTTCCCGTTTGCCTCTTTAAAAATTTTTGCCGCAAAGCTTATAAACCGCCAGACAGGGGTATTACGTGTCTTGTTCGTATATCAATTAAAGATGGTGTGCCATGCCGAGGATTTCGCTTCCGCAGCTTGAGGTTGTTTACAGGGAAACATTTGTGATGCAGCCTCTTTACAGGATGACCAGGCAGTGGCTGATGGAGAATGATTACGTTGACGAGAAGGATGATGTCAACCTTGAGCAGGCGATGGAAATTCTCTACTGGTACCGGAAGNNCCTATGGACCCCAATGAAGGCGAGCTCAGGATTTGGTGGAGGACGAAGAAGCGCGGCGTACCGGTGGCAACTTCAGGCTCCAGGTTCTACACCTTCCGCATAGAGATTGACTGGAATGTCATCCAAATGTCAAACCGCGAGGTAATGCGCGACGGCAAGAAGGAGAAGGTCCAGCACGGTGAACTGAGAATACTTATCAAGCCGTACATTGACGTGCTTGACGTCAAGGGCATTCCAATCATCGGCTGGTTTGACAGCTGGGTCAGGACGCGGCTCATAAGGAAAAACCTTGATGAGAACCGCAAGATTCTTNNCAGGGCACCATCAAGAAATACCTTGAGCTTCAGTCGTTCCTGCCTGCAGAAGACGTGTTCCATGAGAAGTTCGAATTCATCTGAGCAGAACCCCAGCCGCAAATCAGGGCAAGCACGATTGCGCATTCCGCTATTGCACCCCAGATGGCTGGTAGAACCCAGCAGAGAAAACCGGGCAGGTTCACTTTCTTTTGCGCCTTGACGCAATGCCCCGCTTGTCAAGGATACGGAAGAGGTTCACCCCTTCCCTTGACAGCAAGATGAATGAAAGGAGAACGAGGAGCAGGTCTTTTGCGCGGAGAACGAGCGATAGGGCTACACCAGCGTGCGGGTTGGCCGAGAACATCTTGAATGCGGAGAACTGGCCAGCCTCCTGAACACCGAGGGCTGCTGGCACGGGGAGCATCGATGTGAATGAAAGCGCCACTATACTGAAAACTATCTGCACAATACTGGCATCGACCCCAAGCATCAGCAAGGCAAACTTGTACTGCACTATCGTGAGCGGCCAGCTCATGGCCGCAAACAACACCGACTTGAGCAGCACCTTTGGCTTCTTTATCAGCATGGTCCTGGTGTATTTCTCTGCTGTCCTGATTCTCCTGAAAACAAGGGCGAATGCCTTCTTTTTTTTCAGCCCGGTTGCCTTGCCTGCAAGCAGCATCAGGTTGGAAAATATGCCCTTTCTTTTAATCAACAGGAGGTAGCTGCCGCCTACTGCCGCAAGCGAGGTCACGCCAAGCAGGAATGAAAGCTCCCTGACCTGCCTTCCGACTCCTGCTGCAAAAAACAGGGCTAGCAGCGCGAATCCAGCCACCAGGGCATCAATCCCCATGCCTACGAAGTTGTCAACCACTACCGATGCAAGCGTCTTTGACGACTTCACTCCCCTGCGTTTCAGCAGGAAAATCTTGAGCGGTTCCCCTCCGAGCCTGGCAGCCGGGGTGAAGTAGTTGACGCTGAAAACTATGAGCTTGTGCTTGAGAAGGGTCCATATGGAAATTTTGGCGCCCTCGCTGGCCAGGAGCACCTTCCAACGATAGGTTGCCGCGACAAAGTGCGCCAGCGTTGCAAGCAGGAAGGGGACTGCATAAATTGGCGAGAACTTCCTCACCGAGCCGAGGATGTTCTCAAGGCCGGCTATCCGTATGATTGCGGCAAAAAGTGCAACGCCTACAAACACGGAAACTGCGTAAGCCGTGATTTTTGCTGTCAGAGCCCTTGCCGTCAGGCCATTCATCGTACAATTCCTCTTTTTTTATTAAAGCGTGCCTGCAGGGACTTTCAGGCCCTTTCTTTGGAAAAAAAGGCCGTTTGAACCCTGGACCTAGAGGTTAGGAACCTCTCGCTCTGTTCCGGGCTGAGCTACAGGCACGGCTGCCTAGGGTTGTTCAGCGACCATTAATAAAGCTTTCCACCATCCAGCAGGAGCGGCAAGAATCCAAAAAGTTTATATAAAGAACAGGGAAAAAAGCATTGGCTCCCGTGGGCATGCGCGACTTAAAGAGGTGCTACTGAGAATGAAAAGCAGGGTTGAAAAGGGTTTGCTTCAGGCTAAAATGCTGGCCGTGGTTGTTCTCCTTATTGGTGCAATATGGACCTTTGACGCCCTCGGCTATGGGCCGGGCAGTTCTGTCACAGGATATGCTGTGGGAGACAACGAAAAGCTGGAAGGAACGCTGCCTCCCATTAAATTGATGAAGGGCTCGAACTATGTTGCAGTAACGCCTAACATGGTGAACACACACGAAAATCAGTTTAACATTGGACCTGAATCTAAGTGGGGTTGCAAGGGCAAGATAAAAGATGTAATCATCTACGCGCGAGACACACAATATATCCAAAAATCCGAGCTTGGCAGCGTCATTGGCATCACTGCCACAGGCGACTGCACATTCAACCCGGGTGAAACGCGCTCAGCCGAGGAGACGCCAACAGAGATAAAGCTTTTTGCCGGCAGGGAGAACCTTGTCGGGCTGACCATTCACAATGTCAACAAGCCGCTTAAGGACATAGCAAGTGAATGTAAGATTAAGGAAGTGAAATTCTACAGAA
>DUGG01000103.1 GCA_013331515.1 Candidatus Woesearchaeota archaeon
TTAGAGCCTATCCCGATAGGATTATATAGTCCGACTATTCTCAGACGGCAGGGAGAAGGTGTCACAGTGATTTTGGGGTAACAAACGAGGTGAACCCCCAATGGGATTGGTAGTAAAAACTGATAAGTGGCGCATTCCGAACACGCTTTGGGAGAAGATGGAGCCTTTGCTTCCGCCAGGAAAGCCACACCCACTTGGATGCCATCGCCCTCGCGTTCCGAACAGGGACGCGATGAACGCTATCTTTTTTGTGCTCCGCACTGGTTGTCAATGGAATGCGTTGAATGTAACTGGCATTTGCAGTTCTTCTTCAGCGCATCGGCGCTTTCTTGAGTGGACTGAAGCGGGGGTTTTTACCAAGTTTTGGAAGGCTGGTTTGCTGAAATATAACTTGTTGAAGGGGATTAATTGGTCATGGCTTTCTATGGATGGAAGCATGACCAAAGCACCCCTTGGCGGAAAAAAAAACAGGTCTAAACCCGACGGACAGGGCAAAAAGCGGAACGAAAAGAAGCGTGGTGACTGATGGCAAAGGCATCCCTCTTGGTATTGTTGCGGATGGTGCGAATCGCCATGATATCAAGCTTGCTCGGGAAACACTTGAAAATATTCAAGTGAAGCGGCCAAAGCCAACGCGAAAGAAAAAGCAAAATCTATGTCTGGATGCCGGTTACGTTGGTAATGAAGTTCAAGCGCTTACACAAGAGTTCGGTTTCACCGCTCACGTACGACCGCGTGGTGAAGAAGCACAAGAGATAAAACGCTCAGCTAGAAAAAAAGCACGCCGTTGGGTTGTTGAGCGAACAAACAGTTGGCTGAACCGCTTTCGCGCGCTGCTGATACGTTGGTCGAAAAGAGCAGACGCGTACATCGCACTACTCCACCTTGCTTGTGGCATAATCACATGGCGTTCAACAGGCCTAATGAGATAGGCTCTTAGTAGGGAAGAGCAATAGAAGCATGGCGNNTATTGACGTGAGTTACAAAACAGTAGAACGATTTTATTCAGACCCTGAGGTAATCGCGGTTCTGTATAACCTTCACATGCTCATTTTGAAAAAGAAAAGGGTTAAGGAAATTGATGGCTCAGGAGATGGCACAGGTTATTCTCTGACGATAAAGACCCACTATGCCAGCGCAGCTCAAAAGCTCAAAGATAAAGTAAAGGACGCAAACACGCAATTGGACAAAGATCACAAGAAAAAGCTTTTTGTCTACTCATTCAACTTAATGGACATAAAAACTCGAATGTATGCTGGCTTTGGAACAAGTTTCAAAAGCGAAAAAGACGCTTTTGAAAGGGCTTTACAAGTAGCAAAAGATACAGGAATTCCAGTCAAGTCAATAAGACTTGACAAGTATTACAGTGCTGAATCATACGTCGAACGCTGCCGAGAATATCTCGGCAAAGTTAAAACGTTCATCATTCCAAAAAGCAACATTGCAACAATAGGAGTAGGCGAATGGTCAAAAATGATCTACCAATTCGCAGAAAACACCAAAGGATTCTTGGAAGAATACTTCCAACGAAACCAGTCCGAAAGCGGTATAGCTGAAGATAAAAAAAGAACCGGCTGGAGGCTGGGGCAGAAAAGACCTGATAGAATAGACACGGCTAACATGCTCACGTCCTTATGGCACAACNNGGCTAACACTTTAATGTCCCACACCCGTCCGTGCCTATAAGCTAATAAACTATCCCAACAACAATATACCTGACCTGCCCAAACCTCACTTTCTCAGGGTCATTATTCCTGGAGTTGTCTCCCTTTGTAATCGCAAACCAGCCCTGCTCGTCATTTCCAATTTCTACAGTCCTGTGCACAACAAGTCCAGCCGCTTCACCAGACTGGTAAGCTATAATGTCGCCTTCTTTTATTTCATCCGCGTTTTGCGGCCTTACCATTATTGCATTGCTGCTCTTACCAAGCACAGCCACCATTGAGTTTGTGCCTTCAATCCTGCCTATCGTGGCATTCGCTATCTTAACCACCACTTCCTCTTCATCTGCACTTATCTGGCTTTCCGCTATCCTGTCCTGCGGGGAGAATGTGTTGGCATCCCCCCCTTTTACCGCAAATCCTGTTATTCCGATGCCTTTGTCCATGGAGCCTGTGAGCAGCACCAGCGCTGCAGTTGCCAGAATTGCAATCACCGCCAGAACCGCTGATGCCCTTCTTAGCTTCATGAGGCCTGGTTTGCCAGCGGCATATATAAACCTTACTGTTTTTGCTATTAGAAGGTGGTTACAATCCCTGCTTGTTTTGTTCTTCTTTCACGAGCCCGCTCAGTGCCCTGTAATGGTCAAGAAGCTGGTTTCTGAGCAGCGCTTTCACTTCTTCAGAAACATCCCCTCTCGTAGCCAGTTGTGTGTATGAGCTTCTGACAAGGTTGTAAAGCGTTATTGCAGAGTTCACGTTGCGGCTGCTTATTGCCCTTTTCAGTTCTTCTACTTCCACTTCAAAGTCTGCCAAGGCGCTGCCGTTTTCAGCGTTCCTTGTGCCAGCCTTGCTTTTCAGGCTTCGCAGCTCCTTCTCTTTGCTCTCCAACTCCTGCCTCAGCTTCCTTACGGTTTCGTCTGTTGCCTGCTCGGCTGCCTTTTTCTGCGCCAGGTAACCTGAAATTCTGTTCTGGAGGCTCTCAAGTGATGCATTGCCTGCCTGCTCAATTNNTTTTTCAGCTTTTTGAATTCTTCCTCCATCGCTGAAACAGCGTCATGGTACCTTATCAACTCATTTGCCTGTTTCTGGAACTGCACATAGACGTTGCCAACTTTGTTTGCGTGGCTTTCTATGTTTGCCTCCATGCGCTTTATGTTGGCGAGGTTGCTGCTTGTTTCCTCGTTCAGCTTCATGAGATCTTCCATTCCGTGGAATACAGCCATTTTTTTCCGGATTTCCTTAAGCTCTTCCACGAGCTTCTGGTAGAGGGCGTTTCCTGCCTCTATCTTTGCCTCAAGGACATCATACTTTGCTGTTCCCTTTCTGGCCTCTGCCAGTATGCTTTCAGGCTTCAGCTCCTCAACTGTTTCTGCTGCCTTGGTTGCTTTAATGCCGACTTCCTTTATCTCCTCCTCTTTCTCCAGAATCAGGTTTCTGAACTCGCCTATCTGCTCACTTATCCTTGAGAGCCTTTCAGAGTCTGCCCTTCTCAGCTCTGACAGGGCTTCAAGCTTAGCAGCAAGCTTTTCAAAATTCGCCATTTTGGCGTCGCTGCTTCGGCTGCCGCGCTTCCGTTGTTTTTCCGGCTCAGCCCCTTCTTCCCCAGGCTGCTCAGTCCCGTCATCCGCTGCCAGCTCTTCTTCCTCTTTTTTCCTGCCTATGTTGAACAGCCTCAACTTCACACCCTATTTCATCTTCCTTGCCTCTCTGGTTCTCGGCAGCATTTAAACTTTGGCTTTTGCAGCCTGCTGCCTCTCAAATGAGCGGCGGCTGGCCTCCATACAGTGCTCTGAATCTGCCTTTCTCGAATTCCAGGCTGAAAACATCGTTTGAGCACTTGGTTGCCCTCATCTTGATAACGCATATCTCCCTTGTCACTTTGCGCTGCCTCTCAACGAGGTCAAGCTTGATAACGCCATCAGCCAGAAACCCTTCAACCTCGTAATCGCCGTACCTGTCCCTTTTGAGCGGCATCTCAGAAATCAGGAATGACGTGATGCCTGAATCTCTAAGGAATGCGAAGAAGTCAAACAGGTCGTGCCTTGGGCTTTCAAACTTGGACATTATGTAAAAGGCTGAGAGCGAGTCCAGCACAAAGATGCTTCCGTTGTGCCTTTTCATCATGGTTACGAAGTTCCTGACCATGCTAACAAGGCTTGATGCTTCAAAGCCGATGCGCCTGTTTGTCCCTTTTCGCAATATGCTCATATCAGCCAGCACTATTGTGGACTTCTTGGAGTCAAGCTGTGAGACCTTTGAGTCGAGCTCCGCAGTACTTGATACGAGTGCGAGGTTTATTTTGCCGAGGTCGAAATCCAACGATTTAAGGTGGGTTATGAACGATTCGCTGCTTTGCTCCAGTGTTATGTAAAGCCCGTTTTTTCCTTTCAGCGCCTCGTTGTACAGTATGTTGAATGTCAGTGAGGACTTCATTGTCCCGCTCACGCCAGAAACAAGGACTACGCTGCTAGCAGGAATGCCGCCCTGCATACGTTCGTCAAGGCCGTCAACGTAGGTTGGTACCCTTTGGATGCCTGTTGCAGCTCTTTCGGGCTTTGTTTTGTGCTGTTTCATGCCGCTCACCTCCCTGTTTATGCGCTTACAGTGCTGAATTCTTCTGCCAGTTTTTTC
>DUGG01000005.1 GCA_013331515.1 Candidatus Woesearchaeota archaeon
GAAGCTTCGGCGACGTGTTCAGCCCGCTGCCACTAAACGCTCCAAACCAACCTTTTTTCCATGCACGGCTGATTCATTTTTTTTGGTTAGGGCTTTTCTTTATTACAATTGAACTAATAAGAACTATAGAGAACTTTGAATAACCCCATCATTTATGACTTTTGTTCAAAGTTCTCTTAGACAACTTTGCTATAGAACCGGGATAATCAAAGTTGTCTATAGCCAAGGACAGAAATGAATGAGCAAAACGCTGTCCTTGACTAATACAAAGGGCATATTACACGCTCAACTTTTTGTGCCCTTTGCCATATAATTATTCCGCTGTCAGACTTGCAAAGCCGGAAACTTTTCGGAAATGGCTTTTTCGATAAGGGTTCTGGTTAGTTTGAGCCAGTTATGAATTCAAAGAAAAAATAATTCAATCCTGTAGTCACACATGTGGTGCCCACACATTTAAAAACCCGTTCTCCTTATAGAGTCCCATGCCAAAGCTTTACGCATTCATCCTGCCAGATGGCAAGAACGGCATGTGCCATTCTTGGGCTGACTGTGAGAAGAAAGTCAAGGGGGCATCCGGCGCCAAGTACAGGGGCTTCAAGACGTCAGAAGGCGCCGAGAAGTGGCTGGCGGAGCATACGCGGAATTTGAGCCTGGAGACGCCTGGCGAGGGGATTTACTTTGATGCCGGAACCGGGAGGGGGAAGGGCGTGGAGGTCAGGGTTACTGACCGGGATGGCAAAAACCAGCTTCTGTTAATTCAGCCATCGAAGTCGCTGACAGAGCATGGCACCCTTTTGCTGAATGGCAGGACTAACAACTACGGCGAGCTTCAAGGGCTTGCCCTTGCGATTGATGCTGCAATTCACCGCGGGATGCTTCACGTTTATGGCGACAGCGTGCTTGTGCTTGACTACTGGTCCAAGGGACAGGTTAAGATTGACGACAAGGATACGATGAAGCTTGCCATGCTGGTTGCTGGAAAGCGCAAGCGTTTCGAGAAGCGCGGCGGCTCTGTCGGCTACGTCCCAGGCGATGTCAACCCTGCCGACCTGGGGTTTCACAGGGTTGGGAGAAAAAAATGAGGCTCAGAATCCAGCCCGCACACATGCTTTAGATAACATCCACGTCCTTCAAGCAGTTCCTTACCCTTTGCTGGCAGTCGTGCAGCTTTGACTGGAGATGCTGGTCTGTGGTAGCGTTCCTTATCTGGCTTGTTTTGTCAATTATCTGCCGGAGGAACCGGATGATGTCTCCCTCGAGCAAGGTGGTGTTCTTGGCCAGTTCAAACAGCGTTTTTCCGTGATAGCACGGGTGTATCAGCGCGGTTATGGCCTTTATTTCACGGAACCTTGCGTCCTTGCCCGCGTATGGGTGACTGCGAAGATGCCTTTCAAGCTCGCTGGATTCTTTTGTTGGAAAGACCTGGTGGAATTCCGTCCTTTCCCTGGCTTCGTAGCACACTACCGCGATAAGCAGCAGCAGCTGGTAGCTGTTTAGCTTCGTGTGGAAATCAGTTGCGAAGAGTTCGCCAATCAGTATTTCATCGGAATATATCCTGGCGGCAAACTCGCCCTTTTCAGTAAGCTGCCCATTGGCAACATACCCAAGCTTCTCCAGCTTCCTCTTTGACTGCTCGAAGTGGTAATGGTTTTCCGTGAGCTTCCTGGCTGCTTCCTCGCCGTGCTTCTGGAAGGCGTCAAAGTTCTTGCCAAGTATCTCTTCAATTTCCTTCCGGTCATGCCTCTTGACCAGGTTCAAGACTGTGTTTATTGAAAGCCTGAACTGTGACTTGATGGGCTCTGTGTCTGCCGTTGTTATGGCTTTTATTTTCCGGTAATCGAATTCCCGCCGGTCAACCATCACGAAAACAAATCCCTCCTTGTCTATGCCTCTTCTCCCGGCACGGCCTGCCATCTGGAAATATTCTTTCGAGTTCATTGGCCTGAATGTGATTCCATCAAATTTCCTTAGCGATTCTATGCATACCGTCTTTGCTGGCATGTTTATCCCGACTGCGAACGTTTCTGTCGTATAAAGCACTTTAAGCAGCCCCTGCCCGAATAGCTCCTCTACGATTTCCTTCATTATCGGCAGCAGCCCGGCATGGTGGAATCCTATCCCATATGGTAGCGTGTTCCGCAGCAGCCTGGCCGATTCCAGCTCGTTTATTCCTTTGGGAGCGCCTTTCAGCTTTTCGTGCATGAATGCCATGATTACGGGATTGGGCTGGAACCACTTCCTGCCGGCAAGCTCCTTTGCCTTTTGCTGGCAACCCATCCTAGAAAAACTGAAAAAAATGCAGGGCGTTTTCCCTTCCAGCTGCCTGACGATGTCAAGATGCGATGCCTGCCTGAAGCGTTGAGGCCTGTTGCGGTGCCTACTCATTTGATGATGGTAGTCCGGTATTCCGGCAAGGTCCCTTATCTGTTCCAGCGTTGTCATGCCGAGTTCGGCGTCGTAAAAGCCGAGATGCAACGGCACAGGCCTTGTTGTATGCTGGACTACAGCCACATCATGGCCCTTGATAGTCCGTATCCATTTCGCAAACTCGTGGGCGTTTGGAATGGTGGCGGACAGGCACAGCATCCTTATGTGCGGCGGTGAGAAAATTATTGACTCTTCCCATACATACCCCCTTTCAATATCATTTATATAATGNNGAGAATTCCTTGTATTTTTGGTTTGACAGCGCTTTTATCGGTGCGGTATAGACTACCTGCAGGCCTTTCTTAACGTCGCGGTCTATTATGTAGTCTGCTATGAGCGTTTTTCCTGAGCCGGTCGGGGCTGAGACAACCACGGACTTGTTTGCCTCAATGGCCGCAATGGCCTCTTCCTGAAACCCATCAAGGACAAGGCCTTTGTATTCCATGCCTGGACTGCCACGCGGGCAGGTTTAAAGCTTTTGCTTTTCCTGCCGGCCGAAGCAAGGCTAGCCGACCTTCACACTCAGGACACTCCTGACAGCCTTTATCCTGCTTATGAGAGCATCAAGGTCTGCAATGCCAGAAACCTCAAAGTTAACGTAAAGCTTGCCCTTGTACGTCTTCGTGTTTACCGATTCCACTTTCACCATGGCAGTTGTAAGCGTGTTCAGAAGATCCGCAAATATCCCCACCCTGTCGTTAATCTCAACCATGAGCGCAATTGCCGGCTTTTTCTCGCCCTTCCAGCCAATCTTCACAACCCGGTCATGCTGCATCTCCAGGATTTTTTCGCACGCATGGTGATGGACAATCAAATGGCCGTCCCTTGAACGGTATCCCATCACCGGCTCGCCCGGAATCAGGCGGCAGCACTTTGGAATCTGGACAAGGGATGGCTTGATTCCCTTCAGGTCAAGCTTTCCTGCCGCTTCGGCTGCTGTAAGCGCCTCCCACGACTTCTTCCAGGAATCATCTGACGGTATGCCAAGCGCCCGCCTAATCTTCTCCCTCGCAAAGCCAGTCTTTGCAAAACCAAGCCACTGCCGGGACGGCCTTGATGTCTTGGACGTCATTATCTCAACAACGTCCCCAGGAGAAAGCTCGTAGTCAAGGGAAACAATGCCGCCATTGACCTTCGCGGCCTTGCACGTGTTCCCAATCTCAGTGTGCACAGCATAGGCAAAATCAACCGGGGTCGCCTTTTCAGGAAGGTGAATCGGGTCGCCTTTTGGCGTGAGCACATAAATCTCGTCCCGGAACATGTCAACCTTCAGGCTCTCAACGAGGTCTTTCGCATTTTCAGAGCCCCGCCACTCCATAATCTGCTTGAGCCATGCAACCTTGCGGTCAAACTGCCTGTCCCGCTCAGTGTCCTTGTATCGCCAATGGGCTGCAATCCCCTCCTCTGCAATGTGGTGCATATTGAGCGTCCTTATCTGGACCTCAACCGGCTTTCCATCAAAAAGCACCTCGGTATGCAACGACTGGTACATGTTCGGCTTTGGATTCGCAATGTAATCATCAAACCTGTTAAGGATTGGCGTCCACTTTGAGTGGATTATGTTGAGCGCCCTGTAGCAGGTCTCAGGGGTTGTGGTTATGACCCTGATAGCGGAAAGGTCCCTGACCTCCTCAAATGGTATCTTCTTGCTCAGCATCTTTTTGTATATGCTGTAGAAGTTTTTCGCCCTGCCAACAACAACAGTATCCGGGAGGTTGTTCGCCTCAATCACCTTCCTGACTGCAGTGACAATTTTTTTCACCTCACGCTCGCGCTCCTCCTTCTTCTTCACGACGCGCGCCTTGAGCTCCTGATAGATGCCAGGCTCAAGAAACCTCAGGCAAAGATCCTCCAGCTCGGACTTAATCCGGTACATGCCAAGCTTGTAGGCAATCGGGACGTAAACCTCAAGCGTTTCCTGGGCTATTTCCCGCTGCTGCAGGGGACCAAGATACTTCAACGTGCGCATGTTGTGCAGCCGGTCGGCAAGCTTCAGGAGGATAACCCGGACATCCTTTATCGTTGCAAGAAGCACCTTCCTTATGTTCTCCGCCCTGTATTCTGGAGTTGCTGTTATGGCAATCTTCTTCGTAACGCCCTCGACAAGGCCTGCCACGGCGCTGCCAAACTCCCGCTTAAGCTTCTCCTTTGCCGTCCTGGTGTCCTCCAGCACGTCGTGAAGAAGCGCTGCCGCAATTGTCTCAGAATCCATGTGCATCCCGGAGAGTATGGAAGCAACATTCAGCACATGCTGAAAATATTCCTCGCCAGACACCCGCTTCTGGCCCGAATGGGCTGCAGCCGCAAAGTCATAAGCACGGCTTATGAGACTGGTGTCCGCCCGGGGATTATTCACAAGCACCTGCTCAAGAAACTCCCTCTTCCCCACACCCATGACAAGGTTCTCGTTCTTCATTCCCAAGCAGTAAAGAAGCACGTATTAATTTACTTTGCTGTTCTCATGGCATGAATGAATCTCCCAACCGCAGCAGAGCTGCGGNNCAGAAAGGGGCTAACGCCCCTTGGTAGAATAATGCCTGACGCTGTGGTGGTGGTGGTGACCGCTGCGAACGCTTATTGTCGTTCCACTACCTCCCCAAATCCCCAGTCCCAAAAAGTAAGCAAAGCCGTACCAGCCGGTTGCCGGCTCGGAAGCAATCCCTGTGCCATCGCTAGCAAGGGTTTTATTGGAAAACGCATCCACGACCATG
>DUGG01000013.1 GCA_013331515.1 Candidatus Woesearchaeota archaeon
GACGCCGCTGATTGAGACAATCATGTACTTGAAATACTCAATCATCCTCGCAGCGGCGAATGAGTTGCGCTTTTCCAGCAGGCGGTCGCACTCCTTCAGCAACATCTTCGAGTTCGTCTCGGTCTTGAACGCCTGCGTCTTGTCACCGTTGTAGTATATCTTCATGACGGCCAGATAATGCTTTGCAATGCCCTCATAAAGTTTCCCAAACTCAGTGAGCTTCTTGACCTCCCTGTTGTTTTCCTTGGCAAACCTGATGATGCGCTTGAGCTGGTCGCCAAATCTCTCAAGATGCGCAAGTATCTGCTTGGACACCATTATGTTCCAGTAAGTGGTCTCGAACAGGCGAAGCAGCCGCGGGTTGTTTGCAGCAGCCCTGGCAGTCCTGAAGCCCAGAAGGGTAAGCCGGTTGACTTCATTGTCGCGCTCGTAAACGCTTTCTGCCTCAGAACCTGAGAAGTCCCTCGTATCTTCAAGCATCGACCGTATTATGATGTCGGTCCTCCTGACAATATTGCCCATTGAAACTTCCTGGATGTCCAGCATGTCCTTCGCGACAAGCTTTGAGGTCGTCTCATCCACTATTTCCGTCCCGACCAGCCCATGGAAGACCTGCTTTATCTCCCTGGCCGCAGAGCCCACGTCGGTAACGGTTATTATATCATAATTGTTTATGTAAAAGGAGGTTACCTCGGTCTTAATCTCGGCCACGCTCTTGCCAGCGGCGCTCACGACAGCCTCCCTCATGTTCCTCCTCTCGCTTGAATCCTTTGAAGTGAAGATGAGTTCGTTCGGCCTTTCATCAACCACGAGCACGTCGCCCTTCTTGAGCCGGTTCTTCTTCACCCAGTCCTTTGGCACAGAAACCACAAAAGACGAGTTGCCAAACGCCATAAGCTTGCGAAATTCAGTCATCCCGTCATCCCCCATATTTATATAAACTTTAAAGTATTGATGATGCTTATTTTTCCTCATAATATAGCGTATATTTAATATAGGGCATAAGCATATATATTAATATTTTGCGCCTCTGCATGGTGAGCGAAAATGGAAGACGAATCTGAAGCAGAACTGGGTGAGGACAGCAGCATTGCAGGAATGGTCGAGGACGACGCGCTTGATGCAGCGGAAGAGGCGTTCATCATCGGATACGAGTCTGACTACGAGGAGTGAACTCTTGGCAGCAATCATGGCAGCCCTTCAAGCCGCTCCAGTATTCTCTCACAGTAAATAATCTCCCTGAAGTTTAATCTTATTGCCGTCACTTCTCTAATAACCTCGTGCGCCAGGGATTCAGCATTGAAGTAAGCATTCATTTGCTGCCTTACCAGTGCATCTTGCAGAGCCTTATTCAGGTTCTCAAGAGCGGTTTTCAGTCTGTCAAATCTCTTTCTGATAGAACCAGCAGATTTGACTTCATTAATGCTCGCTCTCGCTTCTGGCCGCAAAATCAAGTTTTTACTGACTACTCTGTTTGCAATGGTCTTGGCACGAGCTTCAAGGTCATCAGCAGTTTTTTTTGCTTCCTCAATCAGCAAAATCATCTTGTCCACGTTATTCTTTAAAGGTTCTAGTAAGCCGAGCATCATTTCTACTGAGGGAGAATTGACAGAACTTTTAACTAGTGAGTGCAAATAATCAACTATGCCGCGATTGGGTGAAATCCTAAAAAGCGTAGTAACGGCGGCAAGTTCCCTAAGCTCAATTATCTCATCGTTTTTAATTTGCTGGTCAAGCGCAGCCAGAATATCTCTCTCGGGTTTCATCGCCATTATTGTTCCGATTAAAGGGCATCCGCTTATACATCTTATGTATTCGTTTACAGTGGGGGGGGGCCTTAAACTTAAGGTTACTCCTCAGTGAACTCCTCAAGCGGAGCAGTGAATTCCTCATGGGTTTTTATTATACCCCTCGCCTTCAGGTATTCCCTTGCCAGAATCCAGAACAGCAGGCCCAGGCTCTTTTTTCCCGTGTTGTTGCATGGAACGACAAGGTCAATGTTATTGGCGTTGTTGTTCGTGTCGCAAAGAGCAACCACCGGCATGCCCATCTTCACCGCATCCTCAACGACGTTCTTGTCCGGCCACGGGTCTATGACCATTATGACTTTTCCTTCAATGTACGTTTCAAGGGCAGGGTTTGTGAGTATGCCTGGGAGGTAGCGGCCGGCGAATATCCTTATACCCGTATGCCTGTTCAGCGCCCTGATGGCCTTCCAGCTGTTTTCTCTTTTCCCGACAATTATCAAGTCCTCGGGCTTGTAACCGGCAAGGAACCTTGCGGCTTGCCTTATCCTTTCGTCTATCTTCTGGAGGTTCAGGACTGACAGGCCATCAGGCCTGGTCTTGTAAATAAAGCGTTCCATGTACTTCGTGCGGAATTTAGTCCCGATGTGGATTCCAGCCTTCAGGTAAGCATCCTGTGCAACCAAAAACTGTTCAGCTTCAGCCATTTAATTTCACGCTCCAACTTTTAACAGTCCAAGAAGTCTTGAACTGCAACTTATTCTCGCCCGTCGCAGGCAACGCCGCACTTCGGCGTTTGGGCAATGAAACCTGGGATGAAAAGGCCATATATAAAACTTTCACTTTTTTGGGGGGCAGCCCCGGTCTGCAATCGCCGGCTCTCCAGCATTTTTGACAAAAATTTAAATAGAATGCTGCTTTGATTGCTCAAATGGGTTTCATACCCAACAGTTCTGCTGTGGCATAATTGTCCTGTTTGAGGCTTAAATGCGTGCATTCCGATGTGTTCTCACCATCGGGTTCGCATACCAGCTTCATTATAGCGACGGAGCTTAATAATCGCATGCCAATAGTACGCTCCGTCGCATATATAGCAAAGGGCACAAAAAGTTGAGCATGCGATATGCCCTTCGCTATTAGTCAAGGACAGCTTTTTTGCTCATTCATTCCTGTCCTTGACTATCGACAACTTTGATTATCCCTGTTCTATAGCAAAGTTGTCTAAGAGAACTTTGAACAAAAGTCATAAATGATGGGGTTATTCAAAGTTCTCTATAGGAGAGGAAGATATCATTTTGCGAAAATCAAGTTCCTCTCCTATAGGCAGTCAAGAACCGCTTAAGCAGCCAGAAGTGGTTGCTGTTCACGCCACAAATCCTACAGGGTAGGATTGTGCATTCCGTCATGGGTGGAATTGTACAGGTCTCTGACCGGTGGTTCTTGACAAATCCCGACACTCATAAATAATACCCCGCAGTTCTGCTGCGGTTGGATTTTTCATTTTGGCAACTTTTCCTGCAGGCCCACAATCTCACCCTGGCTTCCTGCGGGAGGTCAATTCCTATTGAAACCCTCATATGACCTTTTATTTGGGAAATGCCAATCAAAAAGTTTTCTACTCTTCCTCGCCAAAGTTCTCGGTGTCAACAGGCTGCTCTGTTTCTCCCTTGTAAGCATCTGCACCGGTATTCTCGCCTTCCTGTTCAGACTTCCTGGCTTTTGAAGCAGTGCCTGATGATTTTCCAGCAACTTCGGCAAAAGCCACATTAGCAAGAACCTTGGTAATCCTTATCCTGACATTTTCGCCCTGACTCGTTCCAGGTACGAATATGACAAAACCCTCCTTCTTTGCAACACCATCCCCCTTGGCGCCAACCGCCTCTATGGTAACATCAACTTCCTCACCCACCTTGACTGGAGCCATCTTGCTCTGGCCAAAATCCCTGCTTGGGCCTCCAAATCCTCTTCCTCCTCCAAATCCGCCCTGCCGCATCTGCATTTACCTCCCGAAAGTTCGTATATCAATTACTGAAACACAAGCTCCCAATAACCAGAGAAACCCACCTGTCGAGCCATCCAAACAATTCAAAAGCCGCATTTCAGCATATTTTGAAGCCCACTTGATGTATTTAAACTTTTTCACGATACCGGGATGCAGGCGGCTCCCGCAAATGTCTGCATCCGGAACCGTGCTGTGAAAAGTCAAGATAGGGGATTTCCCTTCTCAGACGTCCTTGACGCCTGCGGTGTCAAGGACGAATGTTGCCTCGCCTTCAGGCAAGCTGGGGCTGTCAACCATCTTGGCAACCCTTGTTCCTTTCTTGCCCCTTCTCAGATAGAGACGGTAAGTGGAAGCATGAGCCACTATGTGGCCTCCAATGGCCTCAGTCGGGTCGCCAAAGAACACGTCCGGCTTTGCCATGACCTGGTTTGTCACGTAAACGCACAGGTTATTCAGCTCAGCAAGCCGCATCAGAGTGTGCATGTGCTTGTTAATTTTCTGCTGCCTGTCGGCCAAAGTGCCCCGGCCGATGAACTCGGCACGGAAGTGGGCGGTCAGGGAATCAACAATCACAAGCTTAACGCAAAGCCCCTGCTTTTTGATTATATCTTCAATTTTCTCAGCCAACAGCATCTGGTGGTCTGAGTTGAATGCCCTTGCTATCCTGATTTGCTGGAGCACCTTCTCAGGTTCAAGGCCATGCGCCTTTGCAATGTCAACAATCCTTTCAGGCCTGAAAGTTGACTCCGTGTCTATGTAAACAACGTATGCTTCAGGGTTCTGCCTTATGCAGTTCACAGCAAGGGTATGGGCAACCTGTGTTTTACCACTCCCGTAGGCGCCAAAGCATTCCGTGATTGCCCTTGTTTCGAAACCCCCGCCAAGCAGATTATCAAAAGAAGAACTGCCGGAGCTTATTTTCTCAATCCCCTTCCTCTGGGCAAGTACATCATTTCCTGAAACAAATCCCATTTCTAGCTTGTCACGGGCAAATTGAATCATCTTCCGGGCAGCAAGCTCTGTTACCCCGGTAAGCTCAACAAGCTCGCCAGGAGTGGCAACTGCTATACTAAGAAGTGTATCATATCCCCCAACCATCAGCTTTTCAGCCGTGGCAGCACCAACGCCAGGCAACTGTTCAAGTTCAGAACCCCTGCTTCCAGTTTCCTCCTTAGCCATGGCATCCTCCTCATCCAGGATTGTTTCCTCTCCAACCAAAACAGATTCTTGTCTCCTCCTCACCGCAATCACCTCATTGTTATAAATTTTTGTTAATTCAGCGCAGAATTGCTCTGCTGCGAAATAACGTACTCGTAAGCCTTCTGGAGCAAAACCATTGCCTTTGGAACCTCGTAATCCTTGAACGAGTCAGTCGTCTTCCAGTTGTTGTCCTTGTCCTTGTAGCTCTTGCTGAGCTGGACACTGAAGTAGGCCATTCCTTTTTCAGAAACGCCTCTCCAAATAGTTGCTGAAAGGCCGCCAACCTTGAACTTCTTGTCAGGCACCCTCGGCGTTGCTATCTCTCCTGCCGCAGCAAGATTAACAGACGAATTCCCAACGGCCGCCAAGACCGATGCACTTCCGCCAAATCCGCTCATTCCACTCATCTCAATCACCTTTGCTTTGCTACTCGGCCTCCCGCGAGCCGGTTGGGCTATACAAGCGGATGCCCATTTAAATATCCTGCCCGGGCAGTTGTCCAGTGGCCAGTGGCCCTGCCACCTGATAGTGAACCGCTGTGAGCGTGTCCAGTTGTATGGCCTCCTTTGGTGTGGTGAAGAGGCCAATCAGGAAATCCACGTATCCGTGTAGTCTATAGAGAACTTTGAATAACCCNNAGGGATAATCAAAGTTGTCTATAGAATGTTTTGAATGCGTGCATCCCGCTGGTGTTCTCACCAGCGGGTTCGCACACCATCAAGTTCCTCTCCTATAAGCAGTCAAGAACTACCTATAAGAGAGGAGCCAGATTTTCATAAATCATTTTTCCTCTCCTATATGCATCGGAGCGACTATGACTTGCTATCATTAAGCTCCGATGCTTAAACAGTCAGAAGTGACTCTTGTTCATGCCACACCGGTCTCTGGCCGGCGGTGGTTGGTTTTCGATTGACAAATCACTTTCAAATTGACTTCAACAGCAGAAGGATCACAAAAACACCCAGAATCAGCTTCTCAAGAAGGCTGCCCGTGCGTATAAAGCCCCTTACTTTCCACTTTGACAGCAGGGATAGTGGCTTTATCCCCTCCTTTGTCAAAGCGTCAAGGAGAAGATGTGAGGAGTAGCCGATTGCCGCTGCGGCAGCAACTCCGGGAAACAAGTAAAGCATCCCGGCGTAAACAAGGGCGGCAAAAACAAAACTGTGGAGGAAGCCGCGGTGCGTGAAAAGAAATGAAATGACAGTTGAAAACGGCTGCAGGATTCTCCCTGTCTTTGACTTGGCCATGTCAATATCCGGAAGAACCGAGAATACCGCGGAAACAAAAATAGCTATCGTTCCTTCGATGTTGTCACTGTAGCTGCCAAGAAAATTCCTCAGGTAAACAATCGCCACGACGCCCCCGAGAATGTGAGTGATAAAAATCATCGTGCAGGTTCTTTTGCATCCAGCCCGCTGTTGAGCCTGGCAATCTCATCATCCGGGCTTGCCTCGTGAACCTCCTGGGCGACGAGTTCAAGCCGGCCGAACATGTCATTCCTGTTGACCCTTACAATGGCACTGACGAACATCCCAAGGAGGTCGTTCTTTGCCTGTTGGGAAGAATCCGGGTTAAGCCGGTAGGAAAGAATTTCCTGCTCGGTTTTCCCGAGGAGCTGTTCTGCCATTTTCCGGAAGAGCACGACCCGCATCGTTTCAGAGCCGTCATCAATGACGGCATTCAGCACGTAAGAATACGCCGGGGCAGCCTTTCCGTGCTGTTCACAGGCAAAGCCGCCTTCTGCAGGCCGCGCGCGCTTCCCGCACTGTTGGCAGACCTCAAAAAACCTGAGGTCAAACACCTGCACAATGGTCCCAAGGACCTCTGCAAATAGGTCGTTTTCTGAAAGTTCTGAAAGTTTTTTCCTGGCCGGTGCATCCTTTTTCTGACTTGTTGTCGGGATGGCAACGTCAACCGACTCCCCCGGCGGGTTGATAAGGATGGTGCTGCGGTCTCCAAGATGCAGCTCGCTTATGCCGTTGCGCTCCCTGACGTAAGCGCTCTTTACCTTGATGATATCCCCTGCCTTTGCCAGCTTGGCGTTATCCGCCTTTTCGTTCCACAGAACAATCCTTATGCTTCCAGTCTCATCCGCAACCTGGATTGAAGCAACCCTGCCCTCCTTTCCATTGGCAGTAAAGCTTCGTTCATCAAACACCTGCATCACCTTGCCAACAGTCTCGACATCCCTCATGCCATTGAGGATGTTCTTTATCTGGAGCCGGCCTGAAAGCTGGTCAACCAGCCGGATGCCAAGCTCTGAAGCTACAATGTGGGCTGCCCCTTCCCTGCTGACGAGGCCGGCGAGCTGAGCCATCTTCCTCGTGACGCGGTCGGAAAGCTCTGCCTGGCCGAGGCCGCTCTTCTCGCTTATCCTTGCAATAATCTCCTCATAGGACAACTGAATCATTTTTGCAGGATATGCCAGGCAGCGGCTAATATATATTTGTTGTGGATTCCGTTTCAGCACTGGTAGCCAGAAGAGCATTCACAGGCAGTTTGAGCATCTTCGGGGTGGGGTTCCATCCAGCTGAGGGAAAACTCGTAGGTC
This sequence comes from Candidatus Woesearchaeota archaeon, assembly GCA_013331515.1. Classification (GTDB taxonomy): domain Archaea; phylum Nanobdellota; class Nanobdellia; order Woesearchaeales; family UBA10216; genus UBA10216; species UBA10216 sp10216u. The sequence goes on from DUGG01000013.1 coordinate 7,499, forward strand.
ATGTCCCTGCCTGAAACCTTTCCAGAGGCATCATCATAAATGAAGAACCTTGCATGAGAGCCGCCAGCACCATCGACCTTCACGCTCATCGGAGCAGTTATGATGTCAAACGGCAGTTTCTCCACAACTGTCCCGTCCCCGGCCGGAACAGTCACCCAATCACCCCACTCCACACAAAACCCATCCTTGTCAAACTTGTTGCACTCCTGCTCATCCTGGCAGCAGGAGCACGTGCCAACATCATGCAGGCAGATGCTTCCAATCCTCTCCAAGTTGAAATCCTCCTTCCAGTCAAGGCCGCCGACTCCGTCAGCCGAGTTAATAACATCCCTTGCGTCATTCTCCAACTTGCCCGCCGCCTGCTGGGCCGTGTCAACAATCGCCTTCCTGTTGGTCAATAAGTCAAACGGCAGGTCGACCCTGAAACCGGCTTTCACTTCATACTTCAGAGGGTTTGTCACGCCATATGCGATTACCAGCGGCTTGTCAGCAGTCCCAGTGATTTCAGTCCTTCCGGGAACAGGCTGAAGCTTCAGGTTGTAGCTGTCCGGGAGCACAACGGGCTTGCCGTTAACTATTACAGGGCCTTTGGCGTTGAATGTTTTAACAAGTTCGCCGAGAGCGCTTTCAAAATTGGATTTAAACTGGGAAGCGGCGCCTGATTCGCCAGGGTAGCACGTAGTAAGAGGGAATGTGCAGTCGCTTTCCATGGAGCCAATAGACCACAGGTTCAACCCATCCCTGCTGCCGCAGGAAGGAGTTGAATCGTAAAAGCCGCTTTTCCCGGAGATGTAAGCAGAACGCTCAAGCGCAATGCTTGCTGATTCGTCAACGAACGCTAGCGCCTTGTCAGCCGTTGCGTAGGTGTGGAACAGGCGAAGCGGCTCCCTGCCAAGGCTGAACTGCGCAGCAAGGGGGTATTGCTTCAGGAAAACCATTGAGATTATCGCCCCAAGGACGAAAATGCCGATTATTGCAACAAGCGGCGGGTAGTAGTCAAGCCCTTTCCTGTTCTTCACAAATTTTTCCAGCATTTTTCCATCACCCAAGCTTCACGGCCCCTGAAGCCACGCTTCAAACTCCGGATAGTATAACAGTTCAACCCTTGCCATCCTGTTATCAGCCAGAGGCACCCAGCTTTCAGCTTTCACGGCTGTGCGGCCCTGATATGCCAGCTGTTGGGGGAGGTAACCTGCACATAGGTCATAAACCTTGTACCCAAGGTCGCATAACTCAAGGTCCAGCACGCCAAAGTCAACTCCTACCGGAAAAAGGTAATACAGATGGCCGTCCTTAATCTGCTTATCACCCTTGGAACGAAAGAAAAGGACGGCGGTAACAGCGTTAAACGTGCTCTTAACACCGTCCTTATCTCCTGTTTCGAGGTAGTATGCGTAAATTGACCTGATAAATCCCGCATAGTCCTTACCGGAATAAACCTCCGGATGCTTATCGAGGAATTTCACGGCTGCTTCAGGGTCAAACCCATTAGCAAATGCAAATTCCTTGTCGTGCTTGCCCTTAAGCCAATCGAGCTTTGCAAACAGCTCGGTGCTTGATGGAATCTGCGTCCTCATATACGCGGCGAGCTGTACCTCAGCCCTGAGCGAGGCAGCGGTGTCAGCCCTGCCGCTGACGCTGGAACTGACAGCTTCCTTGTTCAGGATGCAACCCGAGATGTTCAGGAGCACGACAATGACAAAGACGCAAAGGAAATAGCCCAAAGCGCTGAATATCATTTCAAGCGCGAATCCTTTTTTGTGCATTTTTCGTGGAGCCATCATTCGACCAGCCTAGTTTGAGCTTATGAAAACCGTCTGCATTATTGCCCCTTTTCCATCAACAGTAGCGACGTACCTTGCTTCAGGATAGGCTGCCTTTCCTCCCTCTCCCCTGCCTGCTGCCATGGCTATCGGCTGCCAGAGGCGGTAGCGCTCGCTATCAGTAGAAGCCACTCCAGGTTCAGAGCAGCCAACCTTCCCAGTCTCTGGATGCAGCGCGTAGTCAACCGCTGTCTGGTTCAGGACAAACCTGCCGATGATGACCGGTTTGTCTGCCTTGAAAATGTCTTCTGCCGTTGCAGTTGAGACCAGGGCAGGGTCAACCATCCCAATATAAACCCTTCCGGTAACCGGGTCAACAGCTGAAAAACCATTCTCCGAGAAGTAAGGGACATTTGAAAGCAGGGCGGACTCAAGGGGGCCGACTTCAACAGTGGTCATTATGAAAGCCCTTATAAGCGAGACAGTGAGCACGGCAACGAGCACAGTGAAGACAACCTTCACGAGCCAATAGACCATCTCCTCCCCGGTCATGCCGGAGCCGCTCTTGTTCATGAACAATCCCATTTTTAGCACCACTAAGCCACATTCTGGCCTGACACGCTTACAACGCCGTCTTTCTTCGTTATCACCAACAGCATCGGCGACGGGTTCCCATCAACAGGTGAAAACGTCACGGCAAGCTTATCCCCTTCCGGCAGGCCCCCATCAAAAAAACCATACACGGCAGAGTTCTGTTCAGAATCGTCGGGCTTCCTCATGAAAACCCTTGAGCCACTTATCTCAATTACGTATTTGTAGCCCCTCAATGAATAGGTGTATGTCAGGTCACCAGGGCTCGCATAAACCGCATCCAGGACCAGCGCCAGGTCCCGGGCAATGTAGTTCTTCTCAAGCGTGTGCCCTTTAATGTCATCAAGCGCCTTGTTGGCAATTCCTGTCACACTAATCATTGCGAACAGGAGTCCTATCAGGACGAAGCCGATTGCGGGAACACCCTCTGAACCCCTTTTGCCCGGAAGCATCCTTTGCACGTGCAGGAAAATGCACTTTGCAATATAAAAGAATTGCGGAAAATG
>DUGG01000064.1 GCA_013331515.1 Candidatus Woesearchaeota archaeon
AAGATTGAATTTCCACGCAACGCCTGTCGGTTTCCGGGTTCATACATGGACGAAGCACCTGTAACTATAGCCCTCACCGGCGTAGTGGCCCAAGCGAAGCCACATCCCAATCCCGATGTCATTCTGGCTGAAAACCCGGTCAGGCTCCCACCATTCCCAATTGCCGTCCTTAAAAACAAAAGCGCCATGTATGTTGCACAGCAAATTGGGGGATTCACGGTAGTTCTCAATTCTGAGATTCACCTCCCGTTTTTGATTGACTTCAGTCCCGGATATTATCTTAAGTACCGTAAAACGCAGGGCAATCCCATTAAAAGTCTGCTCCCAACTCTCTCCGGTATGCAGCGATGGCGAGCGATAATCACTAACTGCCAGCTTTACAGAGTCCTGGCCAATAAAGTCGGCAGAAACTGCAAATCCGCCGTTTTGAGTGGTGCGGAACATGCCTGCCTGGCTCTCTTCAAGGGTTGTCTCCGTGGTTATAAAAACCCGTGAGGTCTCATTTATCCCAAAAAGCGTCTTGCCAACCATTCTCGGGGCAACGCTGACAAGATTCCAGTTGTTGTTTAACTTGTGGTCGTTTATGCTAATCATTTCATACGCGCCTGAGAACTTCGTGCTCAAAATGCATCCAGGCCCGTCATTCCAGACCCAGGCGCCAGCGTGCTCTGACCAATTCTTGGTTACTGAAGCATCAAAGCTCAACTCCGGAATTCTTCCTATATCCCCAAGGTGGCCGCCCGGCTTCAGTACAGGATTCGCGCTGGCATCAAGGCCGTAGAGCAGGACATTGTAGTACTGCTGGACCCTCTTCTCGCCTGTCTCTTCATCTTCCTTCGGGATGTTGGCGTAAAGGTAGCTTGCCGGCAAGAAGTCCCCTGGCTTGCACGTTGAATCAGGAGCATAGTAGTTGCTGCCGAATGCCGCGCCAATACTAAGGGTTGACCATGTGCCGCCCTTGATGATGATATTGTTGTAAATCTGAGGGTAGTCGCTGTCCCCGATATCTGCCAAAACAACAGCAGCGGTTATCGAACTGCCAGGATAGCCATCAGCAAAATTATTAAACATGTCAAACGCCATCAAGGCAACTACCAGCAAAACCATGACCACCCCAACCCTGAGAATGCCCTTGTCAATCATATGCACACTACCTTCCGGCTTATTTCCCTTCTATCAAGTATATAATCTTTTCGTGCCGCGCGGCGGGGGCAGAAATGTTTATATTCTAGCCAGTTAAAAAGCGGTGCATGGTTCTTTTTGGTGTGCACAGGGTGGCCAATGCCATGGCTTTGTTGTTTTGGTTGTTGTTAACTGCCGCCTCAGCATCTGCCCTTGTTGAGCTTGAGAGCGGGTGGCAGGCAATAGCGACAAGCGAGGACATGGCGCGCAGCAGCATAAGCCAGCTGAAAGGGTCGTGCGCCATAACCGTTGCCTGGGGGGACTTTGATGCGAGAAGAATCCCTTCGCCAACCGATGGCCGCTGGGTAAGGATGCATTGGCAGGAAGACAGCCGCACAATCCCCCCAGCTGCAGTTGGCAAGGGAATGTGGGTGTATGTTGACCCTGCTTTCGGGGCAACGTGCGCCATGCAAACCAAAGGATACGCTGACAACCTGGGCAGCGCCTCAAGGCTTTCATATGGCTGGAATTTCATCTCAGTAACAAAGGCAATGGTCACGCATTCCCTTGATGAGTACAAAGGATGCCCGGCTTATGAAGGAAGAATCTTTGCGCCAGGCGTTTGCCCGGCAGCCAACGAAGGTTCAGAAGAAGAGAAAGCGTGCGACGGGCTGTACCTGATAATAAAACCTGACTCAAAGCTGCTGGAAAGTTACCTTGGAAAGGCAATCTGGGTGTGGGTGGACCAGCCGGATGGGTGCATCCTGAACGACAGGAGCCCAGGGGAAGTGCCTGCCGAAGGCGTCAACCTGATTCCTGTGCTGTCTGTTACTGATTCATCAGGAAGCGATGTGCAGTCAACAGGGAGCGGGGCAAGCATGAATGTTAAGCTGGGCATCAAAAACACAGGCACCACAACGGCCACCAGCAGCGGGATGAGCCCCGGAAAGCCGTCCATTTACAATATCATATACTTTTACACCGGGAGGGAGTATGGCGCTGAAGCCATGCAACCAATAACAGCCCCGCTCGCGCTTTTTACCCCGGAAAAAATCACCGAGATAGCACCTGGCGAGACAATCATGCTGACCCAGCAGCAGGCAATAATCCCGGACGCGTTCACAGGAGACCTGGTAATCGTGGCGGCAATTGACACGCAACTCGCGTATCCCGAGGCAAACGAGAATGACAACAGGATTTCCAGAACAATAAAGGTAGGAAGAGGGAGCGCCGACATAATAGCAACGGCGCTTGACGCATTCCCAAAAATCGAGCAGCTCCCCGCCACGATAAGCTCAATGTCATTTACTCTGAAAAACGCAGGAGAAGGTGTAGCAGCCGCAACCGAACAGTTCCTCGTTGTCAAGGCGCGCGTTTACGTGGACAACACGCTGAAATGCACTTACTCCAGGAGCGACCTGGTAACCCTCCGGCCAGGAGAGACCGGCAGCTACTACCTCAGCCTTGACCCTGCCAACAGCCAGTGCACGCTTGACGACAAAGGCACAAATTACCGGGTTGTGGTGACGGTTGATGAGAACAATGTCGTACAGGAGAAGGATGAAGCCAACACATTCACATTCATAATCAAGGAGCAGCCGGCGTGCACCGAGCCTGGCAAGCGCGAGGCGGCGAGGTATTGCGACGTGAGGGACTTAAAATGGAAAGACCAGCTTGGGGCTGGCAAGCCGTGCAGCCATAATTTTGAGTGCCAGTCAGACATGTGCATTGGCGCAGTTAAAAAATGCGTCAGCGAGGAGAAGAAGGCGAGGATTCTTGAAATAACAGGGTGAGGTCAGTCAGCATCACTTCCTCCCAAAGTGGCAATCCCTTTCTCTATCCTTACAGGAACGGTTGCCGAAGTTGACGTATAGCCGTAGCTCAGTTCTACCCTGAGTGGGGTGGTAAATGTGCCGGTTTCTTCCTTAAAATCAGTATCGTAGGCGCACAGGATGAAGTCATCAGATGATTTCCCCGTCAGTATAAGCGGCTTGCCCTTGTTGCTGCACGTAAGTGCCCTGCCGTTGAGATCAACGAGGTCAACATTGACTACGTTGAGGGTTGGCGCCTCAGAATCGCCTGTTGCATGGGCAGCGTCTGTGCAGAACAGGTCAATCCTTTCCCTGTTCACAACAAGCCCCTTGCCGGCGTTGGCAATGTAAATCTTGAACTTCGGCCTGACAGCAGAGCCGAACCTTTCAGTGATGGTCTCAATCTTCCTGATTGCAACAGGGGCACCCTGGCCCTTGCTCAGGACTATGGGGGCCTTGGCATCGCACGGCTTCCTTTGCTTCTGGAAAGTGTAAGGAGAAGCGTCAATACAAACATTGGTCGCCAGGCGGGTGGAATACCTGTAGCAGACGCTTGCGACCAGCCCGGTCGCAATGGCGTCTTCACTCTGTTCAAAGCCCGCCGCCAGCGCTTCAATCGTAACCGCTTCAACAGAGCCAACAGCATTGTTTGAGGCTTTCCCGGCAAGCTTCCCTTGCTTCCTGGTTTCAGAGTCCTCCGGAAGAAGCGCTGCAATCTCAGAGCCCTTCAGCACGCTGTTGCCAAATGCAAACGCCCCTGCCGTGTCCCTCAGTGTGACAATCATGTAGTCGTCAGACAATGAAGCGTCAACTGCACCCCCGTTCGCAACAAGGAGGAGAAGGTCGGACCGGCTGCCTGAGGTTGTTACAGGAGGAACAGATTCCTTTGCGAACCCGATGTCAACGCCCAAGATACCAACATAAGCCTCTGGTATGCCAGACCGGCCGCTGTTTCTCTTGTCAGAGAGGCCGCATCCTGAGGCAAGCAAAAGCACGGCAGCCAGCAGTGCAGCAGCAAAAACCCGCGAGCGCAAACTTCCGGGGTTAAGCAGGCTTCTTTTCCTCATCCTTATCACCTTTGACGCTGAACTTTATACCTTTCGTTTCTGTTTCGAATATGAAATCTCCACTTGCGTCAAACCTCAAGGTTGCCAGCTCTGCACCAGCCATGATGCCTGCCGGGATTACCATGCCGCAGTCAAACCGAACGCTCTCGCCAATGAACCTGAGATCATCATTCTTTTTCCTGATTCGGTTTCTCACAACAGCCCACTCGTCGCCGCTCGCCTCAAAGTCGCAGTAATCCCCTTCAGCGAACGAGACCCCCTGAGGCAGCTTGACGGTAAGCTGGATTATGCCCCCAATCTTGCCCTCCTCCCACGACCCCGTCTTTGAAATGTACACCCTGAGAGGAACAACCTGGCCGCCTGCCTCCCCGCCAAATGAGCGACTGGCGCCTCCTCCAGATTTTCCACCTCCAAAACTCTCGCCCGGCGTTGGCGAGGTTGAAATGTCAAGCCCGGCGGGGGTTGTGACAAGCTCGGCAGGCCCCCACGTTACTGCTATGGGCCCGTTGTCATACTCGGCAAATGCCGGTTTAATGTCCTTGACCTTGAGCGGGTCAATGCCGGTGCGGCGGAGATCCCTGAGAAGGTCTGACCTCATGAAAGTATTCGTGAGATAAGCATCAGCGTCCACCTTGTATTGGACTTTGACATCCATTGAGTAGTCGCCAACCTTCCATTTCCCAGTACCAGAATCTGCAAGGTCGCATGTCACGCCAGTCCCCCCTCCAGAACCAGTGTAGTAAACCTCAAGCGGTTTATCGTAAGATGGTGTGATTCCGCCGTCACTCCTGCCTTCGGCGCTCAGCGAGGTGCCTTCAACGTCGGCATCGCAGTCAATCCTGACAATTTCAATGTACTTTGTTTCAACATCGGCAGGGAAAGGGTTTTCAACAGCGATTATGATTCCAGGGTTGGGCCGCTTGCCTGTTGTTATGTCAAACTCCTTTGGCATTGTCCTGTCATTCCTCATCACGAGCCCTATTGCCGGCTCCTTCTCAGGCTCCCCAAAGCCAAACAGCTGCTCGGCTTTTTTGTAGCCCGCGTCAATGGGCGCCTTCAGGAAATCCCCCGATAAAATCCTTTGAACATTTGTCATAAACCTTTGCCAGATGCCTGTCGCCTGCTCGCGTTCTTCAGGCGTAATTCCCGCAACCTTTGCCTTGTAAACATTTGTCAGTGTCGGGAGTGCGGCCACGAAGTAGAAGATGAGAATGACAGCAAGCACCCTTCTCGCCACTCTTGTGTTTTCGTAAAGTGCGAGTGCGCCGAACCACAACCAGACTGGGAAAAGGATGCGGTTCATCATGAATGTTGTTGCAAAGGTAACGTAGCTTATGTTTGGAGCCAGCGCCATAATCCGGTCCCTTATCATCGGCATGCCGTAAACGTCAACCAATGCAATAACTGGAAGGAGCTTGAAGAATCCCGGCGCATTTACCTTCGTGTAAAAAAAGCCGGCCCCTATCACCACGGCAACCAGGCCTATACCCTTCTGCTGTATCGTGGGTGCGTTAATGAAGCCCAGAAGCGAGAGGAAAAACATTGAAGATGAAAGGAGCGCCCAGCCGGTAATATATTTCTGAGTGAGGCCAATAATCAGGAACGCTACGATTGCAAAGCCAAGATGGAAATTACTTGTGGATGCAATGTTGAAGCCGGTTTGCCAGTCAAGCCAGTACAGGAAGGCGGCTCCCCATACGAAAACGCCGTAAATGTTTTCCGGCCAGAAGTTCATAAACCAGCCGGCAAAGCCCTTTATCGGTTGTGCAGCGAGGTTGGCCCCCACCCAGCCGGCAGCAGCGCCGGCGCCCTGCATAGCTGCACCCGCAGCCTGCTTTAGCTGCGGCGCGTACCTCCTCCCAACCCCACGCATGCCCTGCATAAGCTGGCCCATCCCGCCGCCGCTCCCGCCCCGGGTACTGGCAAGATGGGCTGCTCCCTGGTCTGCCTGTTGCACCTTCCTTAATTCCTCAGCCCTTCTTCTGAGTTCAGCTTCCCATGGCTCCACGCCACTTAAGGCCACTGTTCACACCTCATTTTCGCCTGACAGCCATAAAGCCAGCTTTTGCAGTTTTAAACCTTTCCGTTTTTAAACAACAGAACAAGCAGAGTCAGCCGCACTCCTCAGCCCTTTTGCAGTCAAGCAGGACCCGCATCTCCAGGACGTGAAGTGTTGTTTCAGGCACGAGCCTGATGAAGTTGGTCCCTGCCGTGAGGAACATGTCAATGCTCTTTGAGAAGTTGGCCGCCCGCGTGTCAATACGCGTTTTCTGGCCGTTTATCTCAACAGTGGCAGTTTTCCTTTCCCTGTCATCAACAAAAGTCAGGCTCAATGTTGAGTTAATCGTATTGTTATCAATCTTCCTGAACAGGGAATTGTTTATGCTGAAAAAGTAAACGGGGAAAATCGGTTCCTTCAGTTTTGTCCTGAGAATGACTTGGTCAACAAGATAAGAGCCCTTCTCTGCAACAAACCTGAAATCGTTTTTCCCCTGCGAAAGGTCCTCAGGGTCAAGCTGAAGCCGCTCAGGGCTCCCGCAGTCAGGAACGCGTGACGAGATAAGCTTGCCGTTGGCGTTGACCGCCAGCCGTCCGACTTCCCTGACGTTGCAGTCAACAAAAAAGCTCAGTGACGCTTCTGACAGAAGATTCGCTTCCTCTTCACCCAGGATTATTGTTTGCACGGCTTCCTTGTTGTCAAGCCGCTCGACACTGCCGCTTATACTGACATCCCTCAGGTCGTAAAAGTTCTTGGAGAACGGCTTGTACCACGGCACTGGGTCGGTGTAGAATTCAAAGACATTCTCCTCCGCCAATTCCAGGGAAATCGGTTCAGTGAAGGTTTCAACCTCCCCTGTGAACAGGTCTTCGTCATTATGCCTTATCACGAGGTTGCCGCTGTGGCTGTTGACCGTGAAACTCAGGCGCGCGTTCTCAACCCTGTCCTTGACTGTAAGGGCGACAGCCCTCCTCCTGTCAGAACCCCTGGACGTTTCGACGTATATTGAGTCAAAGCTTTTCAGCACAGTATCCTCTTTCTTAGTGAAAAGGTTAAAAGATGCGAGCCGGTGCTCAAACTCACGCTCCATGAGCTTTGTCAAGGTGCCGGGGTTTTCAATAAGAAGAACAGAACCGGGAAGGCGTGCGGAAACTGCCCCGCTTTTTTCAGTATCCCTGTCAAGAACCTTGTCACGCTCACCTTTTGGCAGGAAAAGGATGTAAAGGACAATAAACATGCCTATCACGGCAACCAGAATGGCAGCGTTCCCGCCAGAAGGCCCCTGCGCCCTCTTGCCAAAACGTCCCTTCATGACATGATTTTCGGTAGTTAGATATATAAATGTTTTTCCCTACCGATTCTGGAATGAAATTAATAAGGAAAGACTTGAAGAATGGCAGGGTTGTAGTGCAGCCACAGGGGCTGGACGATCTCTGGCTGCTCAGCCGAATGATAACGAAAGGCGATGCGGTCACAGGCAGGACTACAAGAAAGGTCCGCCTTGGTTCGTCAGAGGAAGCAGTCAAGAAGACATACATCCTGTCAATACTGGTTGAGGAAGCAGAATTCAAGGACCAGGCACTGAGGGTAAGCGGAACAACCACAGAGCCAAAAGACGATGTGCCTAAAGGGGCGCACCATGCGATAGCTGCCGAACCTGGCGATGTGCTCACAATAGTCAAGGAGAAATGGCAAAAATACCAAATTAACCGGCTGGAAAGCGCAACCGAAACCCAGCTAAATGCACTGATAATTGTTTTTGACAGGGAAACTGCGCTGTTTGCCTCTCTCAAGCGCGAAGGTTATGAGCTGATAGCTGAGCTGAAAGGAAAGGTAAGGAAGAAAGACTATGACACCGCGGTAACCGGAAACTTCTACAAGGAAATCATAGTTGCAGCGAGGGAGTATGATGAGCGAAGACACCCTGACCGGATAATTGCTGCCAGCCCGGCATTCTGGAAAGACGAACTCATGCACGAGCTGGCAAATGATGCAAAGGCAAAAGCCCTTCGGGAGAAGATTGTTCTCGCGACATGCAGCAGCGTCAGCCAGAACGCCATTGACGAAGTGCTCAAGAGGCCTGAAATGGAGACCGTGCTTGCAACAGCAAACGCGGCAAGGGAGCTAAAGCTCGTGGACGAGCTCATGATTGAAATATCGCGGGAAGGCAAGGCGGCATACGGCAAGAAGGAAGTGGAAAACGCTGTTGAGGCAGCGGCCGCGGAAAAGCTACTAATAACAGACGCCATGGTTTACAACAACAAAAGCAGTGAGGCCCTCCTGAAAAAAGCCGAGGAAAAAGGCGCGAAGGTGGTCGTAATAAACTCAGAGAACACGGCAGGCCAAAAACTAGACGCGCTGGGGGGGATTGGAGCCATGCTGAGATACAGAATATCCTAGTCAGCATTCCCTCATTTTTCGCTGTGTATAGAGAACTTTGCTATAGAACCGGGATATTTGATGTGAAAAACGAGTCCGAAAATCTGCGTTTAAGCAATGAGCCGCAGATTTTCGTCAGTTCCTGCCTTTCCGGGCGCCTGTGGATTTCCGCAACTTTTTCCTGTCATTGCCCTTCTGAGCAGGAGGTTCAATGCCTGCCAGGTAATTCCCCCGCTCAATAAGCGCCTTGATGGCAATGACAGCCTTGCGTATGTCATTGAAGTCCGGGATGTGCCTGTTGTCAAGGTAGTGTATGCCCTTTCTGCTGAATCTGCCTCCCATAAAGCAGCTTATTACCGGCTTACCCGGAAATGCGGCATGGGCGTCAGCAATGGCCTTGGCATCCAGCACAGGATTAGTCATGGCCTGAAGGGTTTGTATGACTATGACGCCGTGAATGCCAGGCTCCCCGAGCATCGCGGCTAATGCAAGGCCGAAGCGGTCTGGCATGGCATCGCCAACAATGTCAAGAGGGTTTCTCCTTGAATAAGCAGGGTGCATTATGCCGCTCTTGTCCAAGGTTTTCAGGGCGTCCCTGCTTAACTGCGGGAGTTTAACCCCCAGTTCATCACAGTAGTCAGAGCATATAACGCCACAGCCGCCGCCGTTCGTAACTATCCCCACGCCGTTGCCCATGCATGCCGGTTGCTCGGCAAGCACCTTGGCAAGGTCAAAAAGCTCCTCGACCGTGCAGGCCATAAAAGCCCCTGCCTGCTCCACTGCAGCCTCAAAAATCCGCGCCCCTCCAGTTATGGATGCGGTGTGGGTGGCTGCAGCGGCGATGCCTGAAGCAGTCCTGCCGCCCTTGAGGATTACGACCGGCTTTCTGGCAACAAGCGCACGGAGCTTTTCAAAGAAATCCCTCCCGTTATTGAGACCCTCGGTGTAAAGGGCGACTGCCTTTGTTTCAGGGTCGTCTGCAAGAAACCCAAAAAAGTCGCAGCAGTCCAGCATGGCCTTGTTCCCATAGCTGATTATGGTGCTGAACCCATATCTTGACTGGATGGCCCAGTCAATCACGCTGTCAGCAATTGCCCCAGACTGGCTCACAAAAGCAACCCCACCCTTCGGCGGCATGCTTGGCGCGAAGCTGGCATTAAGGCTCTGCGATGGTCTTATGAGGCCAAGGCAGTTAGGCCCAAGCAACGGAATCCGCGCCTTTTCAAGCTTCCCAGCGATTTTTAGCTGAAGCCGCCGCCCGTTATCATTGAATTCGCCAAACCCTGCGCTTACTATGATAACAGCCTTGACTTTCTTCCTGATGCATTCATCCACTACTCCAGGTACGGTATCGTGAGGAACTGCAATAATAGCAAGGTCAACCGGCTCAGGCACCTTAAGCACAGAAGGATATGCATTGATGCCAAGAACTTCCGTTGTGAATGGGTTGACGGGGAAGATTTTGCCGAGAAACGGCCTGCAGTATTCGCAGCGGTGAACGCAGCCAACAGTAAGGTTGCGCATTATTGACTGGCCGACAGAATCAGGAGCCCTTGACGCCCCTATGACTGCTATTGATGATGGAGAAAAGAATCCATTCACCGCGGATGATTTCCAGCCGGTATGCTTCACTTGAGCAGGCCGCCAGGCAAGCACTGCCCTGGCATCAACAGCCGAAACCGTTCCAGTATTGATGTCAAGCATCAAAGGGTTGACATCAACCTCCGAAATTTTCGAGGTTCCGGAAACCAGTTTTGAAACGGCAACAATTGCTGCAGCGAGATTTAGCGCCAAAAGCCCGCAGTTTTCCAAAGCGGAAAGGCGCTTCCTGTAAAAAGCAGTTTCCGAAACCATCCTTAATGCATCCCTCTCATTAACTGGGCAAAGCCGCATTGCAAAATCATCAACCACCTCGGCAAGCACGCCGCCACCGCCGAAAACAACAATCGGGCCAAATGATGCATCGTTCCTTGCCCCAACAAAGCACTCCAGCCCCAGATTCTCTGGTTGGATTGCCACGATAAGCTTCCGCTCTATTGCACCTTTCCTTGCAAGCGCAGAATGAGCCGCCTCCAGCTTCCTGAACGCCGCCACGAGCATTTCGGCCTTCTCGACTCTCACCACAAGGCCTCTTGCGGCCTTATGAATTGCGCTCCCCCTAACAGGGGAAGAAACAACCTTGACAAAAGCAGGAAAGGCAATCTTCGCTCCGGCCTTGAGAAATCCTTTTTCATCTTGTGCAATGGCGGTTTCGCAGAAGTTCAACCCGGCACGTTTCAGCAGCGCAATCGCGTCCGAAAAAGATAAGCAAACTGTTTTTTCCCGCATGGCAGCTAAAATGGCTGCAAAATTATTTAAACCTATCCCCGCAAAGAAGCCAGGGGCATAACCTGCGGGGCAAAGCTTAAATACCTGTTCTATGATGGCAATTAGTATTGTTTACCGGGGTGAAGTTAAAAAACATAACATATTAATAGTAGTGTTGTTAAGTCACTCCTGAAAAATTGTTGGAGGGTGTCAAATGATAGTCAAAGAAGAATTCCTAAGCAAGCTACGCACTTATTTCTCGCTTAACCTTTATGAAGTCAAGATATGGACTGCGCTTCTCTCAAGAGGAGTGGCTACCGCAGGCGAGCTCTCTGACATTGCCAATGTGCCGAGAAGCAGGAGCTATGACGTTCTTGAAAGCCTTGAGAAAAAGGGATTTGTAATCATGAAATTCGGCAAGCCAATCAAGNNACACGGAAATAGTTGATGAGCTCAAGGTGCTGCACCAGCAGGGTATAGAGCTTGTAGAACCGTCAGACCTTTCAGGCAGCCTCAAAGGCAGGCACAACTTATACAATCACCTTGACCTCATGATAAAGAACGCAGAAAAGACCGTCACCATAATGACGACGGCCCAGGGCTTCATAAGGAAAATAGAAGGGCTGAAGCCGACAATGGAAAAAATCAAGAAAAGGGGCGTCAAGATAAGAATAGCAACGCCCATCACGAAGGAAAACAAGCAGGCTGTAGAATCCATATCAGAGATTGCCGAAGTGAGAGGCACCGACGCAAAAGGCCGGTTCTGCATCATCGACGGAAAGGAAATGATGTTCATGGTAATGGATGACAAGGACGTGCATCCCACCTATGATGTGGGAATCTGGGTGAACACGCCATTCTTTGCATCAGCGCTTGAAGCCCTGTTTGAGGCGGCATGGAAAACCATGAAGCCATCTCTTGAAGCAATCAGGAAGGCACAATAGCAACGCACCTGTTGCCGGGCTTTTCAGGCCATATTCTATAAGTATAGACTAAATGATTTAAATAAGTTCTGCATCCGGCATTCCCATGCAAACAGCCAACGCTGCGGAACGTGGAAACAAGCAAGGCAGCTTTGGCTTTTTCTTTGAGTTCTTTTTTGCCTTTAACTAAGGCAATATTTCGCCATAAGCTTCCCTTCTCGGCCTGAAAAGCTGGAAAAAAGGCAAGCGAACGGCGGATTTCTGAAGTGTGCCCGGAAGCGGGAGATTTTGATTAAACTTAACAGGTGATTAGGAATGCAAAGCCGTTTAGGAATTTTGGAGCACGAATTATTAAGCAGGAATGCACTTATACAGCACTCTACAGATTACGTGCAGAGGGAAGGCTGGACAATTAAATATAGGTGGGATCCAAACCGACCAGCTTCAGGAGGATGGGTTGGAAGACCGCTAATGGCAATAAGCATTCCCCTGACCGTAAATGGCAGGAGAATAGCGGTCATAGATGAACAATCAGGCACTATAGACGCTCTGGTGGTTGGCAAATATGTTGGCAGTAATAATGATGAAGCGGCAGTTGCCAGCCCAAATAGCTATGCCGTTAAATGGGATATTTATTCCAGGCAAATAGTTGCTGGCCAGGTGGATGGGTTGTATGCCGTCAAATTAGGTGGCAGGAAAGTCGTTGGCATTACCAAAGGCGAAATGACTTTATTGAGGTCCATGGCGACCCATAAATTGTAACGGTGTGGAAAAATCGCAATTGCCCAGGGAATAAGCTTATTGCATCATATGCCGCCGAGAAAGTTAGCAAGTTTGGCAGCACATGGAAGGTGCGCCAATACTCATCTGTAGAGGAAGTCATCAAAGTGGTGATAGCGGATGAGGCAGTCAGATTTAGCTATATACCTCTGGGTACGGGGATTGACAAAAATTGGAACAAGGACGCATTTCCTGACTCAATCACCGAATGCTTAAGGTTCACGGGCAAAAAGACTCTGAGGAGTATCCCGTGGGATATTAAAACTTCAGCGAAATATGCAGAGATTCAGTTAAGATTTCGTTACAGAAAAATCGGTGACGCTGGCAATGCAGTTCCGGGCAGCTATGAACGCGGAATCGTCCCAAAACCTTTAAATAAGTACTAGAGGCTGTTGAAATGAAATGAGCAATGACAAGACAGAAGAAATAGCAGGCTCCCTGCACAGGCTTGAAAGGGCTGTGCTGCCGCATCTTGAGAAGCACAGCGCGGTAAGCGACATAATCGCAGCTTCCCGAATGCAGGAAGTGGAGGTAATGAGGGCGCTCAACTGGCTCCAGAACAAGGGGCTTGTGAAGGTAACCGAGGCAATTGAAGAGCTTGTGGTGCTCGGCGAAAATGGGAAAGCCTATGCAAAAACCAAAATGCCTGAAATGCGCTTCCTTAATACGGTTAAAAACAAGCCGCTGCCACTTGCCGAAATCAAAAAAGCCGCCGGGCTTAACGATGACGAAATTGGCGCAAACATAGGCTCGCTGATGAGGATGAAAGCGATAGAGGATGTTGCCGCTGCGGAAAAAACGTTCAGGATTACGGAAACAGGGAAAAAGCTGTCTGACGGCGGAACACCCGCGCAGAGATTCCTGTCAAGGAAATTCCCGCTAAAGGTGAATGAACTATCACCTGAAGAAAAAGCGCTTGTTTCAGAATTAAAAAAAAGAAAGGATGTAATACGGGAAGACGTTGTCAAGAACAGGACAGCGGCTCTCACCGGGCCAGGGAAGGAGGCCGCGCGAAAAAGCCTCACGTCAGCCCAAACCGTTGACCAACTGACTCCTGAAATGCTTGCAACCGGCAGCTGGGAAAAGGCAAGCTTCAGGCCATACAACCTTGCAACACAAGCGCCGAGGGCTTTTTTCGGGAAGCTCCAGCCGTACAGGGAATTCCTTGAGGAAGTCAGGGAAAAATTCGCTGCCCTGGGTTTTGAGGAGATGACCGGACCCATAATTGAGAGCGAGTTCTGGAACATGGATGCGCTGTTCATGCCGCAGTTCCACTCAGCAAGGGACATACACGATGCTTATTACGTGAAGGAACCAAAATCCGCGACAGACCTGCCGCAGCAACTTGTGAAAAAAGTAAAGTCCGCCCACGAAAATGGCTTTGGTACAGGAAGCAGAGGGTGGAGGTACCAGTTCAGCGAGGAAAAAACAGCTCGGCTCATAATGAGGTCCCAAACAACGGCATGCAGTGCAAGAAAATTGGCTTCTGCCGACCTGAAAATTCCCGGAAAATATTTTGCCATAGGAAGGTGCTTCAGGTATGATGTCATAGATGCAAAACACCTTGCCGATTTCAACCAAGTGGAAGGCATAGTGGTAGAGGAAAAAATGAACCTGAGGCAGCTCATAGGCCTGCTGAAGCTTTTTGCAAGGGAGTTTTGCGGCACAGACCAAGTGAAGGTCGTGCCTTCCTATTTTCCGTTCACAGAGCCGTCAGCATCTCTTTATGCGAAGCACCCCCAGCTTGGCTGGATGGAATTGGCCGGGGCCGGAATATTCCGGCCTGAGATGGTGAAGCCGCTTGTGGGCAGGCAGGCAGGCGTGCTGGCATGGGGAATCGGCATTGACCGCATAGCCATGTTCAAGCTCGGCCTTAACGACATAAGGCAGCTTTTCAGCCACGACCTTAATTTCCTGAGGAACGCGAGGGTGATTGCCTAGATGCCAACCATCACCTTTTCTTACAGTGACTTCCAGCAACTGCTTGGAATGAAAATCCCCTTGGAAAGATTTGGGGAACTGCTCCTGCTTCACGCGAAGGCAGAGCTTGGCAAGTACGACGAAGCAACAGGCGAAGCAACAGTAGAACTTGATGATACAAACGTGCCGTATCTTTGGTGCGTTGAGGGGCTTGCCAGGCTGATGAGGAATGTCCTTGGCAAGCAAACAGGCCCGGCTACAATTAACCTAAAAAAAGGCGGGTATGTTCTGATAGCAGAGGAATCTGTAAGGAGCGTTCGCCCATTCATTGCCTCATTTGTGGCAAAGGGAAAGCCAATATCCGATTACTTCCTTAAGCAGCTTGTCCAGACGCAGGAGAAAATTGACACTGGATATGGAAGGAAGCGGCAGAAAATTTCCATAGGGCTTTACTCTTACAAGCGGCTGGTTTTCCCGGTTCATTACCGGGCCGTTGCCCCGGAGTCGGTAAGCTTTGTGCCTCTTGGGTTTGAGCGCCCAGCGAACCTCTCTGAAATACTTGAACAGCACCCAAAAGGGAAGGAATATGGCTGGATACTCAAGGGCTTTGCCCGTTACCCCCTGCTTGTCGACTCCAAAGGCACTGTCCTGAGTTTCCCGCCAATAATAAACTCAAACTTTACCGGTAAGGTTGAAACAGGGGATAA
>DUGG01000075.1 GCA_013331515.1 Candidatus Woesearchaeota archaeon
CAACTGCCCCCGCTGCCAGGAGAAGAACTCACCCATAGCGAAATTCTGCCTCCGCTGCGGCACACCGATGGAGATACAGGCCGCTATCCAGATAGAAGAGCAGAAGGAGTTGGGGGACGATTTCATCAATGCGCTCAGGCAGAACCCGAAGTTCAGGGACATGATGTACAAGATGGCGGTTGAGCTAGGGTTTGACAAGAAGCTCTCTTGACTTCTTGTCATTTTCTTCCTTTATTTTCTTTTTCAATTCCCATAGCCAAGCTGGCAGGAACGGCTTGAGTTCGTCGAGCGTTAGCTTCTTTTCTTCCATGCAGGAATTCTGCCTTGAAGACTACATATCTCATCGTGGATAATTTGGCACGTTACTGTGTAGAACAATTTCTTGTGCGCGGAACTGCCGTTTTTCCAAGGAATTTCCCAGGAAACCTTTCAGCGTTTTTTTCCTTCCTAGGAACATGTGCACCTGCGGTCGTGCAAAAATCCCTTACTGCGCACAAGGCTTCTCATGGTCGGAAGAGTAGACGAAAATCTCATGGTGAAGCTGCTTGACCTCATCCCGAATGAGAACACAAGCGTCCACCAGCTCTGCTGCAAGACCGGCATCGACCACCGGACCATCAAGAAGTACATCCAACTGATAGTGCATGTGCAGAACTCGCCCAGGCTGAAACTGGAAATAGTCGGCCTGAGGGTGCTTGTGAGGAAGGAAAAATGAGCGCCCATTCATCAGTCCTGGTAATCGAGGGCAAGGAAAAGGGTCAGCCGGACTTCATCGCCAAGATACCCCTTGAGAACGGCAAGTGGGAGAAGGTCGGCTATGCCTACTTCAACCCGAGGACGGAATCCTTCACAGTCTACTTCGACATAATCCCTGACAAACTCAAGGTCGTGCTGTTCAAGGAATAGTGGCTAAGAGATTACATCTCTCGTCTCGTCAGTTTCAAGTAGGCTGCTGCTGGTTACCGTTTGAGCTTAAGCATGTCTACAAGTATGGCGTCTATTGCTTCCATGTCTTTCTTGTCAAGCTTGCCTTTCTTCTGCATGAAGCGCTGCGGATCAAGCGCCCTTATCTGAAAAACAAGGGCAACACTTTCCTCCATCAGCCCGTTTTCCTTTGAAGCCTGGATGCAGCAGGTATGGCTAAATCTCTCTTTATCAAGCTCGGCAGTCAGCGGGATTATGACCACAGTGGCATTCTCTTTCACATGTACTACTACAACTGCTGGGCGCTTGCCTTTCTGCTCGTGCCCTACGCCTTCCGGTAGGTCAACCTGCCAAACGTCCCCTTTCGAAGCATTATGCAGCATCAAGCCCACTTCTTGCCATCCTCATCGGAAGCCAGATTCCATGTCCTCATTTCCTCTTTCAATTTGCGCAGGTCTTCCTCTGTTGGATGGAAGAAAAGCTCCTTTGCCCGGTTTATCCCAACTGCAAAATCAGCCTCGGAGTAAAAGGACTTCATCTGCCTGAGCTTTATTCTCGCCCCGTTGGATGACATTTTCAGGTAATACGCAAGATAGGCATAAGTCGCCGCGATTTCAACTATGCTTGGCCTGAACTCGCCGCCCATCACCTCTTCCAAGTGGCGGACATGCTCAAGTTCGCTGCTGGAAAGTTTCTCACTCGTTTCCTGCGCCTCCACTTCTGTCTTGTGCTGATAAAGCGCGGCAGTCAAATCCGGCGAATACGTGCCACGGATATACAGACTGAACGAAAAACCCGTCTTCACTCCCATCGCATCAAGGAGATACGTCACTTTCTGCATTACGAGCTTGCTTTGGAAATTATCGACCTTTGGCTTGATGCCCAGCTCCTTGAAGCACGCTATCACTTTGCCCAGATTTCCCATATCCCATCCCCCCGGCCCATCGCCCTATCCAAAACACAATCCTCCTCAATTCCAGCCTTCCAACGTCCGTGATTGCATACCCTGTCATCTTCTCATTTTCTTCCTTGATTGGCTCCTCGATGGCATATCCCATCTTGATAAGAACCTTGAGATTGGCGAACAGCACGCCGTCATTCAGCCCAAGCCCTCTGCTGAGGTCGCGGAAAGGCGTCAAATCACCTTTTGGCACCGGATCCAAGGCAGAAAGAATAAGCAGCCGCGGAAGTGAAAACAGCTTGGAATTTAGCGCCCCGGACTCGCCCGCCAAATCGAGCAAACCACCAGGCATGGTACTACTTGGAACGATAGCTTTTTATTACTTGCAGCCTTACTTCAAAGTCATGGCAAGGTCTAAAGTTTGGGGGCTGGCTTTAAGCACCTTGACTGCACAGGTAGAGCATGCAAGAGACAAGGACGGGCATTTTTGGTCGTTTTCCATTTGCGCCAGCCCTTAAGCTCCCGTCACGGGAAACTTATGATGCAGCACTGAATTCCGGTGCTGCCTTTGTTGTTGTTCGCCTGCAGGATTTACTTGCCAAAGGCGGCAAGGCGTTCAAGCCTCTTTTTCAACAGATAAAGAACGCTGGCGGACTTCACGCGCATCTGAAATATTCTGGCAGGATTCTTCTTTCATTCGTGATGCGCAACAGGCTGCTGGCGATTGCGCTTGCAGTGGAAAAAACCNNCGGTGTGCTGCCTTCAAACATATCATTGGGCAACGGGGCAGACGAACTGATAGACCTGATAACGCTGGCATTTGGAAACCAAATTCTTATCCCAACGCCGACTTTTGGTCAGTATGAGCTTGCGGCAAAACGGCACAACCGCGCCTATCGGCGCATCAACTGCTTGCTGGAGGAA
>DUGG01000097.1 GCA_013331515.1 Candidatus Woesearchaeota archaeon
CTTGCCGTGGTCAACGTGGCCCATGACAGTGCAGATGACAGAGCGGAGGTTGGAAGGCGGCATTTTGGCATCATCAGTTGAAAGGGCGCGAGAGGCGTATTTAAAGATTCCGCAAGCTCCCCAGCCGGCTCAGGAAAGCAGCCTGCTTTCAACAAGAAATGGCAAAATCCTGTTCCTGATGACTGGAGAAAGCTGCGGATGGCCAGAAGCGGCCACCCACACCAGCTCCTCAATCTCAGAGCAGGCTGCCGGCTTTCCCGTCAACCTTCCGCTGTAAAGGCCAATGGACACTGCAGCAGCCCTATCTGCAGCAATGTCCTCAAAAGTGCCCAGGAATACAATAGAAGCCCCATCAATCCCGCAGCCAAGCTCTTCCTTAATTTCACGGTGCAATGCTTCAATCTCTGTTTCGCTGCCTTCCAGCTTGCCGCCCGGCATCAAAAGGAGACGGGTGCCGCCCTTCCTCACAACAAGAAGCTTGCCGCCCTTCACGACGGCAAGGGCAGACTTCCTGATTACGTCCATGGCAGGTTGGAAAAAGCAGCAGGTTTATTAAACTGCCTGCAAGCTGCACCAAATGATGAAATACGACACAATCACAGAAGGCAATGCCAGGATAGCAGTGCCAAAAGGCAGCGGGAAGGTATCAAGCGAGATGCCCGTGTTCTACAACCCAGTCATGATGTCAAACCGCAACATCACAATCGCGCTGATGGCCGCTGCCACGAAACTTTACGAAATGAAAAAATGGAGGATTGCAGACCCAATGGCCGCAACAGGGGTACGAGGCATCAGGATGCTGCTTGAGCTAAAAAACATTGAGTCTGTAAGCATGAACGACTACTCATCTGCTGCTGCGTCATTGATTAAAAAAAACCTGCTTCTCAACAGCATAAGGGGAAAAGCTTCCGTTACTGCCAACGAAGCCAACAAGTTCCTGCTGAACAACAGGCCATTCAACTACATAGACATAGACCCGTTCGGGTATCCCGGAATGTTCCTGGACGCGGCAGTGAAAAGGGTATGGCACAACGGGATACTTGCGGTGACAGCAACAGACACAAGCGCGCTTGCTGGAACATCACCGGCAGCGTGCAGGAGAAAATACCTCGCAACACCCCTGAGAAACGGATTCATGCATGAAACCGGGGTAAGGATACTAATAAGACTGGCGCAAATGATAGGGGCAATGCACGAAAAGGCGCTGACTCCGGTGTTCAGCTACTACAAGGAGCACTACATCAGGGCATTCCTGCTTTGCAGGACAGGAGCAGGAAGGGCTGATGAAATATTGAGGCAGCACGCGGAAATTCTTTACTGCGGCAACTGCTCCGGAAGAAGGATTATGAAAGTTGACGACAACAATAAATGCGGCGTCTGCGGAAATGCAATGGCAAGGGCTGGGCCGCTGTGGGCCGGAAAGCTCTTTGACGCGCAGCTGGCAGGAAGAATAGCAACGACAGCAGCAAAGAACAGGAATATTGACGAAGGGACAAGGCAATTCCTCAGGACAATTGCCGAAGAGGCAAGACACGAAGAAAAATGCGGCGTTGGCTTCTACTCAATTGAAGACTTATGCGAGAAGCACAGGATTGCACAACAGCCAGCCACTTCAGCGCTCGTTTCACGCCTGAAGAAAGCAGGATACGCCGCGGCTCCAACCCACTGCTCAACAACGGGAGTCAGGACGAACGCCCAGGTAAACGCGGTGGTAGCAGCGGCAGGAGGCAAAAGTTTATATGGCAGAAAAAGACAGGTCGGAGAATAAAGGGAAAAGAGGCAGCGAAGGGATGGACACGGGGAAGACGCACGCCATAGTTGCAATCGTGATATCAATTGTAATAATAGGAACATTCTTTGCCGCGAAGACACTCAGCAAAGGAAAAAATGGCGACTTCGCCGCAGTAACAGGCGAAGCAGTAGGTACAGTGAATGCTGCGCAGCCGCTGCACGCCGCAATCGGCTCCGTGCTCTTCGGACTTGTCGCCATTGCCGCACTCATCACCATAACGCGGATAAGCACAAGCCAGACCATGCCAAAAACCGAGGAAAAAACAGACATACGCCAGACAGTTGGAATGGCCGAGGATGCCCTGAACGCAGGCAACCACAGCGCGGCAGCCTCCATATACAATCAGATAAGGGGGCAATACGCGCAGCTCAGCCAGGGAGAAAAAGCAAGGCACTACCCAAGGATAATCAACGTGCACGCGGCGATAGCAAAAAGAGCAGCCATATCCGAAGCTGGCCTGTTAACTGACAAGTACGTTGCCGGAACAATAACAGAAGAAGAATTCGAACGCCTCGGGCAACTGGTCCTGAACCAGTAAAGGAATTCAGCCATACAAGCGCTCTATTATCCTTACGAGCTTTTTTGGGCTATCAACAATGGCATCAGGACTTCGCGACGACAACAGATTCTCCGAGTTGAAGCCCCAACTTACGGAAATGACGTGCACCTTGGCCTGCCTGGCTGCCATGATGTCCCTTGTCTCATCGCCTATGTAAACAGCTTCTTCGTTCCGCAACCTCTGTGAATGGATTAAACGCTTCAGTACCTTGCCCTTCCCGAAGATGCTGCTTCCACAATAGATGAAATCAAAAAAATCCAAGCCATTCCCCTTTAGAAACAGATTGACATTGGCACGGGAATTAGAGGTAAGAATGCCCAGAGTAAAACCCTTTTTCTTAAGGCTCAACAAAGCCTCCTCAATCCCTTTCTGAGGCTTCATCAGCGACATCCTGGAATTGATTTCTGACCTAACTTTTCCAACAAAGAAAGGGAGTTTTAACTTCGAAACGCCCAGTTCCTTAAAAGCCTGAACCAACTCAATGCCCTGAATCCTCTTAACGTCCTCTCCGGCAATCACACGATAGCCAAAACCGGCGGATAAAGAGTTCAGGACCTTTACAAGCTCCGGCAACGTATCAGCAATAGTGCCATCAAAATCAAAGATTACCGTGCGCATAGCCAAGAATAGGAAGGAGCACTACAAAAAGCTTTCTCAACCGATAGCCCTTCTGACATCCGTCACCTGAACGCTGTTAACGCCGGGAATACCGGCAATCTTCGTCTCAACGTCTTCGGTGTCTCCAAGGCTCTCGTCCATGGCAAACATGAAGACAACAGCCCTAAGGCCAAAGGCAACCGGCTCGAAATCAGCCTTGCCTACAGTGCCTCCAAACCCGGCAATCATGCCGGCAGCAGCGGCCTTTATTGACTCCAAGTCCTCATCGGGAGATGAAGGCATGATTTTCATGGTTATGATAACCGTTGCCATAAGAAACAACTCAATTAGGGCCTGAGAACCCGCATTCATGGCAAACATACCGGACAGCGTTGGCCCGGCAGCCCATGCACCTTATGAAATCAACCTTCCCGCAGCCCGGGCAGCTTAGCCGCGCAGTACCCTTAAGGTTGGTAATCTGCTTCTTGCAACTACTGCAAAAATCCGCCATTTCAAAAGGGTGGGAAAAAACGATGCTTTAAAAATGTTGCTGCTGCACGGTAAAGTAAAGTTATGTGAGGA
>DUGG01000030.1 GCA_013331515.1 Candidatus Woesearchaeota archaeon
CAGCAGGCGACCTGAGAGGAGCGGTTTTTGACCTGCAGCTGCTGTGCTCAGGAACTGGCAACCTGACAAAAGAAGCGGTGAATGAGCTGTCCGAAAGGAACCGGACAGAGGAGCTTGAAATGGCGCTGGTACGGGCGTTCAAGACAACGGACCTGTCAATCGCGGCAGAGGCGTTCGACAAGGTTGAAGCGCAGCCGGAAGAGATATTCGGCTGGATAGATGAGAACCTGCCTTTAGAATACAGGAAGCCCGGGGAGTTGGCGGCGGCGTATGATGCCCTATCAAAAGCCGACGTCTTCCGCGGCCGCATAATGAACCGGCAGCACTGGCGGCTCCTCAGCTACTACATCCAAATCATGAGCATAGGGACAGCCCTTGCCAAGGAGAAAAAATACGAAGGAGCGGCGCATTTCCGGCGGCCATCGAGAGGTCTGAAGATATTCATAGCAAAGGCAAGGCACCAGAGAAGGATTGACATAGCAGCCAAGATAGCTGAAACCCTTCACTCTCCAAGGAAAGCGGTCTTGTCAGACACCCTGCCATTCATGAGGATTATATTTTCAAGGGAAAAGGACAAGGAGAAGGCAAGCAGAATGGCAACAGAACTCGGCCTGGAGCCTGAAGAGGCAGAGTGGATTATGAGATAGGACGATTCTTGCGATGATGACTGCGCCCGGCATCTTCAAGGGCATTTATTGATCGTGCAAGGTTTTCCCGTGCATGAGTTTCATAAAGCCCCCTGAAAAGGGGCGTTGAGTATATTGAATTACGCTTGGCAAATCTCCTTAAAACCCCAAGCCTGCCAGTTCGGAATCGTTCAGGCTCAACGTGTTCGTATTCCTTCCTGATGTTTGCTTCGTATGCTGCAAACTGCTCCCACGGAGCGCCCAGTATTGACAGGTCAGCGTCAACCATGACCTGTTGGTCTATCCCTTGAGGGTTGTGTTCTGCCGTTACGAGAATGAGGCTCGCAGCGCTTTCCGCAACTTCCTTGATTCCAAGTGGCTCGGCAATTTCAATAGCAACTTTGGCGCTGTTAGCTTCGTTGTCAGGCCTGCCAGGGGCGTACACCACATCGTGCAACTCCCACGCGTATCTGACCGTGTCAGGATGTTCAAGCAAATGCGCAGCCATTTCAATGAGTCGCAGGCCATGTGCTATATGGGTTGCCGTGTGGTAAAATCTTCCGGGCTCCGAATATCTGTCCATTATCAGCATATGGGAAGGAAGGGGATCTGCTGCAGGATTCAATCTTCCGATTAGCTCAAACCACTGCCTTTGAAGGAATTCATCAAGGCTCCTTTCCATAACAGCCAGGAAATCAAAAAGAGAATAAAAAGGGTGTGCAGACGCTAAATTTTCTGCACTTTATCCGCCTTCTTGCCCCTGTCGCCGTTAACTACTTCGAATGATACCTTGTCCCCTTTCGTGAGAGATGCACCGGGGGCAAGACCGCTCTGGTGGACAAAATACTCGTTGCCGTCATCCCCTGTTATGAAGCCAAAGTGCTTCTCAGCGTTAAAGAACTTCACAGTGCCTTCTACCATTCTGTCATCACTCCGTTTGGTTGAATTTCTTGACGCAGGTCATGCAGTAGTTTGAGGAATAGTGGCCCTTCTCCTTGTCCACCACGAACCTCACCTTGCACAACCTGCATGTACCCATCACTTTGTACAACGCCCTTCTGGGCCTTGCGGGCTTCTTTGCTTCCATCAAGCAAAGAAAAGCCCTCCCCTTCTTAAATCTGCCTGTGGCCAAGGCAGGCAGCACCCCCTTTTGCCAGGTCTTGGCCGGGATAGGCACTATTTCCTATCATTACCGGCGTGCCACTGGACGGTGGGGAACCCTGGCAGCTTACCAGCCCGTTAGCGCCGCTATACGCGGCCAGGACCTGAAGCGCCTTGCAGCTATTAGCATGAAGAAACTGCTCAGGGCCGGGCAAATCCAGAAGCTTCACGCCCATGTTGAGTGATCGTGCAACAGTTTCAGAGCTTTCAAGGTAAACCTTGACTTTGGAAGCGACCTCGTCAACGTATGTTAAATTTGATTTAACGTGCTGCTGCAAGGTATCCTGAATTTCACCACTCCCGGTATATTTTCTGAAATCAAGAAGCTTGCCGCTGTCTGAGAATTCGTATCGTACTGCTCTTCTAGGAAAATAGTAGAGAATCAGGTAATCCGCTTCCCGGCTATTCGGGCGTATATTTAAAACCGCCATTGGCCAGTCACTATAACTTAACGGGTCGTATCCATCCCTCCAAAGTGTCCTTTCTTTTCGCGTCGCCCTGACTTCTTCAAGCATCCTGCTTAATCTTGCCTTGTCCGTCCACCCTTCGTGCACTGCCCGTGGGGCGTTTGTCCTGCCCTTGATCATTTCATCAATGGAATCAGCGCTGAAAAGCAAATTCCATACTAACGGACCAAATTCCTGAGTCATAGCGTCTTGGGAAGATTGGTTGGCTTATATATTTTACTCCAGGAATAGATGATTGTAGCCGATCAAAATGGTTTCATCACTCGCCTGAAAAGGGCCAAGGCTGAAACAGGAAGCCGTGATTTTCCCTTCCCAAAAGTCCTGTCGGCAAGGCCGTAAAAGTGGAAACCCACAATCCTGCATTGCACTCCGGAACGGTTGACAGATGCGGCCACCTTTCCAGCAGCCGAAAGGCCATCCCGCGCAGCGGCAACAACAGCATTGAAGGCATCCAAACCGTCTTTCCTCTCGGCTGCGGCTAGGCTCCTTATGAAAAAGGCATCGCTGATAAAGTCAGGCTTCTCCCTTAAAAGGGCTCTGCACGCGGCAGATGGAAACGGGACAAAGATGCCAATGAAAACGCGGCAGCGCACGTCCCGGCAGGTATTCAACACAGAAGCCAGTCGCCTCCAGTTGCCAGGAAACACCGGCTGGGTGTAGAAGACCGTCGCTCCGGCAGCGGCCTTCTTCACCACCCTGCTAGCTTCTCCCCTTCTTGTGAAGACAATTGCGGCAGCAGCCCTGAAGCGGCGTTTGTCAATGGATGAGATAAGGTCAAAAATGCTGATGTCTGAAAAAGCCGCCCTGTCCCCGGTGACAGCAAGGATTTCCTTCACGTTCCTGATTCTTGCAGCTTCTGAAAGCGCTTTCCTGGCAGCGTAAACGCTTTTGAGCCCCCTGCACACTTGCGTGTAGGTCAGGCTGGATGTACGCTCGGATAATCCTCTTGCAGCAGCAAGGGAATCCAGCCGCGAGTTGACAAGGTTCGGAATGGAAAAAGAGCACATCCATCCGCCCAGCTGCCGCATGGCTGCTGCTGCTTTTGGAATGTCAGGTTCAACGCTTACATGAATTTCAGCGGACAGCCGGGGCTTCATTGGATTAGCGGATAAAACCGCAAACAATTTATACCTTTCCAAAGAGTGTAGCACCATGGCAACAGAGAAAGAACATCCTAAAAAGCTTACCATTGATGAACTTTCCACGTTCTGCAAGCGCAAGGGCTTTGNNAATCTATGGGGGACTGTCAGGATTTTTTGACTACGGGCCATTAGGCGTTGAGCTGAAAAACAATATCAAGCAGGAATGGTGGAATGCTCATGTGCGATCAAGGATTGATGTTGTCGGCATTGACGGCAGCATAATCACGCATCCGAAAGTGTGGGAAGCATC
>DUGG01000020.1 GCA_013331515.1 Candidatus Woesearchaeota archaeon
CCTTCAGGTTCACGTTGCCCATCTCAATAACCATCCGCTCGTGCCTGGAAATTTCGCTTTTAAGCTGGTCCTCGGCAACCCCTTCAATAATCTTGACATCGGAATATTGCGAGAATTCCTCCCGCATGCCGGCGAGCTCTGCAGCCAGCTCAGCCTTTTTCATGGACGTGTTGTTAATACGAATCTCTGTTGAGTTTATCTGCTCTTCCTTCCTTATTATTTTTTCATCGTCAGACTGGACTTCTTCCATTAGCTTTGTCCTTTTGGCAAAAAGCTCCTTGTGGCGGGCATANNAAGGTCCTTCCTGACTTTTTCGGTTTCCCTGATGAGGCGGTCCTTTTCCTCTGTGAATTGCTTCTCTTCCTTGTCAAGCTGCTTCAGGATTTGGTTATGCTTTGAGTGTTCTTGCGAGAAAACCTCATTAATCTGCACATTGGCTGTTTTGGACTCGTTTTCAAGCCGTTGAATTTCGTCGGAGAGTTCCTGCCTTTTCTTTTCGAGGGCGTTAAGCTCTGCAAGGAAGGCGGGGTTGCGCATGCTGGTTATCCGCTCCCTCACAATCATTTTTTTTGACTTAAGCCCGGCAACAATCCTTGTCTGTGCAACAAGCTTTTCTTCGATTTCACTTAGCTTTGCCGTCACTGATGCCAGCTCTTCCCGGATATCCTGCTTCTGCTTCCTTGAAACATCCATGTCAGATGACTCAAGGTGCAGGCTGCGCTCTGCCTTTATGATGTCCCCTTCAAGTGTGGCCTTCCTCTCCCTCAATCCGGTTATGGCAGTTTCAATGCCCTCTTTTTCGGTTTCCAATGCCGAGGTTGCGGCGGACAAGGCGGAAAGCTCCTGCTCAAGCCGCGCGGCCAGCTGGGTTTCCTCCTCATCAACGAAGCCGAGCGCTTCCCTCTTGCTCTCGCGGAAGCCGCCGTGCATGGCCCCTGACAGCTCCGCAAGGTCGCCGTCAATGGTAACCATCCTGGCCTTGCCAATGCCAATCTTCCTTGAAATGTCAATCGAGTCAACAACGATTGTGTTGCCAAAAACGTATGAGAAAGCCGGCTTGAAGCGCTCATCGAAGCTTATGAGCCTGATTGCAAGCCCGTGGACTCCGGTATTTTTAAGGAGGTCATTGACGTCGCTGCGCTCTTCCACCTGCCTTATCTTGTTCAGGGGCAGAAGCGTTGCAGTCCCTATCTTCCTTGATTTGAGGAATGCAATGCACTCCGCGGCAACAGCGTCAGACTCGACTATGATGCTGTTGACCCTTGGGCCAGCTGCCGTCTCAAGGGCAAGCGCATACTTCGCCTTGACCTTCCCAAGCTGGGAAACAGTACCATGGACTCCCTTGATTGATTTCTGGGAAAGTATAGACCTCACGGCAATGCTGCCAAGCATTTTCCCCCTGGCTGCCGCTTCCTTTGCCTGTGCCTTCCCAACCTCCTCGTTAAGGGCAAAGATGCGCTTCCTGTTCTCGCCAATCCTTGCAGAAACTGCGGAGTCCTTTGCAAGGAGCTGGTTAAGCTCCAGCACGGTTTTTTTGAAGTCATTCCGGCGCTGCTGAAGCTCATCAATCTCCTTTTTGTTCTCCTTCTCAATTTCCTTTATCTTGTCCATTGAGGAGTCTATCATATTAACCCTGAACTCCAGCCGGTCCTTTTCCCTCAAGAGGTTCTGCTTTTGCTCAACAAGGGACTGCATACCCTGCTGCCGCTCATCCGTCTCGCGGTCAATGGCCCCGAGCTCAGCCTCAATCTTAATAAGGTCAGCGCTGTCAACAGAACCGCGAAGCTTCCCCAGATTGGCCACAATTTTCTCGCGGTCAACCGCAAGCTTCTCCACATGACCGGCAATTGACGACTTTGACGCTTCAAGCTGTGTAATCTTGGCTTCAAGCTCAGCAAGGTCGGCCTTGAGCTGTCCCCTCCTCTCCTTTATCTTTGAAATCTCGCCCTCTGAAAGGGAAATCCGGCTCGTGTTTGTCCCTATTGAAACCCTCAACTGCTCAATATTCCTATGGATTGTAACCTGCTCCTGCTCTGCCTTGTGCTCAAGCTCCTCATTTAGGAGCAGGATTTCCTCCTTCCTCCTTGAAACTGCAAGGCGAAACCTTTCAATGTCTGACTTTAAGTCGGCAATCTCTTTCTCACATGAAGCAATACCTTTTTCGACTTCTGACTTCCTTGACTCCCGCTGCCTCATCTGAAGGTAAAGAAAGGTTGCCTTGTTGGCCCGGATGCGGTCGTTAAGCTCCCGGTATTTCAATGCCTGATCGCGGTCGTGCCTGAGCTCCTTCAAATGGGTCTTCCTTTCAGAAAGCAGGATTTCAGCCTCCTTGAGCCTGACTTCGACCTTCTCTAACTCGGCCAGGGCCTTTTTCTTTTTGTCCTCATATACTGTTATGCCTGCAATCTCCTCAATAACCTGCCTGCGCTCCTCGGATGACATCTCCACAAAATGGATGATGTCTCCCTGCAGGACAATGTTGTGGCCGTCAGGGTCTATCTTGGCGAGGGCAAGGAGGTCAAGCATCTCCTGCCTGGTGCTAGCACGGTCGTTGATGCGGTAAATGCTCTGGCCTGACGGCTTTATAATCCTGCCAACCTTGACCTGCGCTTCTGGATACGGGAACGCCTTCTTGCTGTTGTCAAAGAAAATGCTGACTTCTGCCTTTGAGGCGGGCTGCTTGGTCTTGCCGCCGTTGTAAATCAAATGCGCAAGCTTCTCCGTGCGCAGGTCCTTGCTGCTGATTCTTCCCAAGACAAAGCACAGGCCGTCTAAAACATTCGACTTACCCGCGCCGTTCGGCCCCAAAACAACAGAATAGTTGCCGTCAAAAACCAGTTCCGTCCTCTTGGCAAAAGACTTGAAACCCTGCATAACAAGCCTTGAAATCCTTGTCATATGAAAGAAACCCTGTCAGGGGCTATTTAAATTGTTTGCTGGAGAAAACAAGCTGATTTGCACTTACAAACATTTAAAAGCAAACATGGCCAAATATACTTCATGAAAGAAACAGAAAGGCGACTGGAGGAAGTCAAGAGCGACAAGAGGCCAACCACTGAAGAGAGCAGGAAAGTTGCAAATGTTGCCAAGGAATTTGTTGCAAACCTTGAGACTGCCCTCAAGGCAGCGAAACTTAAGGCAGCGCCGGTTGTGGGCGGCTCAGGGGCCAAGGGGACATGGCTCAAGGGCATGCATGACATTGACATTTTTGTCTGCTTTGACTACGCCAGGTACAAGGAGAAAAGCAGGGAATTGAGCGAATTCCTCGCTGTTGCAGTGAAAAAGACCTTCCCGAGGCACGAAAGGCTGCATGGAAGCCGGGACTATTTTAAGGTCAGCTACAACGGATACAACTTTGAAGTCATTCCCATACTGAAAATAGCAAGAGCCAACCAAGCCAGAAACATCACGGACGCCTCTCTCCTGCATGCGGTGTGGGTGACAAAAGAAGCAAGGAAGAAACCCGGCCTTGCCGATGAGATAAGGCTGGCAAAGGCGTTCTGCAAGGCGCAGAGAGTGTACGGAGCAGAAAGCTATGTTCGCGGATTCTCAGGGTATGCCTGCGAGGTCCTGACAATATACTACGGGGGCTTCCTAAAGCTGGCTACAGCAGCGGCTTCAAAATGGAAAAAGCAAATCGCCGCAGGAAAGAAAATCGTAGTTGATGCCGCAGGCCACTACAAGGGAAGGGACCCGACAAGGGAGCTTAACGAGGCAAAAGTGCAAAGCGAACTGATAGTGATAGACCCTATCCAGAAGGACAGGAACGCCACGGCAGCGCTGAGCAGCGAGGTGCTGTGGAAGTTTATCACGGCTACTGAATGCTTACTGAAAAACCCGGCAAAAAGCCAATTTGAAAGGCAGGACGTAACTGCTGAAACGCTTGCCAAAAAGGCAAGGGGGAAAAGCCTGATCATTATTGAGGCAAAACCGCTTCCGGGAAAAGAGGATGTTGTGGGAGCCAAGCTGATGAAGGTCTTCGGGCATTTCCTTAAAGCGCTTGAAGAGAATGGGTTCAAAACATCAAAATCAGGGTGGGAATGGAACGGAAAAAAAGCAGGAGATGCAATGCTCTGGTATGCCCTGGATAAAAAAGTGCCGGAGGCCGAAATCAGGGAGGGCCCGCCATTGGATAAGACAATTCACGCAGACAGCTTCAGGAAGGAACATTCAGAAAAGAAAGGAAGCCCGGTTTTTGAAAGGAATGGAAGGCTTTACGCCAGAATTGAAAGGGCTTACAGCAAGCCACAGCAACTTGTGAAAACCATGATTGCGGAAGACGAGTACCTGAAAGACAAGGCAAAAAGCTACTGGTTGAAATGAAGAAAAAATTTGCCATAGCCGCTGCATGTGCATTACTGCTTCCGGCAAGCTTTTTACTTGACGGAAAAGCCGCAATTGCAATCAACAGCATACGCTCAGAGAGCCTGACGCTTGCAATTGATACGTTCAACAGGCACTACTTCTGGATTTACCTTGCCCTTGTCATTGCCACGGCGTTTTTCGCACTAAGGGAAAGGAGGGACACCGGAAGAAGGCTTGCCATCATGATTGCAGCAATCCTTGCAACAGTTGCCTCCACTCACTTGCTGAAGCCGCTGATACACCGGGGAAGGCCTGATGGAATCCCATTTCTTGACCCGAGATTTGGGACAACTGACTACTCGTTCCCAAGCGGGCATACATCTTCTGCTGCGGCAGCAGCATTCGCAGCACCAGCCCTGAAAATCCCATGGCTGATTTTCGTGGCAGCCACCGTATTTTCCAGGCTTTATTCAAACGCCCACTTCTTGAGCGATACAACCGGAGGGATAATACTGGCAGCTATCATTGCCATGATTATTAAACGCTCTTTCAAGAAAAAGCTTGACGGCGAAGACAAGCTTGAAATCAAAAGGCAGGCGCTGCACGCGGCAATAGGGCTGGCCATAGCGTTGTTTGCGTGGAAATACAGCTTTGCGGGCTATGCACTAANNGCCCAGCTTTGCGGGCTATGCACTAGTAGCCGCAGCAGCTGCAGGAATTTTGCTTTCTTACGTCATTCGATGGTCGGCTGCTGCGAAAAATGAGGCTGCGAAAAAGCTGCGAAACCTTACTGTTGCAGCACTGAGAAAAATTGAAAGGAAAGACGAGCTGCAAAGGTTCCCCGGCAAGGGCGCAATAATGCTTTTTATCGGGGCAGGCATTACGGCAGCGGTTTTCAAGCGGGAAGCTGCTGCTGCAATAGCAATACTTGCAGTTGGCGACTCAGTGAGCCACCTTGCCGGAAGGCTCATTGGAAAGACAAGGCACAAGCGGATATTTGCGAAAAATAAAACAATAGAAGGGTCCGTTTACGGATTCGCTTTCGCATCCGCAGCAGCGGCCCTGATGGTTCCGGTATGGATAGCGGTTGCTTCTGCTGCGGCTGCAATGCTGGTCGAGGCCATAAATATGAAAATAATGGGCAAAAAAATTNNTATAGACAACTTTGATTATCCCTGTTCTATAGCAAAGTTGTTTAAGAGAACTTTGAATAAGAGTCATAAATGAGGGGGTTATTCAAAGTTCCCTATAGAAAGTCACGCAGCGCGCCATACATTGCCTTCAGAGAAGATGACCCTTATCTTCTCACCGGGCACAAACCTGGAACTTTTGTCAATTGGAAGGACAGGCACGCTCTGGAATGTCTTTGGATGGATTACCTCAAGATGCGGCTTGATTTTTGAAACAACAACCTTGACAGGACCAAGCTTTTCAAAATTCCTTAAAATAGCCTTATAGGCAAGCTCTACCTGGTGCCTGGCTCCAAGGTTCTCAAGGAGCACTATTTTCGCAATATTGAGTACCTTGAACGCCTCGTCCTCAAGAAGAATGAAATCACCAACCTTAAAAGGCGCCATCCTGAAAAGCACGGTCACCCTGTAAAGCAGCCTGCTCGTCAGCCGATGCTGCGAGAAAAGCTTCTTCGTTACCTTGAATTCTCCCCCGAAAGCCCTGAAGAGATCCCGCCCTATTTCCACGGCAAACCTGTTGGAACTGAGGTAGATGTCAACTCCGTTCGTCACCTTCTTTTTCTTTGAAATAAAGATGTCAGCGGCGTTTTGGGAATTCACGGCGCCAACAACCCGGTGAACCATGTCATCAACATCCCCTGAGGGGTTCCTGAGCTGGAGGATTGACTCGTAATATTTAGCGTGCTTTGCAGTCTTCAATCAAATCACCATGCAACCGGTAAAGCGATACCTTTTTATGTGTTGCGGCGGCTTGAAAAGCCAATGAATGCTGGGAAGGCAGCTGGTAGGGCATGGAATTTTGTCTGGAACGGCAACAACGTGTGGAGCTGGCTTATCAACGCGCTGCTCGCATTTGCACTGATAAAATTCCTTGTATACCCTGGCCTTGGGCTGGTTCTGCAGACAAACAATCCTGTGGTTGCAGTAATAAGCAACAGCATGCAGCACAACGCCGCATTTGAAGACTGGTGGGAAGAGGCGGAGAAGCAGTATGCCATGTTCAACATAACGCGGGAGCAATTTGAGAACTTTACCATGAAGAACGGCTTCAGCAAAGGCGACATCATAATACTCAAAGGCAAAACGCCGCAGGATACAAAGAGGGGAGACATACTGGTCTTCAGGAGCGACAAGCCTGAGCCGATAATACACAGGGTAGTGACAAAGCAAGAGAAGGAGGGCGGCTACGTCTTCTCAACAAAGGGGGACAACACGAAGAGCAACCCAGGACAACGACCAGACGAAACTGCAATAACCGAGGAAAGGGTAATAGGCACGGCACTGCTGAAGATACCATATGCAGGGTATGTAAAAATAGCATTCACAAACATTGCCAGCCGCATATTCGGCGGCAGGACAGGAGGGTGAATGATGTTCTGCATAAAATGCGGCTCAATACTGTTGCCAAAGAAATTGGGAGCGAAAACCGTGATGGCATGCAACATCTGCGGCAGCGTGCAAAAAAACCAGGAAGCGGTAATAATAAAGGAATTGCCAGCGAAAGAAACGCCCAAAAGCGAGCAAAGGGAAATTGCCGCGATTGAGGCAGACAAGGAGGCAAAGGGGCCGGTAACCGACATAGAATGCCCGAAGTGCCACAACCAAAAGGCGTACTACTGGACAAGGCAAACAAGAGCCGCAGACGAAGGCGAAACAAAATTCCACCAGTGCACCAGCTGCAAGCACAAGTGGCGGGAATATGGATGACACCAGGAAAAGGTTTGCGGCGGCTATAAGCTGTTTTGACACCCTATCAGTCATAGTGAAGCCCAACAGCAGCAAAAACGAGATAACCTGCTAGAGCAGTGAAAAAGGCGCGTGGCTAGTCAAGGTAAAAGCTGTAGCGGAGAAAAACGAGGCAAACAGGGAGCTGCTGCGGTTCCTAAGGGAGGAAACTGACAGACAGTGGTTGATAAAAAAGGGGCTTTCAAACAGAGAGAAGGTACTCGTTGCTACTTCTTCTTCGCTTCCTTCTTCTCAAAGAACTCCTCAAGGTCTATGACATCGTCATCTTCTTCTGCTGGAGCAGGCTTCCCCTCATTTTTTTCCGCCTTATTCGGCTTTTTCTTAACCGCCTTTTCATGCTTCGGCTCGCCAGGTTCATGCTGTTTTTCAGCATCATCACCATCCTTCCTGACAGGCAGCGCCCTGTAAGCGATGAAAAGCACGACAGCCAGGACAAAGGCGGCAAGGACTCNNCCTGCGCACAGGAGCCTCTGAAACTGTCCCGTTTACTTCTGTTTCCTCTCCGACATCCTGAGGACACTCTTTCTCAGTGCCAACAAAACACCTGCAGTCCTTCAAGGAGGGATCAAAGTAACAGTCAAATCGATATTCTCCAGGCGAACGCACAGTGCACTCAAGCTTCTCCCTGCAAGTCTCATTCAGGTCTGCAGCCAAGGGAGGGGGAATATTCATGGCTGCGGCTGGCTGCTTCACGGAATCGTTCTTCGCCTGCTCCGAAGGGAATGAGTTGTTTTGGACCGGTGCTACGATTGGCTGGCCACTATTTAACCCGCCAGGCAATGCAATCTCATCAGGGGTTGCCGGAACAGGTGCCGGCCCCTTTGCCGAGAGATAAAAAAAAGAGCCAACAAGCAGGACTGCCACTATGCCTATTGCAACAATAATCGGAGAGACGCCCTTCCCGGTGCCCCTGCCCTTTTCTTCCTCATCAACTTCCTTGACAAGCTCGGCTGCTGTCTTGGCGGCAACCTTTTCGGCAGAGGCGCTTATTTTGGCCATAGCTGCTTTAGCTTCGGCGCCTGCCTTTGACAATGCCTTGAACTGGTTGCGGAGGTCGTCAATCTCTTCCTTAAGCCGGTCTCTTGAAGAGGCCTGGCCTGATTCAAGGGTACTGATGCGTTCCTCAAACAGCTCCCTCTGCCGCTTCAGCTCCCTCTTGAAATCATCAGAAGACCTGTTCGAGTAATCTTCGAATCGCCGCACTTCCTTCTCAAAAATCTTGGCGGCCGCCTTCTGTGCAGATTCGGATACGCCCCTGAGTGAGTTAAGCTTATCCTCAACTTCAGGAAGGCGCGACGAAAACTGCGTTACTGACCCGGACAGGGCTGCCAGTTGCTGCTTGAGTGAACGCTTCGTGACATAATCGTCAAGGTTAACGTCACTCATGGAAGAGTCAATGAGCTGCCGCGTCTGGTTGAGTTGTAATTTAAGTTCACCGATTGACTTTTCAAAAGCTGCCCGGTCAACAGACTTCCCCAAAACGTCGTTCTTAAGGGAGGCAATCATGCCCTCATTTGCCGCAAGCTTTCCGGACAAAGCGCCAAGCCGCCCGTCAAAAGAGGCCACCAACGATACCCTGCTATCAACCTCTGATGATCTCCTGTCAAAATCGCGCCTCAAAGCGGCAAAGCCGCGTGACAATTCACCAACCGATGCCTCAATGCGCTGGGTGAATGACGAAATGTCCTCCTTTGCAACTGAAGCTACGGAAATTGAGTTAAGCTTGCCTCTCAAAGAGGCAACATCAGAAGAAATCCTGGCCAATGATGCGGATAGCGCCGCAACTTCCCTGCTGGCAGAGCTTGATGCGAATTTCAATGACGCAATTTCCGCCCCCACCCTGGCGGACTCCTTTGAAAAGTCAGCTTTAGTGGCGGCAGAGCCCTCAAGACCAAGCACCTTTCCCCTTAGGGAGCGGGTATGCCTTATTTCCTCGGCAAGTTCGTCGCGCCTGTCAACAGCCCGGCCAAGCGAGGAAATCCCCGCCCTCAAATCTGAAGCGACCTTTTCAATCTCGCTTTTTCCAGGCTTGCTGCCAATCCTGTCCTCAAGCCCCTCCACCCTTGAGCCAAGCCGCTCAATAAAGGCATAAAACTCGTCCTTCTGAAGGGCAGCAGGGAGCGATTTCTGCACAGACTCAATGAAAAAGGTTTGCTTGTTAAGCGAGCGCTTGACCTGGAGAATGTCTTCCTTTACCCTGTCGAAGGACTTTTTAACCTCTTCTTCCGAAAGAGCCAACTTTATCCAAACCCCCCATATTAGCTATTGTTAAGTGATATGTTGATATATAAACTTTTTGGTAGAGAAAAAAGTGATAAGTAATTCAAGGCATGCTGGAGGTAAGCGCTACAACTCCCGGCAGCTCCTTGCCCTCCAAGAACTCAAGCATTGCCCCGCCGCCGGTTGATGAATGGGAAAACTTTCCTTTAAGGCCGGCCTTTTCTACTGCCGATAGTGTATCACCGCCGCCAATTACGGTTGTGGCTTTCCCGGTCATTGATGCAACAGCATTTGCAACTGCAAAAGTGCCTCCTGCAAAGCTGCTGAACTCAAAAACGCCAAGAGGGCCGTTCCAGATTATTGTCTGAGCTTCCGAAATCTCCCGCCTGAACCTCTCAACCGTATCAGGGCCTATGTCAAGGCCCATCCACCCTTTAGGAATTTCGGCAGCAACAACAACCTCAACCCTGGAATCATTTGCAAATTTCTCAGCAACAACAACATCCACCGGAAGCATTATCTTGTCACCGAACTCGTTTAGCAGGTCATCGGCAGCAGAGACCTTGTCGGGCTCAAACTTGCTCGCTGCAACGTCGAAGCCGCGGGACTTGTAAAAGGTAAACATCATTGCGCCGCCAATAAGGATTTTGTCGGCCTTTGAAGCAAGATTCCTTATAAGCCCAATCTTGTCGGACACCTTGGCGCCGCCGAGAATGACAATGAAGGGCCTTTTCGGCTTTTCCAAAGCGGCTGCCAAAACCTTGATTTCCTTTTCCAGCAGCAGGCCAGCGTAGGAAGGAATGTGTTCCGTGATTGCGGCAACCGACGCGTTTGCCCTGTGGGAAACGGCAAAGGCGTCATTCACGTAAAAATTGCCAAGGGCTGCAAGCTTACGCGCAAAATCGTCATCATTCGCCTCCTCTCCGGGCTGGAAGCGGAGGTTTTCAAGAAACAGGATTTCACCATCCTTCATTCGCTTCACTGCATCCTCCACTTCGCTGCCAACATAACCCCTCAACGCCTTTACTTCATGCTTAAGCAGGATTGAAAGCCGGGTTGCGACTGCTTCAGTGCGAAGATTCTCCACAACCTTGCCTCCAGGGCGGCCTATGTGAGTCATCACAACGGTCCTGGCACCCTTTTGCACCAGATACCTTATCGTGGTAAGAGCCTCCTGGATACGGCTATCGTCAGTAATAAGCCCGGACTCATCAATCGGCACATTCATGTCCTCCCTCAAGAGGACAACCTTCCCGGAAAGCTCAAGATTCTTATCTTTCATGGAAGGGAACTTAACCATGAAGCCGCTGAAAGGAAAAGTGTATAAATAATTTTTGGAGCAAATGAACAACGCCGCGGACGAAACTTGAACCCGCACACCCCTTTGGAGGATTGCGTTTGCCGGTTTCGGAACCCGGCACTTTTTTCTTACAACCCTTTCACGACATCCACAAGGCGCTTGGAGAAGCCCCACTCGTTGTCGTACCAGGCGCACACCTTTATCAGGACGCCGTCAATTGCCTTGGTGAGGCCGGCATCGAAAATAGCGGAGTGCGGGTTGCCGATTATGTCAGCAGAGACAATCGGGTCTTCCGTGTATTGAAGGATGCCTTTCATGTGGCCGTTTGCGGCAGCCCTGAATGCCTTGTTTATTTCCTCAACTGTCGTGGGCTTTTCAACAACGCAGGTAAAATCAGTGATTGAGCCATCAGGGATTGGGACACGGAAAGCCAACCCGTCAAGCCTGCCAGCGACTTCAGGGATGACTTCGCCAATGCTCCTGGCAGCGCCGGTAGTTGTCGGGATGATTGAGACAGCGGCAGACCTCGCCCTTCTCAAATCCTTGTGGGGAAGGTCAAGAATCCTCTGGTCATTTGTATAAGCATGGACTGTGGTCATGAAGCCGTGCCTGATGCCGAAGTTGTCCTGGAGGACTTTGACAAGCGGGGCAAGGGAGTTAGTCGTGCAGGAAGCGTTCGAGCAGATGTTGTGCACCTTCCTGTCGTAAGACTTGTCATTCACCCCCTTTACAATTGTAATGTCAGGACCCTTGGCTGGCGCTGTGATTATCACTTTCCTTGCCCCGGCAGTTATGTGCTTTGATGCAGATTCCTTGTCTGTGAAAATGCCAGTGCTTTCAATCACGACATCAACCTTCAAGTCTTTCCATGGAAGCTGTGCAGGGTCCTTGACTGAGAGGACTTTTATCTTCCTGCCGTTGACTGATATAGAATCGGCTGTTGATTCAACAGCGGCGGAAAACTGCCTATGGACAGAGTCATATTTTAAAAGGTGGGCGAGGGTGGGGGCGTCCGTGACGTCATTGACGGCAACGACTTCTATATCCTTTTCATCAGCGGCTGCGCGGAGAAACATCCTGCCAATCCTGCCAAAGCCGTTGATGCCAACCCTGATTTTTGACATAAAGAATCACCTCACCGAAGTTGAAGACAGATGGCTAAAGCGTTTATATAGTTTTTGATGAGGAGTTAAAAGCCAGCGAATATTTCTCCCACAAACATTTATAAAAGCACAACTTCACCATAGTGAAGAACAGGGTGATTGGAGATGAAACAGCAACTCATACAGCCACAGGAAATAGAAGTATTCTACATACTGCCGGCCATAAGAAGCAGGATGGCGTCAGCGCTGAAGAAAAACGGGAAAAGCCAAAAAGAGATTGCAAGGCTGTTGTGCGTGCAGGAGTCAACAGTAAGCCAGTACCTTAGCTCAAAGAGGGCTGCGAACGTCAAATTCAACACCGCCATAAACAACGAGATTGTATCTGCCGCCAAGAAAATAGCGACAAAAGAAAGCCTAATCAGGGAAACGCAGCATATCCTCGACAAGGTAAGGGCCAGCAAGGAAGTCCTGTGCGGGCTGCACAAGGCGGTTGCTGACGTGCCAGATGGCTGCGAGGCATGCTTTGGAAAGTAAAATGGACCGGCAGGAGCTGATATTGCAGATTGAGAAGGCGGCTGGGAAAATACATTCCATGCGCCAAGAAGAGAAGTTTGCGGCAAGCACCGGAAAGGGGCTGAGCGAAGACGTAATCAGGGCAATCTCAAAGGACAAGAACGAGCCGGAATGGATGCTGAAGAAACGGCTTCAGGCATACGAATGGTTCAAGAAAACGCCTGTTCCGAATTGGGGGCTTGACCTTAGCGGGATAAACTTTGATGATCTGGTATATTACGCCAGGCCGGATGCTGCCCAGAGCAAAAACTGGGAGGAAGTGCCTGAAGAGATAAGGAAGACGTTTGACTTGCTCGGGATACCTGAGACAGAGAGGAAGGCACTTGCAGGTGCTGGCGCGCAATACGACAGCTCTGTCGTTTACCACAATCTAAAGAAAGAGTGGGAAGGCAAAGGGGTCATCTTTGAGGACATGGACGTTGCAGTGCAGAAATATCCCGAACTCGTGAAGGAATACTTCATGACAAAATGCATACCGATAAGCGACCACAAGCTGATAATGCTGCATGCGGCGGTATGGAGCGGGGGCACGTTCATCAGGGTGCCTGCAGGCGTAAAGATAACCATGCCACTCCAGGCATACTTCAGGATGAATGCTAAAAGAGGCGGCCAGTTTGAGCACACGCTAATAATAGCAGAGGAGGGAAGTGAGGTGAGCTATGTGGAAGGTTGTAGCGCACCTCAATACAACGTCAATTCGCTCCATGCAGGAGGAGTTGAAATTTACGTCAAGGAGGGCGCAAGGGTCAGGTACAGCAGCGTGGAGAACTGGAGCAAGAGCACCTACAACCTCAACACAAAGAGGGCTGTCGTTGAAAGAAACGGCGTTATTGAATGGATTGGGGGAAACGCAGGCTCGAAGGGAACAATGCTCTATCCGTGCAGCATACTAAAAGGTGAGGGCGCAAGGGCGGACCACCTTGGGGTAGCCTATGCCGGAAAAGGCCAGAACCAGGACACCGGGGCAAAGGTCTACCACCTTGCAAAAAACACATCATCAATCATCAAGATGAAAAGCATCAGCAAGAGCGGGGGGATAACAACATATCGCGGGTTGGTAAAGATAGCAAAAGGGGCAATAAACTCGAAAGTGAGCGCGGTATGCGATGCGCTCATAATGGATGGGGAATCCAAGTCGAACACTGTCCCTGTAATGGACGTAAACGAGGACAAAGTTGAGATATCACACGAGGCAACCGTCGGCAGGCTGAGTACAGAGAAAATATTTTACCTCATGAGCAGGGGACTTAAAGAAGAGGAAGCGGTGAGGCTAATAGTGTCAGGATTCATAGAACCAATAATGAAAGAGCTGCCTATGGAGTATGCTGTTGAACTCAACAGGCTAATACAACTGGACATGGCCGGGGCAATAGGGTGATGCAGCCAACAAAAAAACATGAGGAAGCCACGCTCAACGAAGAAACAGTAAGAAGAATATCCGGGGCAAAGGGCGAGCCAGAGTGGCTGCTCATGCAAAGGCTTGCAGCCCTCAAAGCATTTGAAGAGCTTCCACTGCCACAGCAAAGCTACGGGCTGCACGTAAATTCACCAGTGAACATAGCAGTGAACGAACTGAGGCCGTTTGAAAACATCACGCGCCACGGTGGCAGCGAAAAGGACGCCGTGGTAGATGACCTTTCTGTTGCCGCCGCCAAATACGAAAAGGTGCTGAGGCCGCTCATGTCAAGCAGGGAATTCCACAACAAGATTGAAGCCCTGCATGGGGCTTTCTGGAACAGTGGAGTGTTCATATATGCGCCGAAACCCGGCCTTGGGAAGGCAACAATCAAAATGGGGCAAAAAGAAACAGAAATTGTCAACGTCATCGCCGTTGCCGAAGAAAATGCTAGCCTTGAAGTGACAGAATCGCTCACGCAAACGTTTACCGGCAAAAAATCCCACCGGATTGAAAGCATCTCCGTCTATGCCGGGCATGGCTCAAAAGTGAAATACGCCACGCTGCAAAAGCTTGGCGCGGACGTGAACAGCATAATATCGCGCATGGCGCAGGCAGAAGGCTCTGTCGACTGGACCGACATAAATCTTGGGGGTGGAACCACCAAGCAGGAAACTGTGACAACACTAAACTCGGAAGGGGCTTCATCAACAGTGACAGGCGCTTTTTTTGGCGATGGGAACCAGCAGCTGGACATCCACGCAAAGGAAGTGCACAATGAGAGGAACACGACAAGCAGCATAATGATAAAGGGCGCACTCCAGGGGNNAGTCAAAGGCAATCGTCCAGAGCTTCACCAAAATAATGGGCAATGCCGCCAACTCTGAAGGGCACCAGAAAACAAACATTCTCCTGCTAAGCGACACTGCAAGGGCATCCCCGATACCAAAGCTTGAAATTGACAACTACGACGTGAAGGCATCACACGAGGCATCGGTCGGCCAGCTTGACAGGGAAAAACTGTTCTACCTGATGAGCAGGGGGCTTGGGGAAAGGGAAGCCTCAATACTGGCAGTTGAAGGATTTTTCGACCCGCTGCTTAAAGGCCTGCCAGCTGATCTGGCCGAGGATATAAGGAAGGCAGTCCATGAGAAATTGGGAGGATGACACTCAACGCAAATAGGATAAGGGAAGACTTCCCAATCCTGAAAAGGAAGATCTACGGGAAGCCACTGGTATACCTTGACAATGCCGCAACAACGCAAAAGCCAAGGCAGGTAATCCGGGCAATCAATGACTACTATGAAAATTACAACTCAAACGTCCACAGGGCAGTGCACCTCCTCAGTCAGGAAGCGACAAAAGCCTATGATGACGCGCACGAAAAAGTTGGAAACCTGATTGGGGCAAAAATTGAGGAGGTAGCGTTCACCAAAAACACGACTGAATCGCTTAACATGGTTGCAAGCTCGCTAGGTCAGAAGCTGAAGAAGGACGACGAGATAATATTGACCAGGATGGAACACCACAGCAACATGGTGCCGTGGCAGCAGGCAGCCAAAAGAACCGGCGCAGCAATAAAATATGCGGAGATTGACGGAAACGGCGAACTTGACATGAGGCAGATGCGCCAATTAATCGGGAAAAAAACAAAAATTATTGCATTCACGCACATTTCAAACGTCCTTGGGACAATAAACCCGGCAAAAGAGATAATCGCGGCAGCCAAAGAGGCCGGTGCAATAACCGTCGTTGACGCAGCGCAGTCAGTGCCGCATATGCTGGTTGACGTGAAAAAGCTTGACTGCGATTTCCTTGCATTCTCAGCACATAAAATGCTTGGGCCCACAGGGATTGGAGTGCTTTATGGGAAGGAGGAGATGCTCGAGAACATGGAGCCAATGCTCTATGGCGGCGACATGATAAGCGAGGCAAGCTACGAAGATGCCAAATGGAACGAGCTGCCATGGAAGTTTGAGGCAGGGACTCCAAACGTGGCAGGGGCTGTCGGAATGGCTGCCGCTGTTGAATACCTGCAGAAGATTGGAATGCAAAACATACAGGAACATGAGAAAAAACTGACTGCAACAGCAATGAAAAAACTACGGCAAATAGAGGGACTGACCATATACGGGCCGGAAGCACCCAAAAGAGGAGGGCTTGTGGCATTTGGGATGGACGGGGTTCACACGCATGACGTTTCCGCCCTGCTTGACTTGCAGGGGATAGCGGTAAGGGGGGGGCACCACTGCGCAATGCCCCTGGCAAAACTGCTGGGCATTAACGGCTCAACAAGGGCAAGCTTCTACATATACAACACGCCGGAGGAAGTTGATATGCTCGCGGACGCCCTTGAAAACGTTGCTGCAAGGATGAGGAACCCCGGGAAGTGAACAATGATGAAGGACCCGGCTGAAGAGCTTTACAGGGAGGAAATAATGGACCACTACCAAAACCCGAGAAACTACGGGAAGATGGAAAGCCCGGACATTGCATACCATGACTACAACCCAGTATGTGGGGATGAGGTTGAAATGCAGCTAAAGCTTGAGGATGGCATGGTGAAAGAAGCCATGTTCACAGGCAAGGGCTGCACCATAAGCCAGGCGGCAGCCTCCATGCTCACTGGAGAAGTAAGGGGAAAAGGCATCAAAGATGCTGTTGCAATGACACAAAGCGATATGCTTAAAATAATCCGCATAAACCCCGGCCCCGTAAGGGTAAAATGCGCCATGCTGGCGCTAAGGGCGCTGCAGAAGGGGATAATACAGCACGAGGCAGCAAAGGCAAGA
This sequence comes from Candidatus Woesearchaeota archaeon, assembly GCA_013331515.1. GTDB lineage: Archaea > Nanobdellota > Nanobdellia > Woesearchaeales > UBA10216 > UBA10216 > UBA10216 sp10216u. Next base: position 16,626 of record DUGG01000020.1, read on the forward strand.
TGACCGAGCTACAAATAAAGAACCTGCACGTTGAGGTTGACGGGAAGGAAATACTGAAAGGCATCAACCTTGAAGTTGGCAAAGGCGAGATAGTCGCTCTCATGGGGCCGAACGGCGCAGGCAAAAGCTCACTGGGGTATGCACTCATGGGGCACCCAGGCTACAAGGTAACCGCCGGGGAGGTCATCTACAAAGGCGAGAATGTGACACGGCTACCTGCAGATGAAAGGGCAAAAAAAGGCATGTTCCTGTCATTCCAATACCCAAGCGACGTGCCAGGAGTAACCGTTACTAATTTCCTGAGGGCTGCAATAAACAGCCGCAGGGACAAGAAAAACCCCATTCCCATTCCTGAATTCATAAAGCGGATGAAAGAAAACATGAAAATGCTAAAAATAGATGAAAGCTTCATGCACCGCTACCTTAATGACGGTTTTTCCGGCGGCGAAAAGAAAAGAACGGAAATACTGCAAATGGCAATGCTCAAGCCAGAGATGGCAATACTTGACGAGACCGACTCAGGGCTGGACGTGGACTCCCTGAAAACCGTTGCGGGGGGGATAAACAGAATAATGAGCCCAGACATGGGGGTACTGCTGATAACTCACTACCAGCGGATATTGAATTACATAAAGCCAAACAAGGTATGCATAATGATTGACGGAAAGATTGCAAAAAGCGGCGGGCCTGAGCTGGTGCACCAGATAGAGTCCAAAGGATATGAGTCAATGCAGGTGAAAGCATGACTGAAGAGGGCATTGACACGAAGGTAAAAAAGATATTGAAAGAACTAGACCTTGCGGGCTTTTTCGGCAGAATTGCCAAGGCCCCGCCACCAGGGGAAATCAACCAAGTGCTCTATTTTGAGTCCATAGGAATGTTTTGGCGCCTTATAAGAAACAACGAAGGGCTTGAGCCCGAAGATTTAAGCGCAAAAACAGGCACGGATGTTACGACCATATACCTTTTTGAACTCGGGATGGCGCCTGCTGAATCTGTCAAAGAACTCCCAAAAAAATATGCCGCCGCCATGGGAAAGGAGGTTGTGCACTTGCGATTATACACTGAATTCCTTGAAAGGCAGAAAATTCCAAAACATATTTATGAGATAGAATAATTATGAACACTGCAAGAATGACAAAATATCTCCTTGAGCACGACAGGCCTAACTGCATAGGATGCGCTGCATGCGTGGCCGTGAACCCGAAGCACTGGGCAATGAACGACGATGGCATGTCAGACATAATCAACGCCCCGCACAGGCCTGACGGCTGGCAGGAGCTGGAGATTGACGAAGAGGACTTAGAGGCGAACAAGGAAGCAGCACAGGCCTGCCCGGTCAATGTCATACACCTGAAAAACAAGGGAACCGGGGAGAAGATAATATGAAAAAAGTGATGATTCTGGCTGAAAAAGAATATGAAGACCTGGAATTATGGTACCCAAAGCTCAGGCTGATAGAGGAAGGATTCCAAGTTGTCGTTGCCGGAACCGGAGAGAAAAACTATGAGGGCAAGAACGGCTACCCTGTCGAAGTTGACGGCAACATCAAAGACTACAAGGCAAGGGATTTTGATGCTGTCATCATACCCGGAGGCTGGGCGCCTGACATGCTAAGAAGGCACAAGGAAGTGCTTGACTTCATCAGGGAGCTTAATTCGGCTGGAAAGACCGTGGCTGCAATATGCCACGCTGGCTGGGTCATAGCAAGCGCAGGAATAGTAAAAGGCAAAAATCTGACCTGCTTTTCTGCAATAAAGGATGATATGATAAACGCAGGCGCAAAATACACTGACAAGGAAGTCGTGGTTGATGGCAATTTGATAACCTCAAGGAAGCCGGCAGACCTGCCAGCGTTCTGCAGGGAGATAATAAAAGCGTTAAGATGAAAATGGAACAGCCGATAAAAAGTGAAACGACGATTGGTGAGATAATGCTGAAGTATCCCCAGCTAGCCGACACAATGGCAAAATACGGGCTAAAAATGACCGGCTGCGGCACGCCATACCAGGACACTGTAAAGGCGGCAGCCGCAACGGCGATGAGCGATGAAGATTTTGGAAAAATGCTGGGAGAGATAAACACGGCAGCGGCAAAAATGGACGCTGAGAGGCCGAAGGAAAGGCCTGCAACGATTGAAGTAACAGGCAATGCTGTCGAAAAGGTAAAGGAGCTAATGAAAAAGCAGGGAGTGACAGGATTCGGCCTGAGGGTGGAGGTCAAGCCGGGCGGGTGCGCAGGCTACAGCTACGAGTTCGCCCTTGACGACGAAAAGAAAAGCGATGACATAATCATTGAAAAGGACGGGCTGAACGTCCTTGTTGACCCTGCAAGCGCAGAGGCCCTGAAAGGAGCGGTCATTGACTACGTTGAAACGCTAAACAGGAGCGGCTTCAAGGTAGACAACCCGAACGCACATGCTGTATGCAGCTGCGGAAGCTCGTTTGGGTAAAAATCAGTTTTTAAACTTCTCCGGGTTGTTTTCCTACAGTCTCCCAATAAACTTCTCCTTGTGCTCCAGTTGAGCAATGACCACCACCTAAACCGTACTGACCATCGTGAAGACCGATAAAAACACAAAATCCTCTCTCACATGCTATGGCTCCGGCAATATGATCTGAATAAAGCAAATTATATCTGTGACCACGACTTTCCATCCAACTATTAATTGCTTGGCGTGCGTTCTCTGTTCCTCCCCGTATTCCCCATATATTTTCAGCAACTGTTTGATACTCAGGAATTCCATACTTTGTTTTGAGAGAATTTGCACATTGACCATCTGGATTTGTATGGTCAAAATACTGTCTGTCTGACATGTCCAGAGCACGATCCTTTGCCAGATTATAGATACGTTCGCCCCAGGTTATTGCATTTTTGCCGTTGATATTACGAAGTGTATTGATATAGCCGAACCCGTCCTTCATTTCATTATAGTGCGCTTGCTTCATTTCCGCATCGATATTCAAAGCAATATCCTTTGCCTTATCCANNAGCTGCTATAAGTAAGTTGATCCAGAATTGATTCCCCAGATGCGAGCTTATCTTTCTAATTAGAGCTCCTATCAAAACCATGCCAAAAGCTATTATAGGGTGGCTAATCCAGGCTTGGGAACGAATTACTGAAGAAATCCCCCAAAATGACAATGAGTGTATTAATGACCAAAATAATAAGTGGGAAAAGGCGTATGGCTTTCTTGACCTTGAGAAAATTCTTAGTACTGTGCTACCGGTTTGAACAAGGCATCCTGTAATAACCAGGGTTAAAATAGGCCTTGTGATATCAAATCTGTTTTGAATATATTTGCTGACAAATAGTGCAATAATGAATAACATCCAAAGTATGGTAAATGTCTTGAATTTCTTTAGAAGTGGAGTAATGGATTTAGCTCGAGATAATCTGGAGGTTTGTCTATTGAGTTTCTCATCAGGTTGATTAATTCTATCTGAGTTCTTTCTATTTTCATAAGTTTTGAATATATTTCCTCTAGTCAATCCTATACAGTTATGACTTTCCGGCAATCGGCAATGTGAACAAAAGGATTGTTTGCAGCGCCTGCAGTGAAAAGGCAAATGTTCTTTTATACCACATTTCTCGCAGTAACCCATTCTAAATCACTTTCTTATTTATATATCTCTATTATTATATTATCTCATGGTAAAATTTACAAGTGTGAACTTATAACTCCTTTGTCAAAAAGATACTGTCAAGTATCACGCATGTCAGAAGACTCCATATCCAGAAAAGATAACGGTATCTAAAAAACCTAAGAATTAAAAACAGCGACTTTGCTTATTCTGCCATGTCAAAACTTCTCTTCGGCACAGCCGGAATCCCCTGGTCAGCGAAGGGAACCGGGACTGAAGGCGGAATACAAAAAGTCAGGGAGCTTGGGCTGGACGCCATGGAGCTTGAGTTCGTGCAGTCAGTAAACATATTCCCAACTACTGCGCCCAAAGTGAAAGCTGCCGCAGCAAGGGAAAACGTTGCCCTTACCTGCCATGCGCCCTACTACATCAACCTCAACGCTGCCGAACCTGAAAAGAAGGAAGCAAGCAAGAAAAGGCTAATCAAGGCTGCACAAATCGCCGAGATGTGCGGAGGGGTAAGCGTGGCATTCCATCCCGGATTCTACCTTGGCGGGGCCAAGGAAAAGGTTTACGAGACTGTAAAGAAAGAACTGGCTGGCGTCGTGGCTGAACTGAAAAATACCGGGTGCAAGATTACAGTACGGCCTGAGACTACCGGGAAACGAACGCAATTTGGAGACTTGCACGAAATATTGACGCTATGCCAGGAGATTGAGCAAGTCCAACCATGCATTGACTATGCGCACATGCACGCAAGGGAAAGCAACAACAACACTTATGAGGAATTTTGCGCGATGCTAAATGCTGTGGAGAAAGCGCTTGGAAAAGAAGCCCTGAAGAACATGCATATACAAATAGCCGGGGTCAACTACAACGGCAGCGGGGAAAGGAACCATCTTAATCTTGATGATTCTGATTTGAACTACATTGACGTTGTTCGCAGCTGGAAGGAATTCGACATTGGAGGGATTGTTATTTCTGAAAGCCCAAACATTGAAGGGGATGCGATGATGATGAAAAAACTGTGGGAAAACCTTTAAAACAGCGCAACTAAAATTTGACACGATGAAAAAATGGGATGTGCCAGTTATTTTCCCGTATGCCTTGGCAGTAATCACCATCACGGCTGCCACAGTTGCATTGCTTAACCAAGGAAGTGAACCAGTATGCGGCAACGGGCTGATCGAAAAAGGAGAAGCGCCTCAAAACTGCTGCGAAGACACTGGCTGCCTTACCAACCAAGAGTGCACAAACCATTCCTGCATTGACCTAAAGTGCAGAAAGTGCGAATATGCTGCTTACAACCAATGCGGCAGGTACGAGTGCTGCTCTGACACGGAATGCGGCAAAAACGAGACGTGCGGCGGGAACACGAACAAATGCGTACAGATAGAATGCGAGTGCGGCTACATAAAAAACAGGGTTTGCATTAATTACGAATGCTGTGACAGCTCAGAATGCCCCGCGGGAATCTGCCAGAACAACAAATGCGCTGCTGTAGAAAAAAATGCTGAGGAAACGGCAGAAGAAAAGCAACTAAGCCGAAGCCAAGCTGATGCCAAATATAAAAGCGCAGGAGCCGAAAACAAGCAGGACTCGACAAGAGCACAGGAACCAAAAGTAGAATCAAAAGCAAACAAAAATCAGGAAAGCCAGAACCAGCAGCAAGGAAACCAGGCTGCGGCTCCTGATCTGGGGGTGCTGTACATTGAGCGCACCCCTAAATATGAGCGTTACAGGGTGACATACTTTTCTGACAGACATTTTTGCTCGCCCGAATATGCAGGCTATTACCCGTACGAGGATGATCGGGGGCCGCAGCTTTGCCCCGGCGAATCAGGGAAGCAACGCTGGCCAAAAGAAGGCGAAACAGTCACGTTTACCGCTTACATTAAGAACCATGGCAAAGGCCCTTCCGGAATCTTCTCGTTCAGGTGGCTTATTGACGGCGTTGAGGTCTCTTCAGGAACGCAGGAGTCCTTAAGCCCGGGGCAGGCCACTAAGCAGACCATAAAGTGGACATGGCCTGCTCACCTGAGCGACCACACCGTCAGGTTCGTGGTTGACCCAGAAAATATGATACAGGAACCTTCAGAAAACAACAACATGCTTGAGGATTTTACCAACGCGCTTTCGTTCAGGATCCATGTTGCGAAAAGCGTGTATGACAAATTCAACGCCTATCAGAACATGGCAGAGTCTTACTCCTTTGAGGACTGGATTCAGTCCCAAGCCAGGACTATGAACGAGAAGTTTGTGGATTCCATCTATCCTGCTGTTGCGCCAAACGGGATTCTTGAGCGCATAAGGATAGATGAAATAGTGGTGGAAAACGACAATGAGCTGTTTTTTGATTCCGGTGAACACGCACCACCTGATTTTTACCAGGATAGCAGGTGGGGCTTCAGCGTTAAGGAATGGATGAATGATGCTTCAAAGATTGAGAGAATGTCCAAGGGAATAGATTGGGCACTCATCCATGAATGGGGCCATCAGCTTGGCTTGATTGACGAGTATTCGCTTGATGTGGCAAAAAACAACGTGCTGGTGACTGATGGCAATAACCAGCTTGTTTCAGGAACATCACTCCTGCCCGATGCCTCATGGTGCACTCCAAGACCCGATTGCCCGGTCCATTATTTTAAGTTTGCTGGCAACGCTATGATGCACGGACCAGGAAACGTCCTTTTCTCTGAGCATTCCGCAGCAGCCCTTAACCTACATCTCCACAAGAGGCGTGGCTATTTTGGCGATTACCTGTTTGACGTTCCTTCATCAAACAGCTTGAAAATTGTTGGCACCGATGGCACTCAGGTTGAAGGCGTTTCTGTAACAGTGTACCAAAGACGAGAAGATGGTACTATCCCAGACAGCGCCGTATTCTTCGGGCTGACAAACAAGGCCGGAATTTTTGACTTGCCAAACGTTGATGGCGTATGGTCAAGTGGAGATGATACGGCAACAGGCCACAGACTTCGACCCAATCCATTCGGAAAGATTGCGGTGACAGGCTCAACAGGAACCTTCCTGATAAAGCTGTCCAAAGGCTCGGAAGAGTACAAGTGGCTGGAAATTACAGATTTTAATCTTGCTTACTGGAAAGGAGAGAAGGAACAGGGGATGTTTGAAGTAAAAACTAGACTACAGTAGGCCCGGATTTTTAATTCTTTAAAACCAAGGACCCTTCTCGATAATTAAAGCGTCCATTGCCAGATGAGTAAAGATGCCTATCAAAAGGAACACGTAAAGCTCCTCATATTCCCATAGCTTCTTTTTCTTGATAACGTGATAATGGTAAAGGAAACCAGCCAGAAGCAGCAGGAAAAAGCCGAGGCTGAACCAGTTTGCAGGGTTGTAAGTCAGCTGGCTCCAGAGATGGTAAAAGCCATCCTGCCTGATGTTAAAAACAGCCAAAGTGCCCTGCTTCAAAGCTGAAAGCCCGAACTTTATGATATCGGGAAGGAGGTTGCCAATGAGAATAGCAAGGCTGAGCTCAAGCCGCATGTGCTTCTTATGGACAATCGCAGCTGAAAGAAGACCTGCTGCGATATGAGGTATGGCACCTGGCATACTGCCGGTTCATAATGCAACCTTCTTAATTCTTGTTATTGCCGGGCGAATGCATTAGCAGACAATAATGAAAAAGTTTACGGAAGCGAGCGATGCAACAGAGAGCCTATTTTATATAAATTTTATATCAACTCCAATCTACATTAACGGCAGCTAGAAATTCCATCATACATTATCACCAAATATAGTTTTTGCAACAAAAACCTTTAAATACCTGTAAATCAGGAAACCACAACAGATTGGGGTTCTGGGCGAGAGGAGTCCACAACAGGTTGTATTTATTGAGAGGTAATGAAAAGTGGCGCCGAAGGTTTCTGATGCAGGAAAATCAATCAGCATAACAAGCATATCCAAGATCGTCAAGCGAGACGGCAGGGTTGTGGACTTTGACCAGGAAAAGATAACCTCTGCCATCATGAAAGCTGCAAGGGCAGTTGGGGGAAGCAACAAGGAGGAGGCCGAGCGGCTCACAAGGGTTGTTGCAGCGGTGGCAGCCAGAAACGACAGGATACCGGCGGTTGAAGAAATCCAGGATGCTGTTGAAGAGGTGTTGATTCACAAAGACTTGCAAAAGACTGCCGCCGCGTATGTGCTGTACAGGGAGAAGCATAGAAAGGTAAGGGAGGAAACGGTTCCTCATGTGCGGCTTGAGTCTCGGTTGTCTGTGAACGCGTTGAAGGTATTGCAGCGTCGTTATTTGAAGAGGGACGATGATGGCTATATTATTGAAACGCCTGATCAGATGTTTAGGAGAGTTGCGAGAAGTATTGCTGCTGTTGATAAAATGTACAAGGGGGATGTTGCAACAAGCGAGGAGGAGTTTTATGAGATGATGAGTGGTCTTGAGTTTTTGCCGAACTCGCCAACGTTGATGAACGCTGGTGTGAAAGAGGAGTTGGGATTGAGCGCGTGTTATGTGTTGCCTGTTCCTGATTCGTTGGTTGGAATCTTTGACGCTTTGAAGTATCAAGCGTTGATTCATCAGGGCGGGGGCGGTACAGGTTTTTCATTTTCAAGGCTAAGGCCTAAGGGGGATGGTGTTTCTTCTTCGAAGGGTGTCGCGTCTGGCCCTGTTTCGTTTATGAAGATATTTGACGCTTCAACGGCGGTGATTAAGGCTGGAGGTCGTCGTCGTGGCGCGAATATGGCTGTCTTGAGGGTGGATCATCCCGATATTGAGGAGTTTATTGATGTGAAGAGGACGCGTGGCGTCTTGGAAAATTTTAACATTTCCGTCGGTGTGACGAATGAGTTTATGGGCGCAGTGTTAAAAAATAAAGATTACGCATTGATAAACCCGAGGACAAAATTAATTGTAAAAAAAATAAAGGCGCGTGAAATGTGGTCTCGTCTTGTTGAGTCTGCGTGGTTGACTGGTGATCCCGGGTTGATCTTTTTGGATGAGATAAATAAGTGCAATAAGATTATTGAGAGCGAGATTGAGGCGACAAATCCTTGCGGTGAGCAGCCGCTTCTTCCTTTTGAATCCTGCGTCTTAGGAAGTATTAATCTTGTGAGGATGGTTGAGAAGAGGGAGATTGATTGGGATAAATTGAGAAAGACTGTGTGGAGAGGATTGCATTTTTTGGAGAATGTGGTTGACGCGAACAAGCTTCCGTTGAAAGAGGTTGAGGGGGTGACAAAAGCGAACAGGCGTGTTGGTCTTGGGGTGATGGGCTGGGCTGAGGTGTTGATGCTCTTAGGCGTTCCTTATGATAGTGGTGAGGCGTTGAGACTCGCTGGGAAGGTGATGGCTTTTGTGCAAAAAGAAGCGTTTGCCGCGTCTCAAGATCTTGGAAAGAAGCGAGGAAGTTTTCCGAATTTTTCAAAGAGCGTGTGGAGGAAGAAGTGCAAGGCGTTGAGGAATGTTGCGATGACAACGATCGCTCCGACTGGAACGTTGAGCATTCTTGCTTCGTGCAGTAGTGGGATCGAGCCGTGTTTTGGATTGTCTTTTGTGCGTGAGGTGATGGAGGGAACGAGGCTAAGAGAAGTGAATGCTGCGTTTGAGAAGATTTCGAGGGAGGAGAAGTTTTATTCTGAAAAATTAATGGCTCAGCTTGCGAGGACTGGTTCTGTGAAAAGGTTGAGGATTCCGAAAAAGTTTAAGAAAATTTTTGTGACTGCTCGTGAAATTAGCCCTGAGTGGCATGTCAGAATGCAAGCCGCATTTCAGAAGTATACGGATAATGCTGTCAGTAAAACGATTAACCTTCCTAAAAATGCGAAGGTAAGGGATGTTGAGAGGGCGTTTTTGTTAGCCTACAAATTAAGGTGTAAGGGGATTACGGTGTTTAGGGATGGTTGTAAAGGGAAGCAAGTATTGTACGCTGGAAAGATGCCGTCTGAGTTTGCCGGTGGCTGTCCTGGAAGAGAGTGTGAGCATTGAAGATGGAAGAGCGCGTGCGAAGGGACATTCTTGAGGTGTTGATTGGCGCTGTTCGTGCTGCGCGTCGCGAGGACGCGAGAGCGTTGAAGTCGTTGAGTGACAGGACGATTCATAATGCGAGTATTCATCAGGATCAGTATTCGCTTTCCGTGTCTGTGCTGATGTACGCGCTGGCGAAGTTGTATGGTCGTGAGCGCTATGTCCAGTTCAAGTTGTGGGTAAAATTTTGTGATACCTACGCGGGCTTGTTGGGTCTCGCGGTAAAAAAGTTGGAGGATCGTGATGATGCTGGGTTTGAGGAGGTCTTGAAAAACATTCTGAGGCATTTGACCCGGACAGAAAAAAAGCTGCGTGAGTACGTCAAAGATGTGTTTCAAAAAGCGAAAGTTTCAAAAGCTTCAAGGTTGCATGAGCATGGGATTTCTCTGGGCAGGACTGCTGACTTGTTGGGTGTTTCTGAGTTTGAGTTGATGGAGTATGTTGGGAAAACCTACATTGCTGACATGCCTGAGGGTGTGACGCTGTCTGGGAGGGAGCGGTTGAAAATTGCGAGGAAGTTGTTCAGATGAGGTCGTTGGTTTTTGATTCGAGCAGCGTTATTAGTTTGGCGACGAATGATTTGTTGGGAACGTTGAAAGGCTTGAAAAAATTGTTTGGTGGTGGTTTTTGTATTCCTGCTGCTGTTGCTCGTGAGCTTGTGGATGTTCCTTTGAGTTCTCATCGTTTTAAGCTAGAGGCGATGATGGTTTCTAAATTGATTGAGGGTGGTGAGCTTGAGGTGCATTCTTCATTGGAGGTGGGGAACTTGCTTGCTTCCGTGAATAGGATTTTTTCTTGTCGTGGCGCTTCGATAGTTGTGGTGAATAAGGGTGAGGTTGAGGCCTTGGCGCTGGCGGTGAAGATTGGCGCTGCTGCGTATGTCGTCGATGAGAGGACGATGCGTTTGTTGGACGAGGATCCTTTGAGGGTGAGAAGAATTCTTGAGGGCAAGTTGCACGCGAAGGTTATTGTTGATAAAACCTTGTTGAAGTCCTTTCAGGATTTTGTGAGGGGCTTAAAGATTATTAGGAGCGCTGAGTTGATGATGGTCGCTTTTGAGGAAGGCTTGTTAAAGGAGGTGGTGATGAGTGGAGCTTCGAGGCGTGATACTGTTGACGCGTTGTTGTGGGGCCTGCGCTTAAGGGGCTGCTCGATTTCTACTGGTGAGATCGAGGAGCTGAAGAGGTTGATGGAATAGGGCTGGTCTTTTTTTGTGTAGATTCTGGATCTTTGTGGTTTTTTAAGAGGAACTGGCTGATGCAATGGATATAGGGTTTTTTAGCTGTACTTTCTTCTGTGCATTTCTCGTTGGAGGTTTTCAAGGATGTACATGTTGTTGGGGTGAAGACTTCTTGTTTTAAGAAGAGAATGCTTGTTTTTCCGGAAATCTTCCGGAAGGATCACTGTTGAGTAGGGCTGGAAAATGAGAGTTTGGTGTTTAGCAGTTGAAGGTTTTAAGCCTTTAAACCCTTAAACAAGGAAGAGTTCGTATATGTGCTGTTATGTAAGATATTACTCGGGCAAAGTTATTTTCTCAGAGCCTTAAAAATATAATACCATCCGACAAAACCGAAGAGCGCGGCGAGAAAAAATAAAGGTACCAAATAATTTCTAAGAATCGTATCAAAGAGTGTATAATCTAATAATCTTACCAAACTTAAAACAGCAAAGATAAGTGTGGAAACAATCGTAAAACCTGTAAGGTATTTCTCTTTATTCATAGTTTAAGCTAGATGATAAACTACTATTTATAACTTTGCCCTGCGTCATACCCTCGTCGTTTACTCGAACCTCCTCGCCCTCACCTTCAGTTCGGGTTACATAACATCGTTATGCA
>DUGG01000047.1 GCA_013331515.1 Candidatus Woesearchaeota archaeon
GACATGCTGAAGATATATCCGTGCCTGGTCATCAAGGGAACCCCTCTTTATGCCCAATGGGAGAAAAAGCAGTTCACACCGATAACTACTGCAGAGGCAGCTGAAATAATCAGCGATTTCAAGCGCTTCGTGCCAAAATGGTGCAGGATAATGCGAGTCAACAGGGACATCCCTACTTACGTGACATCAGCAGGCATTGACCGGACAAACCTCAGGCAATATGTCCAGCAGCTCCAGCAGAAAAAAGGCATAACCTGCAACTGCATACGGTGCAGGGAGATTGGAAGGAAAAAATCAAGCGGAAAGAGCGAAATCACCGTCACAGAATACGAAGGGAGCAAGGGAAAGGAATTTTTCATAGCGGCAGAAGACCCTGTCAACGATGCGCTCATTGGATTTTGCAGGCTAAGGTTCCCATCTCAGCAGCTGAGGGGCGAGATAACTCCAGCGACAGCTATTATCAGGGAGCTTCACGTTTACGCATCAGCAGTCGCCATTGGAGAGGAGCCCGGTGAAGGAACCAAAATGCAGCACCGCGGCTTCGGAAAAAGGCTTATGGCAAAGGCAGAGGAAATTGCCAGGAAGGGTGGGATGGGCAGGATGCTCGTCATTTCAGGAGTCGGCACACGCGAGTATTATAAGAAGCTGGGCTATGATTACGAAGGCCCGTACATGGGGAAGAAGCTCTAGTTCGTTTTGGCTGAGCTTTTGAGTATAAGGCGGATTTCTTGATCGGGCTTCTTTGCTATGCCAAAGAAAGTCCTGCCACTGGACACTGAACATTCCTCCGGCCAAGCCTTATATACTTCGTCAATCGCAAACCGACCACCGCTGGTCACAGACCATCAGTTCCCAAGTCGCTGCTGCGACTGGGCCCAATCGCAAATCGGGCCTTTGCCCGATTGCGCATTCCGCTGTGAACGGAATTGCGGTTGCTGCCAATTTGGGTTCCATAAATCGCCCATCAATGAAAAATCCCAACCGCAGCAGAGCTGTGGGGTATGAAACCCGTTTGAGCAATCACAGATTGTGGAAAACCGATATTTTATTGACAATATTTATATGGAAAACAACACTGACATCCGGAATATGGAATTTGTAGATAACAGGACGATAAAGCTTGACAAAACTATAAACGACCTGGACAGGTTCGTGCTTAAATTTATCAGAATACTGGAGAAACATGCCGACTACGTTATTGTCAGCGGGTATGTATCCATACTTTTTGGAAGGTCCAGGGCTACTGAGGATATTGACATCTTCGTAAAAGGATTAAACAAAGAATCGTTTGACGCGCTATATACCGAGTTAAAGAATTCTGGTTACTGGTGTCTCAATGCTGAAAGCACTGATGAGGTTTACAGCTATCTCCAGGAAGGCCTTTCGGTAAGGTTTGCCGATGAAGGCGAAACAATTCCGAATTTTGAAGTGAAGTTTGCCAAGAGAAAATCCGCCTTGATGGCATTTGCCGATGCCCTTACAGTGATAATGGCTGATGACAAAATCAGGTTGTCATCATTGGAAAGGCAGATTGCTTATAAGCGCTATTATCTTAAATCTGACAAGGATTTGGAAGATGCTTTTTATATTGAGAATTTATTTAAGGAACGCATCAACCTTGGCAAGGTTGAGCTGTTGCAGAGGATGATTGAAGATGAAATGGCTTAAGCCTGGGAAAGACAACCGAGAGGAAAGGATGAATTTCGTGGAATACTGGGCAGAGTATGTAAGAACACACCATTCAAATGACTGGAGCAGGCAGCAGAATATCATCATCAACAGCCAGCTTCAGAGTGCAAGGAGTGTCAGGCTTACTCCGAGGCAGTATCTTGAGATTAAGGGCGAGATTTGCAGGCGTTAAGCTGGCCATAGCCAGGAATAGCGAAGCAACTTTTATTAACATCATCCTGTTTTCTGTTCACTTATGGCAACAGGGTTGGAAATGCTTACTCCGCTGCGTGACGCAGAAAAAGCAAAGGCAACTGTAAAGAAGGAGTTTGAGGAGCGCTACCGCAAGCTTTTGGGTGGCAGCAAGGAATATGAGCGCTTCCTTCAATACTCGCTCTCTTACCTGAACAAGAGCATACGCGTCAACACGCTAAAAGCTTCCGTTGAAGGAGTCAAGCAGCGGCTTGAGCGGCAGAACTTCGTCCTTTACCCTGTCCCGTGGTGCATGGAAGGATTTTGGGTCAAGGGCGACAGGACTGACTTCGGCAATCTCGTTGAGCACACCCTTGGTTACTTTTACATCCAGGAAGCCGCTTCGATGATTCCGGCGGTCGTCCTTGAACCTCAGCCCGGCGAGGCTGTCCTTGACATGTGCGCATCTCCAGGCTCGAAAACAACTCAGATGGCTGCGCTGATGGGAAATTCGGGCATCATTGTTGCCAATGATATTTCCGGCGACAGGATGAAGCCCCTGGGCATAAATCTCCAGAGGATGGGCATTTTGAACGTTGTTGAAAGCTTTGGCCGGGGCCAGCAGCTGCAGAGGCTTGCGACTAAATTTGACCGCATACTGGTTGACGCGCCATGCTCCGGCACCGGAACTCTAAGGAAAAGCCCGGACACCTTGCAGATATGGAATCCTCTCATGGTAAGGCGGCTTAGCCAGCAGCAGAAGTCACTCGTGAGCACTGCACTCTCCCTGTTGAAGGAAGGTGGCACGCTTGTTTATTCAACGTGCTCAGTTGAGCCTGAGGAAAATGAGGGGGTTATAGACTGGCTGCTGCAGCAGCACAATGACGCGAAGGTTGACGACATAAAGCTTGACATCAACCGCAGCAGCCCGATATTGAGCTTTGAAAAAAGCGAATACAACCCCGAAATACGAAAGTGCCTGCGAATATGGCCCCAGGACAACAACACAGAAGGGTTTTTCGTGGCTAGGGTTATCAAGAAATGAGAATTGCACATAACGATTGAGCTTGGCATTGGAACTGGCAGGCAGCGAGAAAATAATGCTTTGGCGCCTAACGCAAAAGGTCGCATAAATTCAGTTATGTGAGCCGGCGACTATCTGCTCAATCTCCTGCCCGCTCACAGCGCACCCGTTCATCTTCAGCCCCCACAGCACGCTTTCCAGCAGCTTTTTCCTTATGTCAGGGATGTCTTTCTCCTCCCCTGAAGCCACATACCTTTCAAGAAGCCCTAGCTTGAAGGCGATGGCTATGAGCTCAACAGACCTCAGTATCCTGAGCTCTCCGGAGTAGCGCTGCAGGAGCGAGGTGCTTTGGCTGTCAATAGTTACTGACGTGTGCAGCCGCTTCTCCATGAGGTCGCCGACATGGCTTGGGTGTTCTATCAATTCCCTCGTGATGCGCTCATCCATCACAAGTGCTTCCGCGTCAAGCAGCCTGGCTGCCGCGATGCTTGCCATCTCTCCATATTGGACTATCCTGACCGGCCTGCCTTTTGCTGAAAAGCAGCGATTCGCCGTTTGAAGCAGCTCAAGGGTGAGTTCCTTGGTATCATCGTCCTCCAGCACGGTAAACACGCCGCTGCTTATCAAGCGCTGTATCTGGAGCGCCTCAAACATGAATTTCTTGGTCCTCAAAGGCTCATCCACAAGCTCGCTCTTGACAGCTTCAGGAATGACGAAATTTCCGGGGTAGTGCTCCTTCAGCCGCTCAAGCGTGCTGAGCAAGTTGTTCGTCGTCATGCTTATCAGTGGGCCTGCGTCAAAGACAAGCGCTTTTGAGCCGGATACTTCAGAAAGCAGCTTCACATAGCTCGCCCCTACTGAATAGGCGTGCGTGTGGCGCTTGATGCCATTTCCTTCAATATCGGTCATGCGCCGAACACCTTCATTGCAAGTGCAAGCCGGCTTGCCGAGTTAACTGTTTCTGGCATGTCCTCGTGGAATCCTGTGCGGCCAAGGTATTGCATGAGTTCCCATCTTGATATGCCAAGGATGCTGGCCGTCCTGGCTACCGAGACGCCGTGCATGCATATTCTTGAGCCCTTCCTGAGTTGTGCCTGCTCTATGACGCTGTTGACGAACAGCTTCAGGCGCGAATCTGTTTCTGAGATTTTCCTGAGCGCCATCTTGTTGGCTAGGCGGAATTCGTCAATGTTGAACGTCTGAAGCGCGGATTTTGCCCTTGCGATGATTTGACTTATCCCTGCAAGGTCTATCCTGCCACGCTCCATCGTTTTTGAGAGGGCGTACAGCAGCACGGCAACGCTCAGAGAATCCTCGTCCTGGAAGATGGAAGCGTTGTGTATGACGGTGTTACTGAGCTCCTTCACCCTGAACGCGTCGGCCTCCTTGAGCGAGAAAACCGCCTGTTCAAGCGTCTCCATGATGTCCCGTCGCACAATCTCTTCCATTACAGCCATTAAGATGGCAGCACCTTAATAAGTTTTTCTGAAGTTGACGGAAGGAAAGACGCCAGCTTATGAAGCAAAACCTTTTTATATGTCCGTTCAGGATATTGCCTTAGGCTTTGGGGAAAAAAGGTGTCAGGGAAAGTAACGATGATTAATGTCATCCAACGATTTATCCAGAAAGTTCTGAAGGACCTGTTCAGGAAAAAGAAGCACATAAAACTGGGTCTTTACGGGCCTCCGAACGGTGGAAAAACGACCATCGCAAACCGCATCTGCCAGGACTGGCTTGGGGAGGAGATGGG
>DUGG01000049.1 GCA_013331515.1 Candidatus Woesearchaeota archaeon
AGATCGATGTGAAGGCTCTGCTTGACGGAATGGGGGTTGAATGGTTCAGGATTTGACGCAACCCGCCGAGCCTCACCAAAACATTTAAATAAGGAGAGGGTTGCCAGCAGCCAACCCGGCTTGATGGCCGGTCATTGAGAGCCAACTGTGAGAGGTGAAGGGGATGGCGCATCAGGTGTTTGGGCAGCTTAAGTTTGCAGATACGAAGGACGACTTTGACGATGAAGGCGGCGAGGGAAGCGGAGACGACTTTGACGACGCCACCGGCGACGACGACGAGTGGTAAGCCAGCATTTTTTCTTTTTTCTGACAAAGTTTTTTATACCGCCGCTCTTGCCAAGGCTGCATGGAACCCATAAAAAAAGTCCTCATTGCAGAAGACGGCAGGAGGTTCTATGTCCGCAAGCTTTCTGAAGATTACCACACCCAGTTCGGGTTTGTTTCCAGGGAGTCACTGGCAAAGGCAAAGGCCGGCGACACGGTAAAAACGAACACTGGCAAGGAATTCTTTATCTTTGAACCGTCATTCATTGACAGCTACGGGAAGATAAAGCGGGCTCCCCAGATAATCCCCAGAAAGGATATTGCGGCAATAATTACAGAGACAGGCATCGGGAAAGGCAGCCTGATAGTTGATGCCGGGACAGGAAGCGGGGCGCTTGCTCTCTTCCTCGCAAACATAGCCAAGAAAATTGTCACTTACGAGATTCGCGATGATTTTGCCAAAGTGGCTGCCGAAAATGTTGCAACGATTGGCTTGAAGAACGTCACGATAAAAAACAAGAGCGTTTACGATGGCATTGCCGAGAAGAATGTTGATATTGTAACGCTTGACCTTCCTGAGCCGTGGAAGGCCATTGAGCCGGCGGCAAAGGCGCTGAAAGTCGGCGGCTTCATTGTCTCATACTCGCCTACAATCCCGCAGGTGAGTGACTTCGTGGCTGCCGTGGCCAGAGTAAAGGGCATGGTTCATATTAAGACGATTGAAATCATTGAACGGGAATGGGATGTTGATGACAGGGTAATCAGGCCGAAGACCCAGCCGATAGGGCATTCCGGGTTTTTGACTTTTGTTAGGAGGATTAAGGGTTAAATTACATCCTTCCTTACAACCTCTCCCGGCACAGTCGTGTTTCCCGGCCATATCTTCCTTCCAGGGTAGATTGAGGTGTGGATGCCTGTCTTTGCACCATCGCCAATGATTGTGCCAAACTTCCTTCGGCCAGTGTCAATGGGCTCATTTTTTGCCATTGACTTGACGTTGCCATTGTCGTGGCGAAGGTTGGCAGTGATCGTCCCGGCCCCAAGATTGGCATTCCTGCCTATGACAGAATCAGCGCAGTAACTGATGTGGCTGATTACGGCATGTTCCATGAGTATGGAATTTTTTACCTCAACTGCATTCCCGACCTTGCAGCCATTACCTATTGAAGTGAACGGCCTGATGTAGCAGTTTGGTCCTATGCTGCAGTTCTCACCAATAACAACCGGCCCTTCGATATATGCGCCGCTCCTGATTAGCGTTCCTTTGCCGACTGAGACATATCCTTTGAGTGTTGCGCCTTTCTCAACAGTAGCCCCTGCCGCTATCTTTGGCTTTTTCTTCTCGTGCTGCTTTAGTATTGCCTCGTTTGCATCGAGGAGGCTCCACGGGTGAGTTGCAGGCTGCCAGAACTCGGCTTCCTCAACCGCAACATTTGGGAGCTTCCGTATCGCATCCACGATTTCGTATTCGCCGCGGCTGCTTTTCTTCATTTTCTTCAGCAAGGGCAGGATTTCTGATGGCACAACATAGCAGCCAGTGTTTGCCAACCCGCCACCGCCCTCATCCGGCTTTTCAATTAGCTGTTTCAGTGTTCCCCTTTCAACCACGACTTTGGCATNNCATCTTGCCGTATTTGCTGCCAAACTTCGTCATTATCTCCTCGCTCCCAAAGCCCACGACAATAACGGCTTCGTCAATCAGTTTTGCCTTCTGGAGCTGCTGTAGGTTGTATTCTAGAATAGGCGTGTTTGCTACCGGGAGCATTACCTTTGACCTGCTTACTGTAAGCGGGTGTAGCCTTGTTGACTTTCCTGCGGCAAGTATGACTGCTTTCATGTTCAAGCTCCGATTTCTTTTCTTGCCGCTGCTGCTATTTCCTCAGCAAGTCTCATTATCTCGTGCCCGTCTTTTCCTTCAAGCATTATGCGCAGCGTGTTTTGCGTTCCTGAATATCTTATCAGCGACCTGCCTTTTATGGCAGGCAGTTGCTTTTCAGCTGCAGCGATTGCTGCCGAGGTCAAAGGCAGCGATTTGAGTTCTGTCTTTTCCTTGACTTCCACGTTTATTAAGGCTTGCGGTTTTTTCTCAAGCCTTGCCAGCTCAGAAAGCGGCTTTCCGGTTTTTTGCATTATGCCTGCCACATGTATGGCTGCAAGTACCCCGTCGCCGGTTGTGTTACTGCCAATGATTATGTGGCCTGACTGCTCGCCTCCGAGGGCGTAGCCGTGCTTTTTCATTTCCCCATAGACGAATTTGTCGCCATTTTGCACCCTTGCAGTCATGGCTCCAAGCCCTGAAAGTTCATCGTCAAATGCCGTATTCGTATATTCTGTGACCACCACGGTGTTCTTTGCCAGTTGCCTTCTTTTCAGCATGTCCTTTGCTATTGCAAGCATTATTGCGTCGCCATCAACGACATTGCCTTTTTCATCCACCATGATAAGCCGGTCAGAGTCGCCGTCAAACGCTATACCGCAGGCCGCTCCAGCAGATAACACTTCTTTTTGCAGGTGCTGCGGCTGCATTGCCCCGCAATCATGGTTTACATTTTTTCCGTCAGGTTTGTTGTTTATTACTTTTGCAGCAGCCCCGAGGCTTGCAAAGATAGCAGCAGATTTATAGGCTGCTCCGTTTGCGGCATCAACAACAACTGTAAGCCCGGCCAGTTTGGGCTTTCCTGCCGAATCTGCCAGGAAGGCAAGATAGTCGTCTTCTGCCTTTGCCAGGGTCATCACAGTGCCTTTGCGGCTTCTTTCTGCCCGTTTTCCAAGGTTATTTTCAACAAATTCCTCATCTTTTTCGCTTAGTTTCTCTCCGATTTGAGTGAAGAGCTTAATGCCGTTCTGGTCAGAGGGATTGTGGCTGGCTGATATCATTATGCCGCCGTCAGCCTTGAGATGCTTCGTGAGGTAAGCCACTGCCGCTGTCGGAAGCACTCCAAGCAGCTTCAAATCAGCTCCTGCATCTGTAAGTCCGGACACAAGCGCCTGCTCTATCATCATGCACGACTCCCTTGTGTCCTTTCCCATAACGATGGATGGGTTCTTTTTCCCATGGGCAAGCTTCCTTATTAAAGCTGCAAATCCTGCCGCAATCTTCCCTATCGTTTCTGGCGTGAGAGGTTCTTTACCGGGTGTTCCCCTTATGCCGTCTGTGCCGAAAAGCTTTTTGCTCATTCCTGCCCCACCAATTTTGCAATCGCCGACAGGAACTGCCTGTGAACTTGTTTACTTCCTGCTGCAAGGACGCTTTCGCTCGTGTCAAGGAGCCATTCTCTGCCATGGAGGTCTGTCACTATTCCTCCGGCTTCCCTGATGATTATTGCGCCGGCAGCATAATCCCACGCTTTGCTGCCCATGTGGAGATAGGCATCAACGCGGCCTGTGGCAATCTCGCAGAGTGAGAGTGCCCCGCTTCCTTTCATCCTGACGGCTTTTGCCCCGGCAATGGCCTTGGCTAATTCAAAAGTGTGCATTCTTCTGCCAATGCTATAACCGCTATCCACGCAAACCATGGCCTCACCTAGCCCGGCAATTTCCAGGGGCCTGATTTTTTTGCCATTGCAAAACGCCCCCTCTCCTTTCACCGCTGTAAAGGTCTCTCCTGACAAATGGTTTGCTATGACACCCAGGATTATGTCCCGGCCTTTTGCAAGCGCTATGGACGTGCAGAAGTAATCCCCTCCCCGGCTGTAGTTTGTGGTGCCATCCAGGGGGTCAACATGCCATGTGTATTCCCTGCCTTCATGGCTGCTTTCCTCGCTCAGTATTGTGTGGCATGGGAATGAACCCAGTATGACAGCCCTTATTGCGGCATCCGCTTCGGTGTCGGCGTTTGTGACGAGATTCCTTGGGTTGTTGTCCTTTATCTTGATCCTCAGGGGCTTCCTGTGATGGAACAAGAGCAGCCTGCCTGCCTCCTTTGCCGCGGTAACAGCGATGTCCAAAGCCTTTGGAGGAACGCCCATTTTTATTTTATCTGCTGCCCCAGCTTTGCCCAGTCGTCGAGGAACTGCTTGAGCCCTGCATCGGTGAGTGGATGCTTGTAGAGCTGCTCCAACACCTTGAATGGTATTGTAGCTATGTCCGCGCCTATCAGAGCCGCCTGTTTTACATGTAGTGGGTTCCTCACGCTGGCAACCAGTATCTTTGTGTCAAATTTGTAGTTGTCGTAAATTTCCCTTATCTCCTCAATGATTTCCATGCCATCATGCCCTGCGTCATCAAGCCTGCCTACGAAGGGGCTTATTATGTATGCGCCCGCCTTTGCCGCCAGAAGCGCCTGGTTGGCTGAGAAGCAGAGGGTAACATTTGTCCTTGTCCCCTCTGCCTTGAGTGTCTTTACTGCCTTCAGCCCATCAGGTGTCAAGGGAACCTTTACAACGACATTCTTGTGTATCTTTGCAAGGATTCTCGCCTCGTGCATGATGGCCTCATATCTTGTTGCGACTACCTCTGCCGAGATGTCGCCATGCACAAGCTCGCATATCTCCTTCACTATCGCCTTGAAGTCCTTTCCCTTGTCCTTCTCCTTCGCGACCAGGCTGGGATTGGTTGTCACTCCGTCCAATATTCCCCAGTCATTTGCCTGCCTTATCTCATCAATGTTTGCCGTGTCTATGAATATCTCCATTCCTGGCACCCCCGGTGTTTTTGCTGGAATCCTGCTTTTAGGGTCATTATGGCAAATTGCAAAAATATTCAAACTTTCCCATTGCAATTCAGCATTGGCAGAGCCGATGCGCAGCGGCGGCTTCGCCGCCTCTGTGCTATTTGGTGAATCTCGCAAAATGTTTGATAATTAACGGGATTCGCCATTATTTATTGTTTTCGCTGCCTCCAAGCCGTATCCTCCTCTTGCCCATTGAGTGTATTGGCCTTCCGCATGCGTCAAGCACTGCCTCCCTTAGCGCCTCTGAAAGGGAAGGGTGAGGATGGACTGCCGCTATTACCGTGTCAGCATCAAGGTACTGCATGGCAAGCACTGCCTCTCCTATGATGTCGGATGCCCTGTCCGAAAGCAGATGCACACCCAGGAATTTCCTTGTTGTCTTGTCAATTATGACCTTTGCAATTCCAGTGGTGCACCCAAGTGTCATCGCCCTGCCGCTGGCCTTGAATGAGAACCTGCCGATGAGCACGCTGCTCCTTCTCTTCATTGCCTCTTCCTCGGTCATTCCAACGGCCGCTATTTCAGGCATTGAATATATGCATCTTGGAATCGCCTTTCCGGCCATGGTTGTGCCCATTCCCAGGGCATTTTCGGCAGCGACTATGCCTTGTTCCATTGCTTCATGGGCGTATCTCCCCCCTGTGACATCACCCACGGCGTAAACGCCCTTTGCTGAAGTTTTCATCCTGTCATTTACAGTTATCATGCCCTTGGCATCCTGTTTGATGCCGGCTTTTTCCAGCCCGAGTCCTTCGGTGTTTGGCCTGGTGCCGATGCACACTATTACTGCCTCTGCATTTATCTCCCGGCCGCTTGACGTCTTTACTAGGGCTGACGCATCTGTTTCAGTAACCGAAGTCACTGTTGTGCCGGTGAGCACTTCAGCCCCTTTTTCCTTCATTGATTCAGTTATCAGTCTGGACATTTCTGCGTCCTCTGCCGGAAGCACCCTGTCAGCAGCCTCTATGATGGTTGTCTTGCAGCCGAGCTTTGGCAGCATGCAGGCAAACTCAACGCCTTCAGGGCCGCCTCCTGCTATTACCGCCGATTTTGGCAGTGTTTTTGACAACAGGAAGTCCCGCCCTGTTAAGCTGCGCTTGCCTTTTGAGAAGATTGGCGGGGGTGATGCGCTGCTTCCTGTAGCGATTATGACGCTGCCGGCTTCCAGCGGCTCTGTTTCCCTGCTTTCTGTGGTAACATTGACCTGTGTTGCCGATGCCATCCTCGCCGTTCCTCTTATCACATCAACGCCGTTGAGCTGGAGCAGGGACAGTATTCCAGATGAGAGTTTTTCGGTCATTTGCTTCCTTTTCTCAGCCAGTACAAAGGGGTCGTTGACTGTCATTTCCGCCTTTATCCCGAAGCTCCTGGCAAATTCCAGGGTTTCGCTTATCTCTGCCAGGCGTATCATTGTCTTGCTTGGTATGCACCCGGCATTAGTGCAAACCCCCCCGATGCTTCCATTCTCTATCACCGCGACTTTTGCGCCAAGCTGGGCTGCCCTTATTGCCGCGACATAGCCACCAGGCCCGCTTCCTATGACTACAACGTCAAATTTTCTCATCTTTGCGTGAAATCTCTTATTTGCAGCTCCTTTAAGCCGTTTACTATTTTGTCTGCCATAGAAAAATCATGGCTGGCCGTTGATGGCGTCTTCAGCGCAATGCATTTCATCCCGGCCGCCTTTGCTGAGGCAACACCTGCGCTGGAGTCCTCAATTGCAATGCATTGTACTGGGGGAATGCCAAGCTTCCCGGCTGCCGCGAGGAACGGCTCAGGATTCGGCTTGCCCAGTGAGACATCCTCTACGGTGACTATTGAACTGAAGTATTCACTGATTCCAAGCGTTGATATGACTGCATCAACCACTCTTCTGTACTGGCCTGACGCTATTGCCATAACAAAACCCGCCTTCCTGAACATCCCGAGCAGCGGCAGCAGGCCCTCATTCGGCTTTATCCCTTCCTGCCTTATTATTTTTACAGCCTCACTGGTTTTTTCCCCAGCCAGCCATTCTGCCGTCTGCGGCAGCCGGAACAGTTCCCTCATTATCTCCCAACTCTTTCTTGTTGACATGCCCACCATGCCGTCGTTCGCTTCGGCGCTTATTGACGCGCCGTACCTGGCAAGTATAGCATTATCCGCCCTGAAATGCAGCGGCTCGGTATCAGCTATTACGCCGTCGTGGTCGAAGATAACTGCCGTAATCATTTTACGGTCACGCTTTTAGCCAGATTCCGGGGGTAGTCCGGGTTCAGCCCGCGCAGGATGGCAATATGGTACGCCAGTATCTGGACAGGGATTATGTTGACAATTGGTGATGCGTTGCCTGCGTCAGGCACCTTTAGCCAATAATCAAATGATGAATGACTTTGAGGCGAGATGCCGATTATGTAGCCGCCCCTTGCCTTCACCTCCATCACGCTGCCAAGCATGTCATTTTTTGTTTCGTCATTTGCCACGATTGCTATGCATGGCGTTCCCTCCTCAACCAGCGCGAGAGGGCCGTGCTTGAGCTCTCCCCCGGCAAAGCCCTGCGCAGGGATGCAACATGCTTCCTGCAGCTTTATGGCGGCCTCAAGCGCAATGGGATAATTGAGCCCACGGCCTATTATCAGGATGTCCTTTTTACCCGCAAGACTTACTGCAAGGTTCCGGATGTGTTCCTCATACCGGGGGTTGAGCATGTCATTGACTGAACCGGCTGTGTTCATCAAGAGAAACTTCCCCTCCTGCAGTTCCCCTGCAGCGGCGTAAGCCAGCAGCGTCAGCACGGCGAGCTGGGCTGTCGTTGCCTTTGTGCTGACCACCGCCATTTCGGCTCCGGCATTGACCATGAAGAAGTCGTCGCTCGCCCGCATCATGGTTGAGCCAAACACGTTCAACAGTGATATTACCCTGGAATTTTTTGATTTCGCAACCTCTATAGCTTCCAGAACGTCAGCTGTCTCGCCGCTTTGGGATATGGGTATCATCAGGGTCCTTGGAGTAAGGTAATGCTGGTAGTTCGCGAATTCTGATGCAATGACTGAATTTATATGCTTATTGGCAATCCTGGAAAAGAGGTATTCACCGGTCATGCATACCTTGCCTGCCGTCCCGCAGCCAACAAGGAAAGTGCCGAATGCATTCCTTATCGCATCGGCAACGGCCATTATCTTGTCGTCATCCTGGTTTATGGCGGCGGCTATGGTATGCTTCTGTTCCATTATCTCCTTGATAAAGAAGTGGTCGTATCCTTCTTTTTCAGCGCTGCCCCTGTGCCAGTGGATGTCAACCACCCGCTTTTGCAGCTCTTTTCCGGTGTCAAGGGCGAAGAATTTTGGCGCAGTGCCACTGCCATCCGTGACCACGCACTCACCATCATCAAGGTACATGACCTTGTTGGTGTAGTCAAGGAAGGCCATGACATCTGACCCTACGAAGAATTCTCCTGCGCCTGCTCCGTTCACTCCAACTATCAGCGGAGAGCCCTTCCTGACGGCAATTAGCATACCTGACTTTGAATCAATCGCCACAAATGCCGACCGGCCATTGAGCATCTTGGCGGCTTCAACTGCCGCACGGCCAAATTCCATCCGTTTTGCAAGCGTCTCAATCAGGTGGGGAATTATTTCAGTGTCAGTCTGTGATATGAACCTGTGCCCGGCCAGACCACCCTTGAGTTCGTCATGGTTGTCAACTATACCGTTGTGAACTACGGCTATCGTGCCAGTGCAATCAAGATGGGGATGCGCATTCTGCTGTGTTACGCCGCCATGCGTGGCCCACCTCGTATGCGCAATTGCCGTGTGATTTTCACTTTTTATTGCTTCTTTCACCTGGCTGATGCCTACTTCCCCTATCTTGCCAACGCGCTTCACCTGGGAAATTGAGTCGCCTGTTACGGCAGCAATGCCCCAGGAATCATAGCCCCTGTACTCAAGTTTCTTAAGGCACTCCAGAACGACTGTAACCGCGTCTTTGTTCCCCGTGTAAGCAATTATTCCGCACATGAGTTTTCACGTAATGGCATCTTGACTTACCTTCTAGAAGAAGGTAGGCGGGGATGTTCTCCTTCGTTGAGGCCAAGTCGGTACGCACCGACTGGGCACAATCGGCTGCTGCCGATTTGTGTGTTGAGGTTCGTCAGAAGCATAAGCATCCGCCGCCTTTAAAGCATTAGGGCTGGCTTATTTAAAAGTATTGTTAAAAACTTAATAGAACCATTAAAAATATATTCATAACATATGCAAAGCCATTAAATTTGGCCAATTGTTTGAAGGGTTCATGATAAAAGTTGAAGCCCGCATCATTGGCATTGACGACAGCCCGTGACAATTTCAGGGACAGGAAAATCCTTGTTGCAGGCACTTTCTTCCGTGGAGGAAGCAGCCTTGACGGCGTCATGACGACCACAGCAACAGTGGATGGCAGTGATGCAACGGCAAAAATATCCGGGATGGTCAAAAAAGCATTTTACACCCAGCTTCGCGCGATAATGCTCAATTACATAGCCGTAGGCGGTTTTAACCTGATTGACATCCAAAGGCTTAATCACGAGACAAAAATCCCTGTTGGCATTGTAATGCGCAGCCCTCCGGAAGCCGGCAGAATGAAGGCAACACTGGAAAAGCGGGGGATGAGGAAAAAAGCTGCCCTGATTGAAAAAGCAGGCACCATAGAAAAGGCGGGAAGTATGTATGTCCAGCTTTGCAGTTGCAGCCTGCAAAAAGCCAGCGAACTGATTAAGATATCGTGTACACGTTCCATAATCCCTGAGCTGATAATGGTCGCCCACCTAATAGCCGCAGGGATAGGGCTGGGTGAAAGCAGGGGGAAGGCATGAGTGTTGTTTTTTCGCCTTTTAAGTTTTTCTTCCAGAAAAACCGCATTTTCCTGTTAAAACTGCGGCAGCTACCGGAATAATTACGGCATTGGCATAAATCCGACGGCAAACTGGCAGCAAGGCATTTGAATCCTGGAGATTTGGATTTTCTCAATCAATTTTTGGAGGTGCTTATGATGGCAAGGTGTTATTTTCAGCTTGTTGCTGCGGCTGCATTCGCTGTGCTCCTGTTGGTGCAGGCGGCAGTTTCGGCAGCATCGGATGGCGTAATCATCTCGCAGNNCGCAGGTGCTTTATAACCCTGCAGCCACAGATTCAGGAGGCGAAGCTGTTGAGCTTTACAACCCTGCAGATACCCTGGTTAATGCCAGTGGCTGGGCCATTGCAACTGAAACGTCTGCGGCGGATGCCACGCTTCCTTCCACTGCTGTAATTTGCAGCCGTTGCCATTACCTTATTGCTGATGCAGGCTGGGCTGCAACGAGGGACAATGCCTCCTGGCCAAGCGCAAATTATGAGGAAGCCATCACCCTTGCAAATACGGATGCCGGGGTTGCATTGAAGGATGCTGCTGGCTTGATTGTAGACGCTGTTGGCTGGGGCAGTGCCGCAGGCATAAGCTCTGGCTTGTTTGAGGGCAGCCCTCATGGCGGCAGCGGCAACGGATACTCACTGGTTAGAACTGCTGCAAATGGCAGCTACGTTGACACAGGCAACAACTCAAACGATTTTATTGCCGCAACGCCATACTTCCGTAACAGCAGCCAGGGTTCCAAGGAACAGGGCAATGCCGAGATTGGCGTCACCATTGTTGTGGGCGGCGCCATTCCTGCAGTAAGCTCGCTAGATGTTTTGACGGATGATGACGGCCTCCTTGCAGGGAGTCAGATAAGCCCGATTCCCAGGGCCAACCGGACAGTAAGCATTGATGCTGTAGTGTCTGACGCTAATGGCGCATTTGACATTGCAGCAGTAGTAATGCACTTTAATGGCTCTAACATCACAATGGCAAAGAAGGAAGAGATTAACTCAACAACGTCTGTTTACTCAGCTGCCTTCAACCTTTCCAGCAGTTTCCCCGCAGGCGATTATACAATAACCGCAGTTGCCGCGGACAATTCTGGCTACGGCGCATCCGCCAATGCAAGTTTTGAATACCTTTCATTGACTGCTGTGGAAGTTGATGCCAGCTCGGTTGTTTTCTTTGCAGAACCCGGCGCGACTTATGAGATACCTGGCGACCAGTCAGCATCCACAGTATCAAACATAACCCTGACAAACGCTGGGAACGTGCAGCTGGACTTCGAAACATGGTCAACAAACTTTACCTCAGGCAGCAACAGCATAGATGCGTCCATGCTAAGGTACGCCTTTAACGGCAATTATGATGACGCTGGCAGTGCGGGCATAATGTCAAATGCCAGGACAAGGAAGGATGTGAACCTTAAGCCGGGTTCCGGGACTGGATTAAGCCTCAGACTGGACATGCCCATGGCAACTTCCCCAGGCAACTATTCCGGGAGGATATCGCTGGTCGCGGTGAATAGCTGATGAGGCTCAGTTTTATTATTTATTTCTTTCTAATAATGGCAACAATGGCTGATGGGTGGGGTATCGCCAGTGCCTCAGGGATTGGCGTTGCCCCGTCATCGCTTGATTTCACGGTTGCTGAAGGCGCTCGCGCATCAAGGAACATTTTTGTTTACAACACCGGCACTGGCAAGGCGGCCTTCAGCGTGGCGAGCAGCAACGCTGAAAAACTGAGTGTTAAGCCTGAAGAGGCGTCAATTCCCGGGGGCGGGATGGCCGCGTTCGTTGTCACAGCTTCAGGAGCGCATACTGGCGAAAGCACCGAGGCGATTTTTGGCTGGATTGACAGCAACGGCAGCGGAGTCAGTCTTTCTCTTGGCACAACGGTCAGCGTGAAAATCAGTGTTGTTAAGGCTGCAGCGTCATCAGCAAACGCGTTTGTCGGCATTTCGCTTTCTGGGGGCATTGTTCTCCTGGGGCTTTCGGCCTATCGCCTTGCCAGAAGAAAGCTGTTCGCAGGAAACGTAAGGTTTTGATAGATATACATATGTATATTCATATATGGCGAAAACGATAATGATTGCTGATAGGATTTATACGGAATTGAAAAAGGCAAAGGGAAATGACAAGAGCTTCAGCGAGGTGATAGCTGAGGCGCTTGAAACGTCAAAGCCTAAAAAAACAATAGCTGGGGTTTTGAAGTATGTTGGAATCCTCAAAGGCGATAAGGAATACGACGAAATCAAAAAGTGGTCGAGAAAGAGATGGGAAGAATGGAGACAAAGGTCTGCTTAGATACGTCTGTGGGTATTGATTTGATGAAAAAAGGCGACAAAGACGCGCTGTCCTCTGTTTTAACTGCTGATGCCTTTTTAAGTTCGGTAACCCTTTTTGAGTTGATGCTTAGGATGCGTAACTTGGAGGAAGCCGAATTATTTGTTGGCGCGTTCGAAGTACTGGCGTTTGATGAGAAAGCGGCCAGACTGGCATTTGGAATAGAAAAGGACTTGAAAAGCAGGGGCTCTTTGATAGGCCGCGAGGATATTTTCATAGCCGCAACGGCAATAGTTAATGACTGCGCCCTTGCCACCCTTAAGGTCAGAAACTTCTCAAAGATTAGGGGACTGAAGCTGGTCAAGTGGCGCAGTAAGCACGGATACAAGAAATGGCGGGAAAAGACCGGTTATGGCTTNNAAATTCTGGGTGCATCAGAAGCTAAAACGGTACGGAGAAGCGTAAGCAAAAGCTAATTACGAAAGAATCCGGGAGTTATGCAACACAGCAAGATGGTTTTGCCCCAGTAAATTCACGAGTAATAATACCTCCCTTCAGCCTTCTGCTCCCTTTCCAGTCTCGAACCTGAACTGTTAATCCTTGGCCTGTTTGAGTCCTTGTCCCTTCTCAGGGTTATGTCAAGAGTTTTCAGGAAGTGGTTCATGCCTTCCTCCATTTGGAACGGGCCTTTAGATTCTCCTTTTTTTGCAGGTTCGCCTTCAAACACCATAAGCAGGTCTGAGACGTAGTCTATCATTAAAAGGTCGTGGTCAACAACGAGGGCGGTCTTGCCTTGCAAGTCCATTCTTTCCCTTATAAGCTTGGATACCGCTATCCTCTGCTCGACGTCCAGGTATGCTGACGGCTCATCCAGCAGGTACAGGTCTGATTCTTCCGCAAGGCATTTTGCAACCATTACCCTTTGCAGCTCGCCTCCTGAAAGCTCGCTTATTTTTTTCAGAAGCATCGGCTCAACCTCAAGCCGTGCCATGAGTTGAGCGTCGTTCTGCGCTTTTAACAGGATGTTTGTCACCTGCTCATCCGCTTTTTCCACGGCATGGATGTATTGCGGCTTGTAAGAGATGGATACGTTTGAGCTTATGCTCCCGCTGTCCGGCTTGATTTCCCCAGTGAGCATTCTCACGAAGCTCGTCTTGCCAAGCCCGTTCTCGCCCAACACTCCGATGACGCGCTTTTTTGGCAGCTCACCTGCCTCCATTGTAAGGCGGAATTTGCCTAGCGTCTTGCTGGCTGCATCCCACTTGACGAGGATTTCCTTGCCGATTGCTTTTTTTGGCGGCTTTGTCTCGAATTTTATTTCGTGCTGCCTGAATTTCATGTTCTCGTCCTTCAGGTATCCTTCAAGGTACGCATTGATTGCGTTTCTGGTTGGGCGCGGCTTGCCGGCTATGCCATAGGCCCCGGCCTCTCCGTACATAACGTGCACAACGTCGGCAAGGTAATCCAGAACTATCAGGTCATGCTCGACGGCAACAACTGAATTGTCCGGCTTTACAAACTTTCTCAGGAAGTTGCTTATCCTTATCCTTTGCTTTATGTCAAGGTAAGATGTCGGCTCGTCAAATATGTAGACATTTGTGGCATTGATATCCTTAAGAACGGCTGCTGCTATTGCTATCCGTTGCAGCTCCCCTCCGGATACCTTGCTTACCTCTGTTTCCAGCACTTCCGCTATTCCAAGCTCTTCCGCTACAGCGCTTATCTTTTTGCCGTCACCACAAATCTTGTTCAGCAGTTCGTAACCTGTTCCATTGAAGGCATTTGGTATGGCGTCTACTGCCTGGGGCTTGAATGATACTTTTATCTTCCCGTCCCTGACTTTCTCAAAGAACAACTGGGCTTCCGAGCCACTGAACATGTTGATGAGCCGGCCAATTACGTTTTTCCTGTCCTTCTTTTCAGCTGCCGCATTTCCAAAATTCGGCTGCAGGAGCTGAGCAACCACCTTTACGGCCGTGCTTTTGCCTATGCCATTTATGCCCAGTACTCCGTTGACCTGGCCAAAAAGCGGCACGGGCATGCTGAACAGTGAGAATCCATCAGGCCCAAACCGGTGTATGGGCTTTTCAGTGAGTTTTTCCGGGAGTTTCACCATGTGTATGGCGCCAAAGGGGCATTTCTTTACCGTGATTGATTCGGCATCTGTGCAGACGTCTTCGTTCACCTGCGCCTTGCCGTCAGGGCCAATTACAAAAACTTCCCTGCCCATCCTGTTTCCAGGGCTCACCCTAAGGCATAAGTACCCGCCGCACCCCTGCGGGTTGCACTTGTCCTTCTCTATTACCGCGATTCTCCGCATGGCCACGAGCGGGGGCTCGAAACATATTTAAATTATTGCAAAAGCCCAAGGACATGGTTGGTTCAAGACTTGAGGACATTCTCCTGGCTGATTTCGGAACCCTGGAAAGGACGCTTAATGCGAACGGATTCGGGAAACCCAGAAAGCTTCCGAATGGCTTTGTTGTTTATCAGGTAAGGCACCCTGATGATGACTTGCACATACCAGGTGCTTACTTTGGCGCAAGGAAAAAATCCGGCTCAACATGTGTTGAATCAGTTGTTTTCGGCTGCGCCGACTCGCTTGAAGCGGCAGTGCAGTCAATAAGTGGCCTGCCCGGGGCATATAAGCATGAAAGCCAACGGGGCGGCCGCATGACGCTTGGAGCAATGTCGCTCAGTTTGGCGGCACTTTTGGCTGGAATG
>DUGG01000093.1 GCA_013331515.1 Candidatus Woesearchaeota archaeon
GGATTTATACCATGCATCGGTCTGCATGAACCAGTCTTTTGTGGAGCGCCGGGTTGAAGCGATGGCAACCATGCTGATACCGGAAGGCTTGAGGCCGGCAATCTTAAGCACCTCGGCAATCGCGGCAGGCGAATAACCCGTGTCGTTCTTGACCCTTGAAACGCGCTCGGTGCTTACCGCAGAAACAACCCTGCCATCCTGCAAGATGCATGCCCCGGAATTGTGGCCATCGTGGATGCCAAGGATGTACATGGAATTCCGGAATGGCTGGAGGTTTAAAAAGTTTATTTATGGCGGCAGCAGGCTTCCAGGAGGGAATGAAAATCACCCGCTATTTTGTCCCAGGAATAGCTTTTCACGACGTGAGCTTTGGCAGCAACGGCAAGCTTTTTCCTTAATTCGCTGCCGCTTAATATCCGAATAACCGCCTCTGCCAGCTGCCAAGGATTCTTCTGCCCGACAAGCAGGCCGGTTTTACCATGAATGACAATATCCGGGATTCCGCCCACGTTGCTTGCAACAACAGGAATTCCCGCTGTGATTGCTTCCAGAAGGACAACGCCCAACCCTTCGGTATCTCCCCTCGAATCAACAATTGACGGCAAAACAAAGACATCAGCAGCCCTGTAATATGGAGGCAATGACTGGTTTGCGACACTGCCCGCAAATATTATGCTGCCGGACAGGCCAAGCTGCTGCGATTGTCGCACCAAAGCAGCCTTTTCCGGCCCGTCCCCAACAATGACTAGTTTTGCCGCCGGGAATTTTTTCAATATATCCTCCATTGCAGCAACTAGGTATCTGGCGCCTTTCTTCTCAGCCAGCCTGCCCACAAACAGCAGCATTTTGCCTTTTATTGCATGCTTTTTTCTCATAGCTGCCGCAGCGGAAGAAGATGCGGAAGAAAAAAGCTTCAAGTCAACTCCCATGGGAATCACGCTGATTGACCTTGGCTTTGCAATCTTCCCAACAGCCGCCATTGTGAAGCTGCTGTTTGCAGTAACCGCAGCTGCGGAACTGATTGAAACCCTTGACAACAGGCGGAAAAACAGGTTGCCAAGGGGAAAAACATCGCCGGCATGGGCTGTAATTATGACCGGTATCCTGAAAAGACGGCCGATAATTGCTGCCGTGAATCCCTGGGGAAGAATCCAGTGCGCATGGATAATGTCCGGCTTTTCCTTCTTGGCAACCCGCCACAGCGAGAAGAATTCTGAGACGACCAGGAAAGGCAACTGCAGCCTGGCAAGGATGCTCTGCCTCATATTCGGTATTATGCCTGCCCCGTAGCAAAGGCGCTCCATTGACGAAGGGAAGAAATAGCGAAAGCGGTGAACCTTCACGCCGCCAACAACCTCCGACAATGCAGAGCCCGGATGGTGAGGAAGCAGCGCGGAAACTTCAACCCCGCCCTTCGCAAGCTCACTGCAAAGGTCTGAAACAAAAGAGGGGATGGCATCATCCTTCCATCTTGGGAAGGCGCTTGAGGCAAAAACAAGGACTTTCATTATCACGGCCTCAAGGGGATGTCATAGATAAATATTGTGTGACCAACCCTGGCTACTGGCTCATACCCCCTGAGCCAGGAATAACAGCTTTTGTTGTTCAGGAAAATGCCGTGATAGTTAGTGGCGCTTACGGCGACCACCCCATCAGTTGGGCCGCACTGCTCTGTCACGTTTTCCGGCACAATAGGAACAAATTCAGGATCCCAGGGCTGGAAGCGTGGGGAAACAAGGTAAGTGTAGTTGATGCCGAAATAAGACGGGTCGGCAGTGCCAAAATAGCTCAGCTTGACGGACTGAATCCCGTTATCATCCATGTACGCCTTCAAATTGGCAAGATCCTGGCCAATGTCAAAGTTGGTCACGCCAACAATGCCGTGGCCATTGCCAGGGCCTCCGGCAAGCTCATTGAAGTAAGCAAGGTAGTAAGGGGCAATGGCGACAGATGAAGCGATGCTCCATAGCAAAAGCGCCGCAACAAAAACCGAGCGGACATTAATGCCTGAAAACCACAAAGCCGAGCGACCGGCAAGGATGAAAAGAAAAAGATAGACTGGAAGAATGTGCTGCACCCCGCTGTTAAGGGCCAAGGCAAAAAAGCCAAACCACAGCAGGACAGGAAAGGCGAGAAAAAACATTCCGTGCCTGGATGGACGGCAAAGGGAAAGCCCGAGCACGGCAAGGAAAATAAGCGCAATTGGGGTCTTGACAAGGAACACAACCGGGAAAAACATCGGCTTGGTGCCTGTGAAAACTTCGCCCATCATGAAAGAAAGCTTGTTCTCACCGGCGACAGCATGCCAAGCGGCGCCTGAAAAAAATGACGGAAAAGGAATCGGCAGCTTGAACACGACAAAGTCAGCAACCCCCGAAACGGCAGGGGGAAGGCCGGAAGAAATCCCCTCAAAAACGGGGACATACTTCGGAGGCACAGAAGACGCGAGAGTCCCGAACTGGAACTGGTAAACAACAAGAAGCACGGCAAAGGCTATTGCGGCAACGGCAGCGCCATGAATGACAAATGTCCTCATGTTCGCCCGGAACGATTTTCGGAGGAATGCCAACATGCCGAATTCCCTGGCCAGCCAAAGGAAGAGCAGGATAAACAAGTAAATAACCGGAAGGAGTATAGCGGCATTGGCCTTTGAGGCAACAGCCAACCCAAACGAAACTGAAAAAAAGGCAAACAAACCAAGGGAGGGCTTTTTCAAGAAGCGGTAAAAAAGGTAAAGGTTAAGGACAACGAACAATGCAAGGAACGCGTTTGTCAAGGCAAGGGAGCCATGCCCTATCATTATCGGGCTGAAGGCAAAAAGCGCAAGGGAAAGAAGGCCGGCTCTGTTCCCAAACAGCTCACGCGACCAGAGGAAAACAACCACGCCAGCGATGGCAGAAGCAAGAATTGACACCATCCTGGATAAAAAAAGGATTTTGGCCGCATCATTCCCGCCCTCAAAAAGAAGCTCCTGGGCGCATCGCCAGTTGTCATATGCGCGACAGGACTCCCGGCCGAAGTCAAAATCCACATCGACAAAAAACAGCGGCAAGGCCGAAAGGTAAGCGCTCAGGGGCGGCTGGCTCAGGCCAAGCCTCAAGTCGTGCGTGCTGAGGTAATAATACCCGTTAATGACGCTGACGGTCTCGTCATAAGTGTAAGTGCTTGAAGACGAGAAATAAAGCGACTGGCCGACAAAGGAGAGCAGAAGGATAATTACCACCGAAGCGACAAATTTCTTGTTAGCAAACAGGTCCATTGTAACCTCAGCTGCTAAACCCTGATGTAGCCAGTTCTCCTGTACCAGTCAAGCGTCTCTTTCAGGCCATCCCTCACAGGCCTGTCCGGAAGGCCAAGCTCCCTTTTTGCCTTTGAGATGTCAACTGCCGTGCCGCGCCGCATCGCGCTCACCTGGGCCCTCATGAGCGGGGGAAGGATGCGCAGAAGCGAAAACAGTGGCTCAATGACGCGCACACCAAGCTCGAGCACAAAACCGGGAACCTCAACAACCGGCTTCCTCACCCCGGCAACCTCATCCATGAGGGAAACGAATTCGCCAAGGGTCATCTCGCTCCCGCCAATTATGTAACGGTGGCCTGGGCGGCCCTTCTCCATGGCAAGGATAAAGCCCTCAACTGCGTCCTTGACGTAAATCAGGTTAAGGACAGAATCCCTG
Organism: Candidatus Woesearchaeota archaeon; assembly: GCA_013331515.1. Lineage (GTDB taxonomy): Archaea > Nanobdellota > Nanobdellia > Woesearchaeales > UBA10216 > UBA10216 > UBA10216 sp10216u. The sequence continues at coordinate 3,677 of DUGG01000093.1, forward strand.
AACCCAACAACCCTCACCTTCGGCCGGAGATAATTCCTGAAAATCTGGCCAAGCGTGTGCGTCTCCCTAGGACCGTAAATAATTGTAGGGTTCACAACGGTAACGTTAAGTCCCCTTGCCCCATACTCAAACGCCACCTTCTCGCTCTTGTACTTTGTCAACGAATAATGCCCGTCAAAAACACCCCTGAAAAGGTGCTCCTCATCAACCCGGGCGGGGTTTTCCTTTATTGTAGCAACGCTGCTTGTGTGGACGACTTTCTCAACACCAAACTTCAAAGCAGCAGCCATGACATTACGTGTACCTTCAACGTTGGTAGAGTAAAACTCCCCAGCGGGAATGGACGGCTCATTAAGGGTGCCTGCAAGGTGGAAAACACGGGAGCACCCTTGCATCGCGCGCTCAACAAAAGCGGCATCCCTGACGTCACCAACAACAGAGCAGGAAGCCATCCCGGGCGGGAGGTAATTGACCGGGTCCTTGCTGAAAACCATGCACACAACCTCATGGCCTTTCTCAACAAGGCGTTCAACCAGGTGAGAGCCGACAAACCCGGCAGCCCCGGTAACCAAGACCTTACCCTTCAGCGGCATAAGAAAACGGCAGGCAGAAGCGTTTTATATAGTTTTACCCTTCACCGGCCCAAGCGACTTTCCAAGCTCTGCAACAATGGCCCTCACGCCCTCCCGCATGGCCTCATCAGAAGAGCCGCAGCGGGGCCGCCAGCCAAGAGCCGTTAATTTGCCCATGTCCAAGCTGACTCGGGCGACATCACCAGGCCAGCCCCTCACGCCACCGGTAAACCTGACCTTAACGCCCCTGAGGCCAGCCGCCCTGATAACATCATCTGCAATCCTGCTGACCAGTGTCATGCCTTCAGTGCCGAGATTGAAATAGTTGACATCCTCACTGCTGTGAGCCATACCGAACAACATGCCGTCAACAATGTCATCAACAAGAATGTACGGCTTCGACTGCTTCCCATCGCCAAGAACCTCAAGCTCCCTGGAGTCCCTAAGCAGCTTGCGGTAAAAGTCAAGCATGACACCATGGGTAACCCTGGAGCCAATCACGTTCGCGAACCTGTAAATCCACGCCTTGAAGCCAAAATTGTGGCAAAATGCAGAAATAAGCGCCTCGCAGGCAAGCTTGCTGGCCCCGTACATTGAAATCGGAAACAATGGGCCGTAGTCCTCTGGAATTGGAAGCTTCTTCGCCTCGCCGTAAACGACGTTGCTGGAAGTGAACACTATTTTTTTAACGCCGTTGCCGCGCATCGCCTCAAGCACGTTATAAGTGGCAATCGTGCCCTGCTCCAGGTCAATCCTCGTGTCCTTCGCGCTCTTGATGATGTCAGAATTCGCTGCAAGGTGAAAAACAATATCGCTCCCCTTCATGGNNCTCTGGAATCCAGCAAGTCACCATTCACAAACCTGAACCTGCCGCTGCCGAAATGACGGCTTATGAACTCCTCCCTGCCAAGGGAAAGGTTGTCGTAAACGACAACGCCGTGTCCATCCTTCACCAAACGGTCAACCAAGTGGCTGCCAATAAAGCCCGCACCGCCGGTTACAAAGCACTTCATTTGCTCCCCTCAAGTATCCTCTTCAATGACGACGCAACATAATGCGCCTGCTCATCAGTCATGCCGTAAAAAATCGGAAGGCAAAGATGCCTGGCACAGACGTACTCGGTTTTTGGCAATGACAGGCCGTTGTGCTCCGGGAAGACCGGCTGCCTGTGAAGGGGAAGCTCATACACGTAACCGCTCGGCTGGATGCCATCCGCAACAAGCGCCTTGTGGACATCCGCCCGGTCATGGTTTGGCAGGATAACCATGTACTTGAAGTAGTTGTGGCTTTTCGGATTCGGAGGATGAACAATCACGATATCGCTGTTACCGTAAAGCTCCTCATCGTAGATTTTAGCGATTTCCTGGCGCCTCTTGACAAACACATCCAGTGATTGGAGCTGCCTCAAGCCCATCAAGGCAGCAACCTCAGGCATGCGCCAGTTGTAACCCATTGCACGGTAATAGTTGATATAAATGCCCGTCGGCACCTTGCCAAACTCCCTCAATGACTTCATTTCGGAAGCCAACCCGGCATTGTCAGTTGCCACCATGCCACCCTCACCAGTGGTCATGACCTTTGTCGAAAAGAAGCTGAAGCCGGAAGCAACGCCAAAGGCACCGGCCTTGATGCCATTCAGGGATGAACCGTGGGCCTGGGCGGCGTCCTCAATGAAATGAATGCCGCGCTCCCTGCATAACCTTTGCAACTGCAAAGTGCCGTTAGAGACTATGCCGCCAATGTGAACAGTCATTATAGCCGCAGTTTTTGATGTTATCCTTTTTCCAACGTCGGCTGCATCAAGACAAAGGTCATCGCCGCAGTCAGCAAAAACAGGGATGGCACCGGCGTTAAGAACTGCATTCGCACTGGCGACAAAAGTGTTGGAAGGAAGGATGACTTCCTTTCCGGAAATCTTAAGGGCGCGGCAAATCATCTCCAGGGCCGACGTGCCGGAGTTGCAGCCGACTGCAAACTTCGTGCCGATATAAGCCGCGAATTTTGACTCGAATTCAGCAGCATACTTGTGCATCGTAAGGAAGGAATTGCCCCTGAGGATATCCTTGAATTTTTCCGTAATGAATCCTATGTCCTCCTCTGAAAAATACGGCTTCGTTGCCGGCACCTTCCACCCAGTCATCCCTTACCACCTTTTGCGTAAAAATCCCTAATCAACCCGCAGACAAGCCCAATGCTTTTCTCCGATAAAGCCGGGGCAGAAGGAAGGCAGACACCAGCCCTATAAAGCTTTTCCGTAACAGGAAACCCTTTTTTAATGCCGTAGCAGGGCTGGGAGTGCATTGGCATGAAGGTCGTCCTTACACCTACTCCAAGATTGACAAGATGCGATATGAGCGCTGCCGCATCAGGAACAAAGATGAGGACGCGGTGAGGCACGACACCACTGCCAAACTTGAACAAACTGACTTCAGGGATTCCGCGCAGCCGCCCTTCATACGCTGCAAGAACCTCCCTCTTTCCCCTTATAAAAATTTCAAGCTTCCCAAACTGCGCAACCCCAACAGCGGCCTGAAGCTCGGTAATGCGGAAGTTGAAGCCGCGACGCTCAATCACGTCAACGCCGCGCTCCTTCCTGCCATCATGCTTGTAAATGTTGGACTCAGCAAGCAAACCCTCATTGTCTGTCAACAGCATGCCACCCTCGCCGGTTGTTATCGTCTTGTCAGCAAAGAAGGAAAGCACCGCAAAATCGCCGTAAGACGCAACCTGCCTGCCGTTGGATGAGGAGCCAAGGGCAGCTGCGCAGTCATTGACAAGGAAAAGGCCGTGCTTTTTTGCATAATCCGCCACTTCAGCAATAGGCCCCGGGTTGCCGTAAAGGGCAACATACAAGATGGCCTTTGTCTTCGATGTTTTTGCAGCAGCAATTGTCTCTGTGGACAGACATAATGTTTTTTCATCAACGTCTGCAAAGACAGGAGTGGCGCCAGCATTGGAAATCGCATTAGGGTCTGCTGGATGTGTGAAGCTTGGAACTATGACCTCATCTCCCTCATGAAGCCCGAGAGCCTTCATTCCCGCAATCATTGCGGCAGTTGCGTTGTTGAAAGCAAGGGAGTATTTGCGCTGGCACAGTTTGGCGAGCTGACCCTCAAACTGCCTAGCGTATTTGCCCTCTGAAAGCCAGTTGCGGCTTATGACGTCAGAAAGAAGCTCAAGCTCTTCCTTCCCTACTAACGGCTCATAGCACGGGATTTTCTCGCTGCCAACACGGCTCATGTACGCCTCATAAGAAGACGACTTCGCATTTGCTCCCATAACCGCTGGCTTGCCAGGAAGCTATTTAAAGTTTTTCTTGAAGCGTGCCGAGATACTCACTCAACGCCTCCCCGAACGGAGTCATCCTGACGCCAGCCGCCTTTGCAAGGGCCGAGCAATCCATGAACGGAAGGGTCTCCCCTTCCTTCCTGTCCCTGAGAAAGACAACATTCACCTTGAAAAAATCAGCAATCATCCCTGCTGAATTAGCAACGGTAAGATAATCACTACCGCCAAGATTGTAAATTCCGGGATGAATTGTGAACGCACGGGCAACACACCTAAGGACATCTGCCATGTAAACGTACTGCATCTTCCTGCTGCCAGAGCCCCACACCGCCAGCTTGCCGGAATCCATGCACTCCCGGGCCATGCCGAGCACGGCATTAGGATTAAGCGCATTGCCCGGGCCAAACACAGAGGACAGCCTGAATACGACCGAATCCGGATGGCTCCTGAGCACGAACTGCTCAAAAAACGACTTCGCAACCCCGAAATCATGCGACGGATTCAGCAATGACGACTCTGACACTAGCCTTGAAACGTCAAGGCCGCTGTAAACATAGGAAGAGCTGAAAAAAACAAGCCGGCATCCCGGAAACCCGGACAGCGCCTCAAGGAGGTTCGCCAAGGCAGATGCATCCTCCCGAAATGACGGCAAGAAGCCTCCCTTGTAGGCTAATGCAGAGTGGGTGCCGCAGTGAACGACAAAATCAGGGCGGAACCGACCCACAGCACCGATTGTTTCCTTCCTGTCGCAAAGGTCAAGCGTGACTGAGCCATGGCCAGCACGCTTGTCAACAGCCAGGACGTCAATGCCTTCCCGCCTAAGTATCCCAACAAGACTTGAACCAACGTAGCCAAGCGCCCCGGTAACAAGGACCCGCTTCCCCG
>DUGG01000004.1 GCA_013331515.1 Candidatus Woesearchaeota archaeon
CATGATTTTCCTTCCAGGCTTGCCTGGACCGGCAATTATGAGACGGACGTTCGGGTCTTGGTTGCGGAGCCTTCCAAACGCCGCGATGAGGTGCACAAGCCCCTTCCTTTTCTCGTTTACGCCCATCCTGCCCACGAACAATATGTTTACCATGCCATCAGCATACGCTCTGATGGGGTGCGCTTTTGGCGAAAACAGCGTGGTGTCAACACCGTTCGGGATGATTGAGTAGCTGCCTGGCGGCAGATACCTTGACGCAAGTCTCATTGCAGCTTCAGAAACGGCTATCCTCGCGCTTAGTTTGGACGCCAGCTTCCCGGTTATGCCAGCCCTGCCGAGCAGGAAGCTGTAAATCCTCAGCAGGAAGTTGAAACCTGTGTTTGAATGGAATGTTGCAACAACAGCGCTGGTGCCGGGCGCGCATGCAAGCACAATCGGGCCGAGAATTGGGGTGCCGGGTTCATGCACATGGATAACATCATAGCGTTCCCGCCTGAGCACCATCCTTACCATTGGCACGTTCCAGAAGGAGAAGCAAAGGCGCGCAGTTGTGCCACCCGGTTGGGGGAATGGCAGCGGTTTCCCTGCTGAAACAATGGAAGCAACCGTGCTGGTGCCGGTCATTGGTCCTATGATTGTGACGGAATGGCCGTGCCTGTCTGCGTAGCCGGCAAACTGAAGGACGTGGCTTTGCACGCCTCCTGGATACGAAAGGTCATAAGGACAAACAAGGGCAATTCTCATGAACTGGGGGAACAGGATGCGCTCTTATAAACTTTTTCAGAACCGGTTTGCCAAATCTTGCATTGGGCGTGCAAGACCAGCTATGGCATCGGAGCTTAATAAGCGTAGGTCATAGTCGCTCCGATGCATATGTGGCAAAGGGCACAGAAAGTTGAGCGTGTAATATGCTCTTTGCTATTAGAAAACTTTGAACAAAAGTCATAAATGNNCTCTGACCGGTGGTTCTTGACGTTAAATGGACCCGGAAAAAATAGTGGCGGGGGCGAGATTTGAACTCGCGACAATGGCGTTTCACAGCTTCTGGACGTCATCGCCCTCGCCAAAGGGCTCATAGCTCAAACGTATGAGCGCCACATTCTAACCAGGCTGAATTACCCCGCCTTGGGCGTGAGTGCACGCAGGCGTTTTATAAAGGTTGCCAAAGCCTTCACGCCTGTACGGGTGCTTGCTGCCCGAACATGTGACTGTTCAGGGCTACGAAATTGATAGCTTCCCTGTACTGGCCAATTAATGCAGTGACGACCGGCGATTCAAAGTAAGCCTTTATGTCGGCTGCGAACTGCTGCCTTGGTTTGTCTGCCTTGGTTCTCATCCGTTCAAGCACCTTCTGTTCAGGCCATTGGTTGGGCATGCCCTGGGCCCGCCTGAAAAAATGCGCACGGTTAAGCCGGAAGTCCAGGCCTTCCTGCCGGTCGTTTGCCTTGCCACCAGTGAGATAGTCGCATTGTTCTTCAAGCGCGGTTACCAATGCGGCCGCATCCAATTCAACGTTGATTATTCCCATATCACTGAGGGCAAAAACAGCTTCTGCAATCTCGGGTGGGTGCTCATGCCATTTCTCAAGTGTTTGCCGCATCCTGCGCAATAACCATCCCCGCTGGTGAGGAGAAAACATGAACATTCCTCTGTCAGCGTCTGTTGTCAAGAAATGAAGCGCGAAAGATTGCATGTATGCATCAACCTCATAGGGGATTTCTTCTTTTCCAGAAACACAGGAGTAAAAGGAGTTTTCAGGCCTTACCCAATCGATTCTCGTGTGCAGCTTTTCCCTGTCGCCTTTATGGGAGCCGTCCCAATCAAAATGGCGCTCAAGAGTGTAAAGGAACACTGGATCTTCCGCCAAGCCGGTTCCCCTTAGCGTAAGGCCATCTTCTTCCAGTTCAGCGCTAAACAGAACATTCCCGTTTCCCGTGGGCTTGTCTTCAAGCCGTTGGCCATCGGCAAAGTATGCGAAAAATCCCAGCGGCGAGTTCATGAAGTTGACATGCCTGACTAGCGTGTCCTCATCCAGGAAAGAAAGATCCGATATTACCTTGAGTGGCGCATTCCGGTCTACACCGTCCATAGCCAAAGAGGGCATGACGCCCACTGTCCCCATGTCATGGGCTTTAAGCCACTCGAAAGGATAAAAGGCAAAGCCGGTTTCCGCAAGCCGGATTTTCCCGTAAAGGCCCATTAAAGGGTCAATAATCACAAACCCTTCATTGCCATCACTGCGGACCAAGCCAAAATGATGGCTCGTTTCTGCGGTTGGCTGGTAGCGGAGCACCTGCAAGTCCTTCCTTTGGGAGAATGCCTTGTAAATGGTAAAAGCAGCAATGCCTGCCTCACCGCAGTTAAGCTGGATTTGTGAAGGATTGAACTGGTCAAACAGCCTTAGGCGGCATCCTGAAGCAATCGTCTGTGCAATGCCATAAGAAACATTCTCGTGCAATTGCATTATGCGCCCTTCGAGGTCGGCTTCATTGCTTCCGGAAATCCCCAGCTTTGACTCGCCAAAAGAGCGGGCAGCGGCCACAGCAGCGCCTGGAATGAACAATTTTGAGGGCATCCTGGCATCATCGCTGATTTTGCCGGTTCAGCGGGCTGTTTCTCAATGACTCCTCAAGCGGAGATGGGGTGTAGCCTGTCCCTCTTGCAGCGACTGCCCTTGCCGGGCTTGTGATTGGAGTTCTCGGGGCTTCCGCAGAAGCTTGAGTTACAACTGGCGCCAAGTCTCCCTGCTGATAAGACGGCTGCGCAACCCTTGAAGCCAAGCTTTCCGGTTGATGAAGCCGGGCATCGTCCCTGAGCGTATAAGAAGTGGTTGCTGACCATTTTTCATTGTTTTGCCTTTCAGCGGTTATTATTGGCATTTCAGCGTAAACATCTGAATCCAAAGGTGCAGGAAGTATTCCCCNNTTTGCCCCGAAAGCTGCCCAGATTTCCTATGCAGTAGCGTGTTTACAAAGTCTCCAATCCCTGCCATATGACCCACCTCACCTTTCGCTTATATCTGCTCACAGCGCCGCCTTTATGCGCTCCATGGCGTGCTGCTTTTCTGCGTCATTGTTGTACGGCCTTTGCGGCCACGTCTTCAGGCCGTCATCCCTGAAGCGCGGTATTACATGCAGGTGCGCATGCATCACGACCTGGCCGGCTGCCTGCCGGTTGTTCATGCCAATGTTTATGCCGTCAGCATTCATTGCCTTCATCACGGCAGGGGCGAGCTTCTTCGCTGCCACAATCACGGCCTGCAACTCGTTTTCAGGTATGTCAAAAATGTCAACGCAGTGCCTCCTTGGAACGACCAGCACATGGCCTGAATGTATGGGAAAGATGTCAAGGAATGCAAGGACGTCGCTGTCCTCGTACACCTTATACGCCGGCAGGCTCCCTTCTGCAATCTTGCAAAAAATGCAATCGCTCTGCCTGCTGCCGCTCCCGATGACGCCATTGCCCTTTTTCTGAGCCATTGGAATCCAGGAGCCAATCCCCCTTTATAAAATTTTTCGCTCATCCAAACCACGGCAGCCACTTTACAGTGCGGAGGATGGTTTTAAGGGCATGGCCATACATCGTTACGAGAACACCGGTAACAACGAGAGTTCCTCCCATGATCTGCTGCGCTGTCGGCATGGTGTGGAACACGACAAGAGCGTAGATGACAACTATGAACGGGTCAAGCGTCCTTATAATCGCAACCTTTGAGACATCCAGAAGCTCAAGCGCCTTGTAGAAGAACACAAAGCCGATTATGGCGTTTATGATTATGGCTGCCGTCAGCAATGGCAGCTGCTCTGCCGGAAAGGGCTGGAGCTTTGAGGAAGCAACGGCATAAATAAGCAGGAAGGCGGCGGTGTACAGCGTCCTCAGGCTGACAAGCGTGAGCGGCTCTATCGTCTTGACATAAACCTTGGACAGCACCTGGTGTACCGCAATGGCGAAAGATGCGGCAAGAGCGACAAGCGTGCCAGATCGCAGGTAGCTGCCGCCGCCAGAGCTTATTACCAGCGCCCCGGAAAGTGCAATGAGCATTCCCGTCACGTCATGCAGGTGCAGTTTCTCCCTTAGGAACAGCACGCTAAGGAATATGATGAAAATCGTGCTGAACCTGACAAGGAACGCCGTCAGCGTCGGGCCGGCAACGCTTATCGACTTGAACCAGAAAGCGGCGGCAACCGCATTGGCTCCCCCAACTACCAGCCCGTCCTTCCAGTGCCTGCCAAAAGTCCTTATCGTCCTTCCCGGGCTTTTTGCCATGAGAATCGCGAAGGAGACGGCGAACGCTATCCCGAACCACAGGGTGTTGAGCGTTTCCGGGTTGCCATACTGGAGGAAATGCTTGGAGAAAATGAAGCCTGTTGAGAGGAACAACGACGAAAGGACAGCGTAAAGAATGCCGTTTCCCGCCTTTGCCATTTGTTGCCAGGACAATGCGACAAGGGAGCGCTATATAACCCTTGTGGTTCCTGAGGCGCGCCTCTGTTCCATGTAGCGGATTATCCTTGCCGGCGGCAACAGGTTTGGGTAAGACAGCTTTTGCATCTCATCCCGAAGAATCTGTTCCCGTGTTCCAACCTGGGTGCCCTGGGAGTGCCTTACAATCTCACCCCACGGCAAGGCCGAGCCGACATAGCCAAACATGGCAACATCTTCGCCGCCCTTTATGGCCTCGCTCATGGCGGTCACGCAAGCCCTGAGGAAGTGGAACGGAACCGACACGACATACAAAGCCTGGACAGAGTTCCCTTTTGCCATGTCCACAAGCGACATCGCCTCTGTAAGCGTGTTGACATTGAGCCCGAACTGCCTGCCATCCAGCCCCTTGCTTTCCTGCACCCGCTTCGGGATTGGCAATGGCACGACGTTCTGGTAGCCAACCATCGGGCCCAGCTTCCCACGCCAGTCAGCATAGCCCGGGTAGCCGTCCTTTGCTGCGCCGTCAACCACCCAAAACCTGCTGGCAAGGCCATCAAGCCGCATACGCCTGGCTGCCTGAAATTCGGAGAGTTCATTGTCGCTCGTCTGCCCAAAAAGGTATGCATCCATGAGCAGCGGTTGCCCATCATTAACAAGCCGTTCAGCAAGGTCGGCCACGCTTCCATCCAGGCCAAGTCCTTTCGCCACGCTGAAAACCCTGTCGACAAGACCTTTTTTCTCAAAATCTTCCATCCTGCATGGCAGGGCTTTGCACTTTATAAACCTTTCTTTTTTAATCACTTAAAAATGACAATGGACCGGTCGGGATTTGAACCCGAAGCCTNNTCACCGCGGCCAGCGGCGCGTTATACCAGGTTTAACTACCGGCCCGGTCAGCATGATAATGCAAAACCGGGTATTTAAATAGTTTACCTGCAGCGGCCAGGGCAGCCCAGTCTTTTCCAATCGTTTTTTGGCTGTGGCAACCTTTAAATATGCTTCATGGAAACCTTTAGGCATGGAACTGCCGAAGGATTTTGAGGCAACGGTAAGGAAGTATACTCTCCAGAACGCCGCGCAGTTTGGCGGCAAGGCTAACAAGGGCGCGGTGATTGGCAAGGTGCTTGCGGAAAGCCCCTCCCTGAAGGCGGAAATAAAGGAAGTTTCCGCAGTCGTTGCCAGCGTCATCTCGTCAGTTAATCGGCTCAGCGTTGACAAGCAGGTGGAGGAGCTCACAAAGGCGGCTCCAGAGCTTCTTGAGAAGAAAAAGGCAGAAAAAAAAGACCTGCCTCCGCTCAAGAACGCCTCCATGGGGCATGTCGTAACGAGAATCCCGCCGGAGCCGTCAAAATACGCCCACATAGGGCACGCGCTCAGCTTCCTCATCAACTACATGTACGCCAGGAAGTATGGCGGAAAATGTTACCTCCGATTTGAGGACACAAATCCCGAATTGTCAAAAAAAGAGTATGCAGACTCAATGCTGGAAGACCTTGACTACCTTGGCATAAAGCCTGACAAAACAGTGTTCATAAGCAGTGAGATTCCAATGCTTTACATGCATGCTGAACGCCTCATCAAGCATGGCAGCGCTTTTGTGTGCTTCTGCGGGGTTGAGAAGATGCGCGAACTCCGTCACGAGGGATTTGGCTGCTCGTGCCGGCAGAAGGATGCGAAGCAAAGCATGGACGAGTGGAAGGAAATGCTTTCAGGTAAGTACCCGCCGGGCCACGCAGTGCTCCGCCTCATGGGAAACATGCAGTCAAAGAACCACGTCATGAGGGACCCCGTGCTGTTCCGGGTTACCTTTTCAGAACACCACCTCCAGGGCAGGAAATACAATGCTTGGCCATTATATGACTTTGCGAACTCGGTAGAGGACGGCGTCATGGGCATTACCCACATCATGAGGAGCAGCGAGTTCGGCACCATGAGGACAGAGCTTCAGGATAACATAAAGACGATGCTCAAGCTTCCCAAGCAGACTGTAATCCAGTACGGGAGATTCAATGTTAAGGGTGCAGTAGCTCAGGGAAGGGAAATCAGGAAGATGATGGAGGATGGCACAATCAAAACCTGGGATGATCCGCGCCTTGTCACCATAAAGGCGCTGAAAAGAAGGGGCATACAGCCAGAAACATTCTGGGAGCTTGCGATTGAGGTCGGGCTCTCCCCATCAGAGACAAATTTTGACTGGCAGCTCATAGCAGCCATAAACAGGAAAATCCTTGACCCAAAATGCAACAGGTATTTTTACGTTGAGAATCCAAAGGAGGTCTCCATCAAGGGAGCTCCGAAAAGGAAGCTTGAGCTAAAGCTCCACCCTGACGTTGAGGGAAGCAAGTCAAGGCAATTCCACGCTGCAGAGCAGTTTTACCTCCCTGAGAAGGACATGGCGGAAATAGCCAAGCTCAAGGCAGGCTCACTAGTGCGGCTCATGGACTGTCTCAACTTCAAGAGGCAAAACGGCAGCTTCGCCTTTGACTCAACAGAATATGAGCGGTACAGGATGGGCGGGAGCAAGATGGTGCACTGGCTGCCAGCCGAAGACAAGGAATTAATGGAAATCAGGGTGCTCATGCCAGACGGCACCATAAGCAAGGGACTGGCAGAGTCGGCAGCATCTGAAATAAAAACCGGCGAGATAGTGCAATTCGTCCGCTTCGGCTTCTGCCGGCTTGAGAAGAAAGAAGGCAGGGTGATGTCATTCATCTACTGTCACAATTAATGTGAAAAAAATGGCGCTTGTTGTCAAGACAAATGTTGCCGCTTTTGCAAAGAATGCCGGCAAAAGAAAAGGGTATACAGTCAACAGCATCTCCGAGGACTTCCTCCCTGCAATCGAAGCCAAGGTCAGAAAGCTCCTGGAAGACGCTGTTGACCGGGCTCATTCAAACGGCAGAAGGACAGTAATGGGCAAGGATGCTTAGTTTCCGAGGCTGACAATTTCAGGAAAGGCCCGCCTTCATCTTCCTGATGCGTTCCAGAAGCATTTGAACCTTTTGGTGCTGGGGGTTTATTTTTTGCAGCCTCATCAGGCCTGCTTCCAGGGCGCTTAGCTTGCGGCTGGCTGCTATCTTTTCCCGCAGGATTCTGCCCGTGTTACCGTACGAAACAAGAGCGTGCCTGAACAAATGGCTCATAGGGCTTGAGAACATGGTTTTCGCCTATGGATGGAAGATGTCCGGTTGGCTCATTTCATCCTGCGGTTGCGCCCGCCTTGTTCTTGCCGGGATTGGCCCTGAAACTGATGTCGGAATCCTCCTCACTTCCGAGCTGAGCCGCGTGTGCCTGGCTATCTCCGGAAGGTGCTCCCTGTGAAGGTCAAGCAGCATCAACAACGAGTGGGCGATGTCCTTGTTCTGCTCCAGCGCCTTGCCGGNNGCAACTATCAGCTCCTCAACGCTGTCCTTCAGGGCCTCTTTTTCAGTAGATGGCTTTCTGTCAGAAGGCCCCACAATGCGCTCAACACCCATTTAGCACACTCTTTTAATCAATTAAGGCATAATCCCTGCCGCTGTTTTTAAACTTTTTTGATTTTTGGCGAATGGTTACCACAAAATATAAAAAGCTGCCATTGCCATTACGAGATATGCCTGTCTCCTTTCGTACAGTAAAACGCATAAGTAGGGGCAATGTTTTTGCATCTGACATTGCTGCCTTGGATGTTGACTCGCTTGACGAGGCGCTTCAGCAGGCAGGATTCAAGCACAACAATCATATCGGTACAAAAAGAGGCGCGTGGGAAATCTTTCTCAGGCGAAATTACCATTTCACCACATTCCTGCCAAGCCAAAGCGGCAACTTCGCTAACAGAGCAGCGGCGGTTTATCATGACCCGGGCAGCTTTGGCGATTATGCTTTCATGACGCAGCCGGAAGCGCATTTGGACCTTGAGGAAATGGCAAGTAACGCGCAGCACATATCGTCAGGCATCATTGAAAGCTTGCCACTGAGGTTTTTTGGCTGGATGACTGATGAGAATAGAAGCAGTTTCATTCGCGATGGGAAGGTACCTCTGTATTTAGGCGGGTCCCTTCTTGCCGGTTTTTTAGCCAGCACGGGCATTGCTGCCGTTACAGGAAACAGCAATACAGCAGCAGGTTATTTTATGATGTTGGAAGGAACATTCATTGGCGGGTTCGCAACAGCAGGCGCGGGCTTGACTACACCATTTCTCAGCTACCTGTTCACATCAGCGAAGGTTTCAAACGCAGGCAATTACGCTTTTGGCAAAGAAGTCACTGCTGCTTTGGATGCCAACCTGGCGCTGCTACAGACGCACAAGGTTGCCGAAAAAGCTTATTCAGCACTTGCCAGCTCTGGCTTGCAAATGGGCAGGGAAAACTTCTGGGAAATCATGACCGGCCTGCAGAAAGCAAAGTTCTCACTACATGAAATTGATGATAAACTGTCAAGCCAACCGGGATTTGTCCAGGCATTGAACGTCATTAAACCCTATTCACATGAGCTTCTTTCTGCATAAGATTTATTAGCGTTGAGAAAAATTTCCTTGCCCCTGAGCGTAAGCGAAAAAGAGGTGTGCAAAACGCNNTTCTATTATTTAAACTTTGTTAATTATTCGTCCAAACCGTTAAAAAAACGTTTTTAGTACTATTTTAAACTCTAAGGAAATGGCTTTTAGTATACATTTTTGTATACTCGAGTCGTCGTTAAACGAACTTAGACCGTGCCCTTAGTTAGTTAAGCGAACTAATACTCGCCGCCCATTGCGTCAGCGCCAGGCATCCTTGGGCCGCCCTTTGACTCTGTCTTACCTGAGGCAATGACATCATCAATCCTCAAAATCATGCCGGCAACCTCGCTTGCTGAGCTGATGGCCTGGGTTTTGACCTTGAGCGGCTCTATCACGCCCTCCTTCCACGCATCCATTACCTTCCCGGTGAACACGTCAATCCCCGCCCATTTCCTGCCCTTGTCATGCTCTGACTTCAGCTCTGTAAGCAGGTCTATCGGGTCAAGCCCTGAGTTTTCAGCCAGGGTCTTTGGAATTATCTCAACCGCTTCAGCAAATGATTTCACGGCAAGCTGCTCCCTGCCGGAAAGCGACTCGGCATACCTCCTGAGCTGCAATGCCAGCTCTATCTCAGTTGCACCTGCTCCAGCAACCACCTTGCCGCTTGTGAGGGCGGATGCCACATCCCCAATTGAGTCTTCAATGGCCCTTTTGACTTCAGCAACCACGTGCTCTGTCCCGCCCCTTACCAGCAGCGTCACTGCCTTGGCGTTCCTGCACTCCTTGACAAAGGTCATGTCCTCATCCCCGACTTTCTTCGCCTCAACAACGCCTGCCGCCCCGAGGTCTGAAGCAGACAAGTCTTCAAGGCTGGTGACTATTTTCCCGCCCGTGGCCCTTGCCAGCTTCTCCATGTCGCTC
>DUGG01000071.1 GCA_013331515.1 Candidatus Woesearchaeota archaeon
CAACTAATAACCACGCAACGCCTCGGTTACCGCAAAGTTTAAATAAGGGGCTGTGAAATGTATGAGGAAATCATTGTTATCCGCCCGGAGGCAGGAAAGCAAGGGCAGGAATCAAAGAGGTGCACGCATATGATGAGCAAGAAAGGTCAGGGCCTGTCTTTGAACACGGTCATAATAGCCATAATCGTCCTGGTTGTATTGGTCGTGCTTGTGATGATTTTCACAGGGTACTTCGGCAAGATATTCACTCCCACGGTTGCAAACTGCGAGACGGCCGGAGGGGAATGCGCGACTGAATGCGGCAAGGACGACGCTGGAAAGCCGATAGGCCAGATAGCTGGGGCAAAGTGCCCTGCAACAGGTGCAGCAGGAACCACAGCACAGCTTTGCTGCCAGCGCACTGGAACAAAGCTGTTTTGATGGAAGATGTCATCCAAGGCGCAGGGGCTTTCCCTCAATACCATCATCATCGCTACCATTGTTCTTATTGTTCTTTTGTTTCTTATACTGATCTTTACTGGATATTTCAACAAACGATGGGGGCCGGGCTTCACTGATTTGTCCGATGCAAGCTGCAAGGGCAGGGTCATATCTGATACGGCAAGCTGCAAGGACACCGAGAGGCAGGACTATTCTGCAGGCGTGAAGGCAGGCGAGAAATGCTGCATAACGACAGGTTGCGTGCCTTACAGCTGCACCGCCCCCCACAGCGGAAAAGCGTATGACATGGACTGTTCAACATATGACGACCCGATAAATTGCGCATGAGTCATTTTCAGTTCCTGCAAAGGCCTCTCGCGCCATTGGATACTCTATCACCACAATCTTTTTAAACCATTTAAACTACCCTAAAGTAGTGAAAACAGTCATTAAGGGTGGTTGAAATGCCAAAAGCAGTGTTTGACAGTGATGCCAGCCTCCTTGAGCAGTTTGAGAGCCAGGAGGAGGATGAGGAAGTGCTTGAGGAACTGGCCGAGAAGCGCAGGCAGAGGCAGAAAGATTTCATCTCTGTCGTCAACAAGCGGAAGCTCGGCAGGCACGAGCTTGATGAGGTTATGCTTTAGGGTCGCTGAATTATCTCCTTGACCTTGCTTATTATTTTTTCTGAAAGCTTGATTGCTGCTTCAGCGTCAGGCTTATCGCAATCGCCGCCATAATATTTTATCCCGTTTCTTATTTTCCTGAACCTGTCAAATTCTGCCAAATCCGACTCGCTAAAGCCCTTTTTAAGCAGGTAAACTATCGAAGCCTCGTGAGAAAATGACTTGAATCCCTCTTTAAACAGGATAGAATCGGCGGCTTCCCTCATAGATTCGTAAGCATTTTCAAGCACATATTTTGCTTTCGCCATCTGCTGCAGGTTTTTTGCAAGGCTTAGCCTTTCCTCGCCGTTCCTAAAGGTCGCCAAGGCTAAGTTGTTATCGGGGCTTTGCTTCTTTACCTCGCCCTTGCTTACAAAGAAGTTAAATTCTTTCACCACGATCCCTCCAGCACTATGCCATTTGCAAGGTTGGCTTTAAAATCATTACCGAGATTTTCCAGTGAAAATTCATGGATGCTTACTTTACGGTTCAATTTCTTCTCGTATTTTGATAAGTCCAGATGTAGGCGCCTGGTTGTCACAATTGCAATATCAACGTCTGATTCTTCAATATCTTCGCCACGGGAGTAGCTGCCGAACAGGGTGATTAATTTTGGATGGTTATAGGTGGCCGAGAGGTATTCAAGTATCCCGGAACCATATACGCGGTCAATATTATCAATGCGCTTGTTGTATGTGAATATGGGATTTTCGCGGTTTGCGTTGACCTGCGTGACCACCCTGCTTTTTATTTTTAGTATTAAGCCCTTCTTGGCGAGGCCATCTGTTGCAGAGATGATTGTTGGCATGGACAGGTTTAGCAGGCGCGAAAGCTCCCTCAAGTGAAACTTTGCCGATGGCTGCACAAAAAACGCGTCCAGGACCTTCTGGATGGTATTTTTTTCTATCATTTGATATACAAAAATAACAAGTGGTATTTAAATCTACTGTTAGTCAAGAACCACCGGTCAGAGACNNGCCTATGGCGGAATGCACAATCCTGCCTTGTAGGATTTGTGGCATGAACAAGCAACCACTCCTGTTGCTTAGGTGGTTCTTGACTGCCTATAGGAGAGGAACTTGATTTTCGCAAAATGATATCTTCCCTTCCTATATGCGACAGAGCTTACTATTGACATGCAATTATTAAGCTCTGTCGCTATAATGAAGCTGGTGTGCGAACCCGCTGGTGAGAACACCAGCGGAATGCACGCATGCAACGCCCAGTAGAACGTCTGTGTTTTTGGTGCGACGGCTTTTCTGCTGAAAAGCCGCCAGACAACCCGCAGGGCGCGACCCAGTCTGGCGCACCACGTTTACGTGGCAAGTGAGCCGGGGGAAGCTTGCCCGAGCTTTGCGAAGGCAAGTCCCGAACAAAGTGAGTGCACCCCATCCAGGGCTGAGAAAACAAGCGACAGCTTGCGTCTTGCCAAAGATACCAGGGATTTTCAGGGCCGTTGCCCCCGCCACCTTTTTAAACACGTGTTTGTTTTCTTATTTCATGCAGACATTCCAATACGACCTGGAGATGGAGAAGGCGATTGCAAAAATCAGGGAAGAAAATGCAAGATTGGTGTGCATCCAGCTTCCTGATGGGCTGAAGCCTTACGCTGCTGAAATCCAGGAGCAGCTGGAAAAAAGCACGGAAGCCAAAGTCGTTATCTGGGCTGGCAGCTGCTACGGCGCCTGCGATGCGGCTGTTGAGGCCCAGCGCCTTGGCGTTGACCTTCTCATCCAGTGGGGTCATTCCGAGTGGAGATAAATGTCTGTCTGGCTTTTCTTTGCACTTCTCGCGCCCTGCCTTTTCGGCCTTGCCAACATTTTTGACAAGGTGCTCACGAACAGGTTCAGCCCTGTCACGCTGAACATTTTTTCAGGCCTCTTTACCGGTCTTTTCCTCCCGTTATTCCTGTTCGTGGGACATGGCATGCCCACCCTCGCTGTCTTTGCCGGTTTGGCTGCCGGGGCTTTCTGGTTTCTTGGCGGATTTCCTTACTTCATGGCCGTCCGGATTGAAGATATCTCAAGGGTTGTCCCGTTGTGGCAGCTCACTGTACCCATGACGCTCATTTTCGCCATCTTGTTCCTGGGCGAGCGGCTATCGCTTGGGAATTATGCGGCGCTTGCCATGATATTTTGCGGCGCTTTCCTTGTTTCAATGAAGGACTTGAGGAAGACCCTCAGGATAACCCCTGCTTTCTGGCTGATGGTCCTGGCTGCATTCATCATAACCATCTCTTCAATTATAACAAAGCGGCTTTACGCCTATGAAAGCTTCTGGGATATCCAGCTTCTTCTCATGGCCGGGAATTTTGCTGCGGCCGCGTTCTCCCTGGCTTTCTTTTCCCGGCTAAGGAAAGTCTCTATTAAGGAAGTTGCAAGAAGCAGCCCGGGATTGAAAGCCCTGCTTGCTGGAAGGACTGTTGTAGAGCTGCTTGCTTACGTCTCATTCAACATTGCCTTGCTCACCGGCCCGGTCTCGCTCACCATGGTGCTGGATGGACTTTCCGGATTTTTTGTCTTCATCGTGGCAACGCTGGTATCATTGTGGTGGCCTGCCTTGTTCAGGGAAGAGCTTGACAGGAAAACTTTATTAATGAAAGCAGTAGCGATAGGAATGATTTTTACCGGGCTCTTGCTGGTGGGTGGATGACTGTTGAAACCTGAAATTGTCATTGGCGCAGACCATGGCGGCTTTAGGCTTAAGGAGGAGCTGAAGCAGTTCATCAAACAGCTGGGGTATGATGTTGAAGACGTTGGAACCAGTTCTGAGGAAAGCTGTGATTACCCGGATTACGCTTTCAAGGTTGCAGATGCTGTCGGGAAATCAGACAGCCTGCAGCCGTTCCCTTTGGTAATGGGCATCCTCGCATGCCGCTCGGCTGCCGGGATGATGATTGCTGCCAACAAGGTAAAGGGCGTCAGGGCCGTTGCCGCCATGGATGAAAAATCTGCAAGGCACTCGAGGGAGCACAACGCCGCCAACATCCTGGGCTTGTCTGGTGACTGGACGCCTCTGGAAGACGCGAGAAAAATCGTGAAAGCCTGGCTTGAAACCCCTTTCAGCGGGGAAGAGCGCCACGCGAGGCGCCTGCTGAAAATAGCCGATTTTGAACAAAAAGTGTTCGGGCAGTAAAATGGGCTTCTCACAGTTTGCTGCGGCAGTCCTAGTTTCTTACATTGGCCTTCCTGTCGGCGTCTTCCTTGCGTCCATGACGAAGGAGGAGCTGCCCACTGCAAGGAAGTATTTTCCATTGCTCCAGAAGCTGGCAATAATCACTATTGCTGCCTTCGCTCTTGACTATTTTGCAGCCGGCGTTGCTACCAGGACAGCCTCGTACATTGTTCTGCTGTTCCTGCTTTTGTTCCATCTGGCAGTCCCCCTCTACTATGCTGCCTTCGGCTTCCTTGCATTCGCCGTCTCCGCAATACCGGAGGCTTTGCTTGTCATTTCCTCGCTTGTTTTCCTGTTTGGGATGCTCACCGGAAGCGCTTCATTCCCCGAAAGGCTGAAAAAGGGCGATGCACTTCAGGCCGCCAGGGAGCTTCTTGCCCGCAACGCCTTATACCCTGCAGCTGCCATGGTTACATACTTCATTTCGGTTTATGTTTAGGGATGGCGTGCACATGGCTGGAAAAACACGCAATGATTCAGGCAGGTGCTGCGTTTGCAATGCAGACCTCTGTTCAGCCAGGTTTGAGATGCCTGTTTACTGCGTTCCCTGTATTACGGACATGGAACGGCTGGGCATGGGCCCTGAAAGGTACAGGAGAAACAGGAAGCGGTTGCAGTCATGATACCAATAATTCGCCCATCACGTCCTTTCCTCGTTCAAGGACGGTACCTACAAAAGAGAATCTTTCCCCGAAGATGCGCTTGGCTTTGGCAAAGGTTCCAGGCTTTGTCGATACAATCTCCTGGATTGTTGTCCTGAAGTCCCTTGACAGCGCAGGGGCGTTCATCTCGTAAAGATTCAGGATGTTGGCAAGAAATTGATTAGACGCTATGTTGGCCCTGTGCTTTTGATAGAATTCCATTGGCCTCATAATTGAAATTGCGTATGCGCAGCTGTACGCCTGCATGGCAGAACGTGCATCAGCTCTACATGCATTCCGATAAGCTCATCGAGCAGGATTTCATTCTCTGGAATCCCAAAATTTTCGGCCAGGAATCCCGGGATTCCTTCGCGGCTTTCCCGTATGCTTCCCATTAAGCGCCTGACCGCTTCCTTTGTTTTTGCGGTGAATATTAGGCTGTCAGGGTACAGCCTCATGGAAGGTGCATGCCCATCCGGCAGTATCGCGCGCATGATTATGCCGGCCACAAGAACGCTTTTCAGGTTTCTCCGGTCATTTTTGAGGATTTCATCAAGTACCGAAACCATTTCGCTGTTGTGCTTCACATAGCTTGCAACCATGTACACGAGCGCCTTGTCGAAAATAGTGATAATCTGCCCGAACTCGCTTACGGGCAGGTAATGATGCATCAACCATTCGGGAACGCAGGCAATTCCTTTTGCTGCATTGAATTGCATAGGGATTGCAAAGCCGCCATTGCCAACAGCTTCGGCAAGTTCCCTG
Organism: Candidatus Woesearchaeota archaeon; assembly: GCA_013331515.1. Lineage (GTDB taxonomy): Archaea > Nanobdellota > Nanobdellia > Woesearchaeales > UBA10216 > UBA10216 > UBA10216 sp10216u. Next base: position 5,663 of record DUGG01000071.1, read on the forward strand.
GTTCCATACAAGAATGGCCTTTCAGGATTTACTATGCCAAGCGCCTCTTCTAAGCTCAGGGATACCTCCTTTGCCAGGTAACCTGATTTGTGTGCAGTGCCGGCTGAGCCATGCTTCATGGCTGCGAAGTAGTTGACTACCGCTTCTTTTACGCCAGCATTGGTATCATGTTCCGGCATCTCGGCCAGCAGTCCCCTTGCTTCCTCGCGCCTGGCGATTTCAGGAAAATGGCCGACCTTGGCCAGGGCAAGGAATTCCGTGGTTTCTTCGTCGCATCTGCCGGTCAGGATGTAGTCCCTCATTTTTTTCTTGTACGCTGACGACGCGCCATGTGACTTCCTGAATTCAGAATATGCAAGGTCAACCAATGGGGTAATGTCCTTGCTGCCCAGCTCATCTCCTCTCTCAGCTTTCTCTTCCATGAAATAGGGGGTTGCGACCCCCTATAACCCCCTTCCGCCTTCGCCCCTCGTCAAGCCCTCACGCTATTCGGGCTTGCCGTATCTGGCTCG
>DUGG01000073.1 GCA_013331515.1 Candidatus Woesearchaeota archaeon
TGCAACGTCCGCCTCGCTTATCCTTGGCAGGCGAGGGCGTCCGCTCCCCTTTTCAAGCAGCCCTTCAAATTCCTCGGCAAGCAGGGTTTTTATCCTCAGCAGCTTCGGCCTGTACTTTGTCTGGAAGATTATCCTCGCCTTTGCCCGTTGCTGGATTCGGTTGATGTATTCGCTGCTTGCGTGGGCATCAATGGGAACGGCGATGATGCCTGTCAGGGTGCACGCGAGGAAGAACGCGCCCCATTCTGGCGAGTTCGGTGCCCAGATTATTGCCCTGTCCCCCTTCTTGATACCTTCGCTTTGGAGGAGTGCGGCTGCCTTGAGTATTTTCCAGTGCAGCTCGCGGTAGCTGTACTTCAGCGTGCGGAATCCTGTCTTGCTTACTATTGCGGTTTTATCCCTTTCGGGAAATTGCCTGATTATGCCAGCCAGCGTTGACATTTTCACCATATTACAACAACAGCTACGGCGTATTCGCCGTCGTGGCTTATGCTCACTGACGGCTTTACCCTGCTTCCTGCAACGGATATGCCTGGTGCGCTGTTTTCCCCTGCCGTGACTTCAACAGAAAGCCATTCCGGGGCCTTCCCTGCCGCCTTGAAGTAGGCCTCCTTTGCCGCGAATATCCCGGCAATATGTTCAAGGCGCTTGTCAGAAAGCTCGCTTGGATGAAAAACCTTCCTTGCGGCTTCAACGCTTCTCAGCAATTTCTCTATCTTCTGTATGTGGACGATGTCAACACCGACAGATGCCATTTCCGGTCAGGGCAACCTTCTGCCTTATGAAGCTTTCCACAAATATTTATAAACAGGTCCAAGTTTGTCAATAGTATAGCGGGGTAGGGCAGAGGGTAGTAGCTTTCTGCTATTAACCGCCTAACCAGGAGTGCCCGGTGTAGCAGAGACCTGCTGCTTCGGAAGGCTCATAACCACTTTTGGTTGGGAGACCCACAGAATGTGGACGCGCGAGTTTCCACATGTTTAAGTCGGAAGTTCAAAGTTTGGAGTACGCTTTGTACCCCGAGAGAAAGTCTTCCCCCCGCTATTATTTTTTTAGGAACAATTTTAAACTGTTGAAAAATTTCTGTTACAATGGCAATAATCAGCATCTCCCGCGTTTCCAAGCAGTTTGGCAGCCGCGGTGATGGTGGGAAAAAGGAGAAGTTCTACGCCCTGAAGGATGTTTCATTGAAGATTGAGGAAGGGGAAATATTCGGCATTCTCGGGCCAAACGGCGCTGGGAAGACCACGCTCTTGAACATTGCCCTGGGAATTGTTTACCCTGATTCCGGGAATGTGTCTGTTTTTGGCTGTGACGTCATAAACGGCAAGGTTGTGCAGGGCATAAGCTACGTTTCCGGTGAGGAGCGCTTTCACTGGGCGCTTACACCATCTGACGTGCTGACGTTTGGCTGCATCCTGCATGGGCTGGGCAGGTCTGAGCGCAGGCACAGGAGGGATGAGCTGCTGGCGCTTTTCGGCCTTGATAAGGTTGCGAAGAGCAGGTTTGACGTGCTCTCTACCGGTGAAAAGATGCGCCTTGCTTTCGCTTATGCGCTTATTAACAGGCCGAAGCTGCTGCTGCTTGATGAACCGACAATTGGCCTCGATCCGGACATAGCCATAACGGTCAGGAAGGAGATTAAGCGCATCAACGGTGAACTGGGCGCTACAATCGTGCTCACCAGCCATTATATGCGTGAGGTTGAGCAGCTTTGCGGCAGGATTGCATTCATCAACAGAGGAAAAATCATGCAGGTAGCGAAAGTTTCGGAGATAAGGAAAAGGCATGCCGGCCTTGATGCATACTTTGTGAAGATGGTTGGTCAAAGATGAACGTTGGAAGGATTTTGGCATTGGTGTATCGTGATCTGCTCATTATCAGGCGATCGAAGTGGCGCCTGGTTGAGATATTTTATTTTCCGCTCACAACCATGCTGATGTGGGGTTTTTATGCGTCATATTCGGCGTCTTTTGCTTTTGAGGCGGGCCTTCTTGTGCTGGTAATCAGCCTGTTTTGGAATTTTGCCTATGTCGCGCAGAGCACTGTGAACATGCAGATGATGGAGGATGTCTGGTTTGGCAGCCTTAAGCAGTTGTTTCTGTCAGGAGTTTCTGAAGTTGAGTATGTTGCCGCGAGGATATTCACTGCAACTGTTGTTTCGGCTCCGGTCCTTGCCCTGATGGCGGCCGTGGCTTTCTTTTCGGGATGGGACTTTTTAAGTGAGCTTCCTCTCGTGGCTGCCATCTCGGCTTTGACGCTTTTGACCTCGCTGGCGATGGCTGTGCTGATAACAGGCATGATTGTTGTTCTTGGAAGGGGGTATGGCTTCCTTTCATGGACGGCCTTGCAGGCATTCGTGCTGCTGTCAGCCCCTTTCTTCCCAAGGGAAGTCTTTCCCGGCTTCCTCCAGCCAGTCTCGGCAGTAATGCCATACACTTATATTTTTGAGGCTGCACGAAACCTTGCCTTGGGTTCACCTGTCGGCTTGTGGAAGCCAACTCTTGTGGCAGCGGCCTATTTTGTTTTCGTATGGCCCGTTTACATTTTCTGCTTCAGGCTGGCCAGGAAAAACGGGAATCTTGTCAAGCTGGCATAAGAAATAAAAACAGCGGCGCATGGGTGTTTCTGATGGTTCTTGTGTGTGGGATTGACGAAGCCGGAAAGGGTTGCATCATAGGGCCGCTTGTGATGGCTGGCATTCTTACGGATGACGCGGGGGTTGAGGAACTTAAGAAAATTGAAGTTAAGGACTCCAAGCTTCTCTCTGCCGGGCAGCGGCAGCAGCTGTTTGGGAAAATTATCGATATTGTAGAGTCATATAAGATTATTCCTGTCACGCCTGCCGAGATAGATGCTGCTGTCCAGTCAACCGACGGCATGAACCTCAACTGGCTGGAGGCTCACAAGGCAGCCGATATAGTCAATTTCCTGAAGCCTGAAAAGGCAATTGTTGACTGCCCCAGCCCCAACATTAAAGCTTACAGGCAATACCTTCTGCGGCTTGTTGATAATAAAAAGATGGACGTGATTGTTGAGCACAAGGCTGACGTGAACTGGCCTGCTGTTTCTGCGGCATCAATACTTGCTAAAGTGACTAGGGATGCTGAAGTTGAGAAAATCAGGCAGGCAGTTGGCGATGATTTCGGCAGCGGCTACATGCACGACCCAAAAACTGTTGAATTTTTTAAGAAGGGTTTTGAGGCTTATCCCGGCATTTTCAGGAAGAGCTGGGCGCCTTACAGGAAGCTGGCAAGCGACAGGCTGCAGAGGAGGATTGGCGAATTTCAGGAGAGCAACCTGAGAATGAATGAAAAGAAATAAAAAGCAGCGGAAGCTGGGCTGTGAAAGGTGGTTATTGTGGAAAAAAGCAATGATGACAACGGGTTTGATGATGCCGCTGAGCCGGAAGAGGAGAATGACATTTACGAGGAGGAGAAAGCCGAGGAACAGGAGGAGAATGACGAGATAAGCCCGACAGAGGAAGCGTTCATGGAGGGCTATGATGAGGAGGAAAAGGTGGCTGAATGCGCCCTGTGCAGGAAGCCGCTCCTACAGGTTAAGGGCGCTGTGGAGAGAGAGTTCAAGGGCAGGCACTACCGCTTTTGCTCGGAAAAGTGCTCAAATGGTTACAAGTTCGGGAAGTGACCATTGCGAAAGCTAAAACTTTTATATAGGCAATAGCAAAAGCAAGTTATGCCTTTCAGGAATCCTGCCGGACTGTTTGCTCTTCTTGCCGTGATTCCCCTGATTCTCCTTTACATGCGGCGCCCAAGGCCAAAGGAGCGCACCATCCCCAGTCTGATGTTTTTCATGAAGGACGCTGGCGTCACGAGGTTTTCCACCCTTTTCAGGCAGATAGTCAAGAATCTCATATTCCTGCTCCAGTTTGGAGCCATACTGGCGGCAGCTTTTGCTGTAGCTTCCCCGTTTTTTGAGAGCGAAAACGCCGCTCTGGCCACACACACTGTCCTTGTTATTGACTCTTCAGCCAGCATGGGTGCGCTCATCAAGGGCGCTCCGGACACAAGGCTTGACAAGGCGGTTGACATGGCTGCCGGGCAGCTTCAGGGCGGGATTAGCATTGTCCTGGCTGAAAACATTCCTGTTGTTGTACTTGAGAAGGGGACAGCGGGCGAGGCGAGGAAGGTTCTCTCTGCACTTCGGCCCAGGGCTACCGATACGCATCTTGGGGATGCCATTACTGCTGCAGGCGAGTTGATTGGGGATAAGGCTGCAAAGAGCCGGGTTGTTGTGGTGAGTGATTTCCAGGCAAATCAGGGAACGGACGTGATTGTTGCCAAAAGGGCGCTCTCTGCGAGGGGAATCGTGATTGATCTCGTCAGTGTTCTTGGCCCTGACAAAAGCGCAGTAAGCGGGCTGAGCAACGTCGGCTTTGTCGGGCTGGAAATAAACAAGTACCAGACCACGGCCTTTGTGAGGAACTATGATGATGCTCAGAAGGCAGTTGATGTGAAGGTTGCTGGCGGGAAAAGCGTGCTTGCCGAGAAGCAGATGGTCATTGAGCCAAGGTCTGTTGAGCCTGTGGTGTTCGACACCCTTAACGGCAAGGTGGAGCTTGCCATCATGCAGGATGATGATCTCGCGGTTGACAACAGGCTTTACATAAGCTCTCCGGCAAGGAGGATAAGGGCGCTCCTGATAACAAATTCAGACTCAAGCTATGTGATGGCAGCCCTTAAGTCACTGCCGACAGTTGACGTGGAGCTTGCCTTTCCCCCGGTCATCAAGGGGTTTGACTACGATGTGATTATTATCCATAATGTGAGCAGGGAACTGATGCTTCCGGGATTTTACAGGGAGATAAACCGGGTTGTCTCAAACGGGACAGGGCTTGTCGTGATGGCCCAGGACGGTTTTGGCGAAGTGGCATCGCAGCTTGGCATGCCTCTCAGGATTGGTGGCCAGGGAAACCTGTCAAGGGCGGATGTGAAGGTTGTGAATCGGCTGACGAACGGAATTGATTTTGGGGTTGTCACGGATTATGTTATTGCAAGCACATCAGTAGCCGAGGGAGCTGAAAGGGGGATGGCCGTGCTCGTCTCTGCCGATGACGGGAGCCCGCTCCTGAGCGTCTACTCGCACGGGAATGGGTTTGCTGCTTATTACGGCTTCCTGGATGACAAGGCCACTGTCAAGTCCTCCTATATCTACCCTGTCTTCTGGGACAACCTGCTGGAATTCTTGACTGGAACAGAGGACATAGCCGGTTTTAATTTTGAGACTGGCAGGATTGATGTTGTTGGCGAGCAGGAAGTTGCCACTCCCAGCGGCAGTGTGACGACTTCAAGCGTGTTTTTTGACGAGGCAGGATTTTACTCGTTCGGAGGCAAAACCATAGCTGCCAACCTGCTGAGCAGCGAGGAGTCAGACATAAGGTCTGAGACGGCGTTTGAAGTTGCCGCTGAGGATGCCCTGCTGGTCACGTCAGTGGCGCAGGAAAAGGGCGAGGTGGCGCTTGACGGCAAGCTTATAGCCGGAGCGATCCTGCTTGTGCTAGCTGAACTCCTGCTTATCAAAATTAGGGGGGATCTCTGATGGCAGTTTTTGAGAACCCGGGAATTCTGCTTCTGATTCCTGCCATGGCAGTCGCGCTTTTCTTAATCATAAGGAGCGACTTTGTGGCCCTCAAGGGAGAGAGATGGAAAGATTACGGGAAGGCAAAGGTGAGGAAGCGCCTTGTAGTTTTTGCGCTCAGGCTGGTAACGCTGGCCTGCCTTATCGCAGCGCTTGCACAACCGGCTGTGGTGAAGCAGGAACTCAATTCGGGAGACCCGGTGCTTACAATGCTCATTGACAACTCAAGGTCGTTTGACATCTTTGACAGGGAGGCTGCTTACCTCCTGAAGGAGAGGCTTCAGGATAACATCCCTGTGAAGGCCAGGAACATTGGCTCCGAGAATGTTTCGGCTATTGGTGATGAAATCCTGGCAAGCATGACTGGCAATGATAACTTCCTTCTTGTTTCTGACGGCAGGGCAACAAAAGGCAGGTTGCTTGGCGATGTTCTCGGCGTTGCGGCAGTGATGAACTCCACCATAAACCTGCTCTACCTTGATCAGGTACGCACCGACCTGTCCGTCAGGATTGAGGGGCCAAGGGTGACCACTGTTGGCATAGACAACGAGTTTATCGTAACTGTTGACCAGGCGGCCCCTGCTGCTGCGCCGCCATCCGGCTACCGGCTTGTCGTGGAGCTTGATGGCGAGGTTGTTCTGGAGAAAGCAGCGAGCGGCACCTCCGATTTCAAGTTCACCAAAAAGCTCTCTGATGGTTACCACAGGATTGAAGCGGCGATTGAAGCGGATGACTTCTTTCCCGAGAACAACGTATTTTATCGCTCTGTAAAGGTTGAGAAGAAGCCGAAGGTACTTCTTGTTTCAGCGGGGAACTCCCCGCTTGAGACGCTTTTCACCCCGGTGTATGATCTGACCACCCTGCCTTCGCTTGGCGGGGTTGACTTGCGGGGGTATTATGCAATTGTTCTTAACGACATTCCCGCATCCGGGATTGATGCGGACAAGCTCTCCGCCTTCATTGACGATGGCAATGGCGCGGTTGTCTTTGGGGGAAAGAATTCCTATGACAAGGGCGGCTACGGGAACAAGCCGCTTGAGGGGCTCCTTCCCGTAAGGGTAGGCACCAGCGCCGACGAGGCAAAGAAGCTCGTTAATATTGTGCTTCTCATTGACATTTCAAAGAGCACGGGCGAAAGATTCGGCTCAGGGAGCGACTCAACAGTTGAGGATGTTGAAAAGGCTCTTGCCATAGGCATCCTGGGCGACCTGAAGCCAGATGACCGCGTTGCAGTGGTTGCATTCAACTCTTGGAGTACGGTAGTAAGGGGGCTGGACCGGCTCTCCCCTGAGAACAGGACAATCCTTGAAAATTCTGTCAAATCGCTCATTTTCACTGGCGGCACCAGGATAGCCGAGGGAATAAAAGCCGCGAGGCAGCTTCTGGCTAAAGAAGCCGGCAGCAACAGCATCATACTCTTTTCTGACGGACAGGAGTCGGGCGAGGGTGATGACATCCAGGCGGCAGGGGTAGCAGCCAGGCAGGGCACCAGGATTTACGCAATTGGGGTTGGCAAGGGCACCAATGAGGCGCACATGCAGGAGATTGCCAGTGCAGGGAATGGCTTTTACCTCAAGCCAACAGAGGCCCAGCGGCTGAAGATAATCCTGAACAGTGGCGGGCTGGAAAAGCTGAGCAACATCCATTTCATAACGCGGAACGTTCTTCTGAACGCGAGAATATCCGGATTTAACCAGGTTGTTCCGAAGTCCAACGCAGATGTGCTGGTGGCAACAGGGGAAGGCAGGCCGGTGCTCACGGTCTGGCGGCTCGGCCTTGGGAAGGTTGTTGCCATATCAACCGATGATGGCAAGGGCTGGGCCAGCGAGCTCCTGAACAGGGATAATTCTGTGCTTCTCAGCAGGGCGGTGAACTGGGCCATAGGCGACCTTGGCAGGAACAAGCAAGTTGATGTCAGCGTCAGGGACACGTTCCTTGGCGACTACTTCGGCATTGAAGTCATTTCCAACAGGATGCCAGAGGACAACCGGCTTGAATTTGCCAAGACAGGCGAGAGGGCTTACAGCACAGAGTTCAGGCCTGAATCAGCCGGCTGGCACTCTTTTTTTGACGCCGCAGCGGCAGTGAACTACCCGCTTGAGCTTTACAACCTCGGCTACGATGCTGAGCTTGAAACGCTTGTGAAATCAACCGGAGGAGGCATTTTCACGCCTGAGCAGAAGGACGCGCTTGCTGATAAAGTCAGGCAGGATTCCAGAATGCTTGTGACATCAAGAAAAAGCCTTGCATGGCTGCCGCTCGCTGCCGCGCTTGTCGCGTTCCTAGCTGAAATTGCAATCAGGAGGGCTTGGGAGAGGAACGAGAAAAAAACTTTATAAGTCAACCAATTTGTGAGCGATGAAAATGTACATGAAACGGAACGTCAACTTTGCCCTGCTTGGACTGGTAATAACCGTGCTTGTCGGCACGGTCATCATAACCACCTATTTCCAGTCAACTTACAAGGATGTCTCTACAGAGCTTGAGGAGAAGAAAGGGCAGCTTGAGACAATCAACAGCAACTTCTCTTCCAAGCTGAGGGAGCTCAACAAGACGGCTTCCGAACTCCAGCTCAGGCAGCTTGACAAGGATAAGCTTGACCAGCTTTACACAGACCTTACGGGAGCGAAGGAGATGCTTGATGCCGAGCTTGAATCAACAAGGGAAAAGCTCAACCAGACGCTGATTGCGTTTGAAAGGAAGAGCGACGAGCTTTTGGAAGTCAGGTACGTCCTGCTGACCCAGGAGAACGAGCTTTCAGAGCTTAGGGCCAAGGTGGAGAACCAGCTTGGAACAATCAGGAGCAAGACGGCGGAGATTGACACTTTGAAATCCCAGCTTTGCGAGGAGAAGAAAGCGCAGGGAAAAACGTGCTGAGTGATTTGTCATGAGAGTGTTCACCGAAGCGCTGAGGGAGGTAAAGACATCCATTCTTAAGATTTACCTCTTCGAGGAGGTTCTCAATGCAATACTTATTTTCCTGCTTGCTTACCTGATAAGTTCGCTGTTCAAGCTCGGCCTTATGCCGCCATTAGCTGCCGGGCTGGCTTACCTGGCTTTCGCGGTTTACAGGGAAAGCCGCCTCAGGGCTTCAAGGATGGTTGAGTCAAGGTACCGTGACCTGAAGGAAAAGCTCTCAACCGCTGCCGAGTACGCCAATGTTGACAATCGCGTGGTGAACGAACTGAAGACAGACGTGCTGCGCGGCCTTAGCAAGGTGGAGGAGTCCTCCTTTCTGAACGAGCGCAGGGTTTACGCCAAGTCAATAGTTGCAATTGCCCTTTGCTTCATCATACTCCTGCTCTCTCCGGTTTCTGTGGGTTTTTTCAGGCACGCCTTCCCAGACCTATTTCAGCAGTCAGATTCCGGACAGGGTGATGCACTCCAGGCAAAGCTCAAGGCAGGCAAGGGGAATTCTGATACGCGAGTGCCGATTGGCAATGACAAGTCATCTCAGGACATCTTTGGCGTCCCGAGCGTGGCGAAGCTTGGCTCAGAAGAGATCAGGGTTACCCTCAAGCCGGCAGTGTTCCATCTCAGCACCGCCAATGTCAAGCCGCCTGAGGAGCTCCAGTTCACAGACTACTATCCTGAGGAGGTTTTCTCTGTGGCTGCCGAGAGCGTGGAGGAACGCATCCCCAGGGAGCAGCAGGAGCTCATACGGCGTTACTTCAGGAATGTTGTTGAGACCGGAAGGTGAGATGCTCAATAACCTTTATTAATATGTTCCACAATAATCCTGCAAAAATGAGGTTGCCTGATGTTAGCCTACAAGAAGCTTTTTGACGATTTATTTGAGGAAACCGGCAAGGTAGTGGTTGGCCAGCAGGAAATGGTCACTCAGGTACTCTCCGCAATGCTGGCTGATGGCAACGCCCTCCTTGAGGGCTACCCAGGCCTGGCTAAGACGCTTGCCGTCCGGACCCTGGCCAGGCTCATGGACCTGCGCTTCAGCAGGATTCAGAACACCCCTGACCTGATGCCTTCCGACATAACCGGCACATACGTGCTTGAGGAGCAGAATGGGAAGCGCGAGTTCAAGTTCCACCCTGGCCCGATATTTGCCAATATCGTTTTGGCAGATGAGATAAACAGGGCTACGCCAAAGACCCAATCAGCCATGCTCGAGGCGATGCAGGAAAAGCAGGTAACGGTAGGCAACACGACCTACAAGCTTGAGCCCCCATTCTTCGTACTGGCGACGCAGAACCCAATTGAGCAGGAGGGAAGCTTATCTCTTGACCAGCATGTTTTTGTTAATGGAGAGCTAAAAACCGGCAAGGAACTGCTGGAACTTGCCAAAGAGTGCTGCATTCTGGAAGATGCCAAAGGCATAAGGCTTTACGATATAAAAGCATGGACGCTTTCGCTAAACCCAAATGGCAGGCTGGAAAAGGGCAGCTGCTTGCTTTACACCCTGCCTTATAAAAATGAGCTGATGGAAATAACAACTAAAACAGGCAAAAAGCTGGCTGTTACGAAGAACCATCCTTTCCTCGTTAATGAGAACGGGGCTATTTTGTGGAAGAAGGCTGAAGAACTCACCAAGCAGGATTATATTATTAATCCTGCAAAGGTAACCTTAAACGAGCCACGGAAAGTAATGACGCATGCAGAAGCCATTTCAAGGATGAATCAAAAGCCGATTCCCAAAGAGATATTGTTTGACACGGATTTTGCTTTTTGGATAGCCTTCATACTTTCTGATGGCTACATAGGAGAAAAGTGTGTGGCTGCTGTACAAAAGAACTATCCTGAAGCTCTCGATAGGTTCATAGCCATATCCAGGAAATATGGATTTAAAACTGGCGTTTCTTCATCAAAAACTGATGGTTGCAGGACTGCCACGATTTACTCAAAACCTCTCGTTGAGTATCTGCGAATAAGGTTCTGCGTGACCGGAGGGAGAGATAAAGAAATTCCCTCATGGTTTTTAAGCTTCCCTGAGGAAATGAACAGGGAATTCCTCAAAACATTCATATCCCTTGAGAGTTCGCTCAGAGATAACAGCGTGGTGTTCACACAAAAAAGTGCCGATAACGCCAGCATGATTTCATACATGCTTCTTCGCGAAGGAATACTTTTGTGGATCAGACATGATGGCAGAATCTTTAGAATGAAAATACAAGGAAAAGATTTTGCCAACTACATCAAACAAGTCGGCTGGGTATGTGATGACAAGCTGAAAAACCTTGATTTGGAGAGGCAAACAGAATCAAGTTTTAGAGTTGTGCCTGTTGACAGAAAAAGAGTTCTCAGGCTGGTTGAACTTTTGGGGTTCAACAGCTTCCGCACATTAAAGAACAGAACGGACATAACAGCAAGAGACTGGTATGGAAGCTACAGAGGCATAAAAGGTGGCGAGACTGTCATGAGCGTAGACTCACTAAAACAGTTTGTAAATGACACCAGAAGAGAACTGGAGATTCGAAAACAGCCATTCTTTTCTGAAAATTTAGATAACAATCCAAGACTTTTTGCTGCCAGCATAGGCATCCCAATGACTGAGATTTCCAAAAGTCTTGCCATATCGAAAAACCAGGTTTGGCAACTTTACACAAGCGAAAATTCTGCCCAGGCCGTACAGATAAAAGGCCATATGAAAGAGCAATACAAACTGTGCATTGCAGAGGCCGAAAGCCTTCTGGTTCATTTTGAAGGCTTATTAAGCGAAGATGTATTTTATGACAGAGTGAAAAGCATAAATTACAAGAATACTGAAGGACTGGCGTTTGGTTTGACGGTGCCGGGATTGCAAAACTACCTGGCAGGTTTCGGCGGCTGCGGCATAAACCACAACACATATCCCTTGCCTGAAGCACAGGCAGACAGGTTCCTGCTTAAGGTAAAAGTAACCTACCCGACTTATGACGAGGAAATGGAGATTGTCAAACGCTACGCCAGCGAAGGCGGGGAGAGGCGGCTGAAGGTTGTGATGAGCAAGGAGCAGCTCCTTGACCTCCAGGCGCTGACAAGGCAAGTCCCGATAAGCTCTGACCTGAAGCAGTTCATAGTCAAGCTCATGAACGAGACAAGGGACAGGAAAGAGATAATTGAGTACGGCGCCTCGCCAAGGGCATCCATAGGGCTTGTCATGTCCTCAAAGGCCCGGGCGCTCATATCAGGCAGGAACCATGTGAGCATGGAAGACATCAGGGCAATGGCCTACCCTGTTCTGAGGCACCGCATAATCCTCAACTTTGAGGCTGAAAGGAAGGGCCTGACTTCAGACGGCGCGATAAAGATTCTTCTAGATAAGGTCAAATGAAGAACCCCGCCGCAAGCAGCAGGGTATCCCGAAATAGATTGAGCAATCATACCGCCCCAAGGGGCGGGGTATCAACCCAAACTGGAATGATAACCACAGAATTCCTGGATGCGCTGGACAGGTTCCGCCTTATCATAAACAAGAAAGTCGCTTCCAGCTACACAGGGAAGAGGCAATCGCTTTATACAGGCTCGGGCAATACCATCAAGGACTACCGGATTTACTCCCCAGGCGATGACTTCCGCCTTATTGACTGGAAAATATACGCCAGGACCGACCATCTTTACATCCGAAGGTATGAGGAGGAACGCAACCTGGTAATGCACGCCCTTGTTGACATCTCGGCGAGCATGAATTACGGCAGCCCTGTGACAAAGTTCGAGTACGGTGCCATGCTCGGCGTTGGCTTTGCCCACCTTGCCCTGCGCGAAAACGAGAAGTTCCAGTTCGCGACATTCTCGGATGACATCCGAACTTTCCAACCGAAAAGGGGCGTTGGCCACCTGCTTGAAATGGTTGACTACCTGAACTCAATCAAACCTTCAGGCAAGTCACGATTCAGCGACATGATGACGAAGTACAGGAAGAACATTACAAGCAGGTCATTCATCGTGCTGGTTTCAGACTTCCTCGTTGACATTGACGAGATACGGAACGGCCTTCTTGCCCTCGCTTCAGGCAGACATGACATAAAGGTAATACAGGTGCTTGACAGGACAGAGCGCGACCTCCCGGTTGAAGGGGATGTCAAGCTGAAGGACGCAGAGTCAGCCGAGACGCTCCGCACGTACATCGGCCCCAGGCTCGTGATGGAATACGAGAACAAGCTTGAGCAGCACATTGTCAGGATTGGGAAAATATGCGCAAGCATCAGGGCGGACTTCTACGTTGCGACGACAGCAACGCCGATTTTTGACATTTTCTATGATGCGCTGAGGAAGTAAAATGGATGTAAAGTTAGGCAAATATCGCCATTATAGCAAATTGCAGGAATATTTGAACTTTTTACTTGCAATTTGCTATTTGGCGAATCTCGCAAATGTTCCATAATTAACGAGATTCGCCATTACAAGGGCAATGAGTATGAAGTCATAGGGTAGCTAAGCACAGCGAAACCCTTGAGGAGCTGGTCGTCTATCGCGCACTTTATGGCGAGCATGTGCTTTGGGTGAGGCCGAAGGCGATGTTTGGGGAAACGATTGAAGTTGAAGGCAAGAAAGTGCCCAGGTCTCTATTGATAGACTAAGTCCCTTCCTGCCAGCTGTTGACGTATTTCTTCTGCTCATCGGTCATCTCGTCAATGAAGACACCCATGGCAGCAAGCTGGAGGCGGGCAACTTCATCATCCTTTTCAGGAGGTAGGACGTGAACGCCGGGCTTGAGCTTCCCCTTGTTCTTGACGAGGTATTCGCATGCAAACGCCTGGTTGCAGAAAGACATTGACATTATTGCAGAAGGGTGGCCTTCGGCCGCAGAAAGGTTAATCAGCCTCGCCTCTCCAAGAATAAAGATTCGTTTTCCATCAACTGCAAACTCATCCATGAATGGCCTTATCTTCCTCACGCCATTTGCAATCTTCCTGAGCCCGTTTATGTTGATTTCGGCGTCAAAATGCCCAGAATTTGCAAGAATGGCACCATCCTTCATAAGCTTCATGTGCTCAATGTCAATCACGTTCTTGTTTCCTGTCACGGTCACAAACACATCCCCCATTCTCGCAGCTTCCTTGATTGGCATGACCATGAAACCGTCCATCGCCGCCTGAAGCGCCCTGAAAGGGTTTATTTCAGTAACAATGACGTGGGCATCCATGCCCTGAGCTCTCTTTGCAAGACCCTTGCCGCAATCACCATAGCCACAAACAACAAAGTTCCTCCCGGCCAGCAAAATGTTGGTTGCCCGGAGGATTCCATCTATTGTTGACTGGCCCGTGCCCTTGACATTGTCCATGAGGTGCTTGGTGTTTGAATCATTGACTGCAATCACAGGATACTTCAAGGCGCCATCCTTCTCCATTGCCTTCAACCTTATGACGCCGGTTGACGTTTCCTCAGCACCGCCAATTATGTCCTTGATGAGCTCCGGATGCTTGCTGTGAATTTCAGAAACCAAATCGCAGCCGTCATCAATCGTGATGTGGGGCTTTGCCGCAATGACCGCGTTGATGAAGCGGTAGTAATCCTCCTTGTTCTCGCCCTTGTACCCGAACACCTTGACTCCTGACTTTGCCAGCGCTGCAGCAACATCGTTCTGGGTTGAAAGCGGGTTGCAACTTGAGATGGCGACGTCAGCACCGCCGACAATCAGTGTCTTCACAAGAACAGCCGTTTCCTTCGTCAGGTGAAGCGCCATTCCGACACGAAGCCCTTTCAGCGGCTTTTCCTTTGCAAAGCGCTCTTTCACTCTCATCAAGGCACCCATCTCCCTTTCCGCGAACTCAATGTTTCTGAGCCCCTGCTCGGCAAGTGAGATGTCCTTTACTGCGTAGCTGGCTGTTTCATCCATGAGCTGCCGCTCTTTTCCGAATATTTATAAATGTTGATGTTTGCTTGCCCCGGCATGGGCGATGTGACAACCAACATACCGAAGTTTTACGTTGGCAGTGCCCTTGCAACCGCTTACTTCTTTCTGCCTGTTTATGTCATTTACCTTTACCAGAAGGGGCTGAGCTTCACTGAGATAATGATGCTTGAGGCATTTTACGCGGTCATACCGGTGATTCTTGAAATTCCCAGCGGCTATTTCGCTGATGTCAAGGGCAGGAAGGCATCGCTTGTTGTCTCGCTGCTGTGTTTCATTGGGGCTGTTGCCGCCCTGCTTTTTGGCACGGCCGTGTGGCACTTCCTTGTGTCCATGGCCCTGTGGGGCGCCAGCAGTGCATTTTGGTCTGGAGCCAACTCGGCGCTTGTTTACGATACGCTCCTTACCGCAAGGCAGGAAAAGCGTTATCCTGCAATATGGGGAAGGATGTTATTCGTGATGTACTGCTCGTTCGCTGCCGGCTCTGTAATAGGAGGTTACGTGGCTGGCGTCAACATGGCCCTTACGCTCATCATGAACCTCGTGACAGGTGCAGGTGCGTTGCTTGTTATGCTGAGCCTTACGGAGCCCCTGAGGGAAAAGCGCATCATGAGCAAGTGCCACTTGCATAACCTGGTTCACATTTCAAGGCAGGCGTTTGGCAACAGGAAATTTGTGTTCATTACAGCATACAATGCCTTCTTTGCCATGGTGAGCCTTGTGCTTTTCCTCATTATCCAACCCCTGGCCATTTCATTAGGGGTGTCTCTCGGTAGTTTAGGCGCCCTCTTCGGCCTTGGCAGTGTGGTTATGGCCATTGGCACGTTAATGGGACACAGGATTGCGGGAAAGAGGGCGACAGGGATGCTGCTGTTTGCGCTTGCCGCAATATCCGGCGTTTCACTGCTTGCAGTGGCGTTTCTCAAATCACCCTGGGCTTTGCTGCTTTTCCTGGTGCCGGCAGCCGCTTACGGGATGGTACAGGTTGCAGGGAACGTCATTATCAACGGCGTAACATCCTCAGACAGGCGTGCAACAGTTCTGTCTATTGAAGGCATGACTACAAAAATTGCTTATGCCGCTTCTGCCGTATTCCTCGGCACCGTAATGGACGCTCATTCAGTGAAACTTACGCTTGTAATTGCAGGCATTGCGGCAATATTCGGGAGCGGGTGCTGCGCATTGTTGATGAGCTTTGCAGAAAAAAGGAAGTAACCCTTTTTGGCCAGACTGGCGTGTTGCCCTTCACGGCTTGCACCGCTTCGTATTGCTATGAATGATTTTCAGCATAGCTCTTTCTTAAAGACAAAAGCCGGCCTACAAATTCTTGTTCCCGGATATTCAGCCGATTGAATTCCATATTGCCGGCCGTGGCTGCCGCCACGTTCAGCTTGGCTACATAGATTATCGCTCCTGCTTCGTCCGTATAATTGCTCCCCTCTAGAGATAGCATTGCTCCCGCCCATAAAGCCAGCTCATTGTTGCCAGCATTACATGCGTGCACCAGAACAACGTCCGGGCTATCCCTACTTAGAAACAGCTTGTAAACAGCTAACTGCACCTCCCGATAATGGCTGTGGATGGCATTTATTGCATCAGGCGGGGCAGAAGACATATAATCTTTTGCTCTTGGATTTCCTTCTCTTTTCAGCCACATAATATCCTCCAGTGAAAAGTCCCTGAACAAATCTGCGTGCATCTCAATGTATGGTACGAATCGTCTGAGATTTTCAGGGAGGAAAAACTCGAGTGCCCATCTTTCAGCATCCTCAAGTTTACTTCCCGAATATGCACTGTAAAGTTCGCCAGTCAGATTTTTAATTGCCCGCACATCACTTACTGCAGTAAGGATTTCCTCAAGATTTTGCTTGTCGTCATTGCTCATGTCATATCCTCGGAAGCACGAATTTAACATTTTCAACAATGGTGGCGAGCTCAGTGACTTGGGCAACCCCGGCACTCTTAAGATGGCCAATCACTTCCTGCACCAGGTAATCCGGGACAGATGCGCCTGAGGTTATCCCGACTGAAAAAACATTCACAAGCCAATCAGGGTTTATCTCCCTGTAATCGTTAACGAGGTAAGCATTGGCGCCTGAATTCCTGGCAACCTCAACGAGCCGGTTGGAGTTTGAGCTGTTTTTAGAGCCAACGACAATCACCAGGCCAACGCCCTTTGCCAGTTCCTTGACGGCATTCTGCCTGTTCTGGGTTGCGTAGCAGATGTCCTCCTTAGGAGGGAAAATAATCCTTGGGAAGCGCGCCTTAAGTGCTTCAATAACCTTCCTTGTGTCATCAATGCTAAGCGTGGTCTGGGTAAGGCACACGACCTTATCCGGATTTGAAACAGGGATATTATTGGCGTCCTCAACAGTCTCAACCAGCTGTGTTAACTCGGGGGCTTCGCCGCTGGTCCCTATGACCTCAACGTGGCCGCGGTGGCCGACAAAAAGTATGCTATAGCCCTCCCTGGAATACTTTCTGGCTTCCATGTGGACCTTGGTAACAAGCGGGCAGGTGGCATCTATGATTGTAAGGTTTCGCTTTGCTGCCTCATCGTGAGCTGATGGAGGAACCCCGTGAGCGCTGAAAATCACAACGCTGCCAGGGGGCACTTCATCAAGGTCCTCAACAAACACCGCCCCTTCTTTCCTCAGGTCATCAATCACGTGGCTGTTATGGACAATCTGGTGCTTGACATAAACAGGCCTGCCGTATTTTGCAAGCGCCTTCTCGACCGCATCAATAGCCCGCTCAACGCCGGCGCAGAAGCCCCGGGGGCTTGCCAGAACAATCTTATCCATGAAAGTTAAAGAGAACGGCTGCTGCTTTTATTTGTTATGTTTCGGCGATTCTACAACAGCTGGGAGGAATACCGCAACGACGCTTCCCTCTACAACGAAAGCGCCCTCAAGATGCCAGGATACTTGACACTGGGATTGATTGATGGGTAAATCAAAATTCTCTAATCATCTCAAACTCCGAGTAGCGCTTTTCTATCTCAGCCATGGTCAGCCGCTTCATCCTCTCCAAGCTGAAGTCTTCTGCGTTGAATGATGCAATGACTGAGCCGTAAATTATTGCCTTTCGCAGGTCTTTCTCGCTGTTGCTGCTTTTACCCGCAATATACCCTATCAGTGCGCCGGCAAAGCTGTCTCCGCATCCCGTCGGGTCCTTGATGCTCTCCAGCGGGTAGCCGGGAGCCGAGAAGTGGCTCCCATCGCTGAAAAGAAGCGCGCCATGCTCGCCTTTTTTCACAATTACATATTTTGGCCCCAGTTTCAATGCCGCTGCTGCCGCCTTTACCAGGTTGGGTGTCTCAAACAGCTGCCTCGCCTCACTGTCATTCAACAGCAGGACGTCAACTTTCCCGATAACCTCCAGCAACTGCTGCTTTTTGTTGCTTATCCAGTAGTTCATTGTGTCCAGGAGGACAAGCTTTGGCTTCTTCATCCGTCTAATCACGTTGAGCTGGAGCTCGGGGTCAATGTTGGCCAGGAAAACGTATTCCGCATTGCGGTAGCTTTCAGGCAGCTTCGGCTCAAAATCAGCGAACACGCCAAGCTCTGTCCTGACAGTCTTCGCCTCATTCAGGTCATACTCGTAATAGCCCTCCCAGCGGAATGTGTTGCCCGTTTTTCTGATTTCAACGCCATCTGTATTGATTCCTCGCTGCTGCAGCAGTTGCAAGTGCTGCCGGGAAAAATCGCTCCCGACGACTCCGACTATTGACGGCTTTGCAAAGAAAGATGCGGCGTAGCTTGAATAAGTGGCCGCTCCCCCAAGGGCATCTTTCACGCTGCCAAAGGGGGTTTTGACAGAGTCAAGCGCCACTGAGCCGACGATAATGAGGTTTGACATGAAAAATCAGATCTTGAGGCAATATTTATAGTTGTCTGCCAACTGCGTGTTATTTAAGACTACTATTGAATGACAACTGCCAAAAGATTTAAATACTGTAAGAGGAACCACTGAAGGAAATGAACCATGCATTGCGGGAAATAAATCCGGACGACGTACTCGGCACTTCAGCAGACGATTTTGCGTTTCCTGACCATGAGTTGGTCAGGGAGAGACTACGGCTGGCGCTCGCTTCAAAAGGAGTGAACGCCGATGGGTCTGCTCTTGATGAAGCGATTGAAAGCCTCACTCGTGACAGGCACTCTTTTAATCCGCAAAAAAAAAGCCTTGCGTACAAACTTGGGGGGATTTATGTCAATAGAGTTAGAATAGCAAGAAAAACCATACGAGCAGCTTTAATTTCAGGCATTTCTCTTGCAACAGTTAGCACGCTTATCTTTGCTGGAATGAGCGCGTACAGGATTTTTGATGAGCGCAGCGCAGAAAAAGAGGTTGAACGGCTTTATTCCCAAAGTGAAACGCTCAAAAATGCCGCGTCTGCCCTGACTTCGCAGGTTGATGCAGTCAACAGCTTTAATGCTGAAGAAAAACATGCTTTAAGCAGTAACATCAGTGAAGCATATATGCATATTGGACAATGGCAGCCTTTTTTTGAGACTTACACTGAAAATGGCAAAGCAACGAGGCATGTAACTACAGGCAACAGAGTGCAAGCCAAGCAACAGGCAAAGGGCATTGAAAGCGCGATTAAAAGAGCTAGCTTGAGTATTACTAAAGCACAGCAGATAACAACCAACAGGATAAATATTGATGGTTCGCTGAATAACCTTGAGAAGCTTATCAGTGAGATAAGACAGGCTGACCCACCTCCAAACATCCTTGCCGATGCCGAATCAATATACCATGAAGGGCTGGCAATGGCCGCATCTGGCCAGGGCGATAAGTCTGTAGAATATGGGAATCAATTACGCCAGCTAACGGATGATTTTACAGATATAACCGCTCTTCTTCCAGTGGCAAAAACGCTTTACGCCTCAATAACCACAAAAGCGGGTGAAGATAAAGCTGTTGACTTGGCAAATTTGATTGGGCAGGACGCAGAAAAATACGCTTCCGATAGAAATATAACTAATCTTAAGCTGGCTGTGGCAAAGCTGACCGGGCTTGATAACGCCATGCAGGAGTATCAGGTTAGAATAATTGGGGGAGTTTACGGAGAGGTTCATAAGACAAAAAAAATCGAATACTTTCTCAGGGTTCAGGCGGTTTCCAAGGACGGGACTGTTCTGCCCGTGTTGGTATTTAACAAGGCAACTGACAGTTGGGATGTTGTTGATCAGTGGGCAGAAACTGTGCCAGAGGGAGTATATGAACAGGTTAAAACGGACGCTTCCGACGGCTGTATTGGCCAGAATACTTTTGGTTTAAAGCCGTCTGGCATGCTGACTTGGCAAAGGGTATACAGTGGAAATGGCCTTCGTGACGGAGGCCAGATAACCTGGTGGGAAGGGCACAAGAACATCAACCCTGGCGGTGAAAGCTGCAAATGAACACTGGGATTCAAGGAAAAGACGTATACAAGAAAATCACGGATAAAATCTCCGGACTTGAACAGGACAGGCGTGCTGTAAACACAGAGCTTGCAGCGGTTGAATCTTCAATAGAGGAAGACCGAAGGGAAAGGGAAAGGGTGTTTACTCTTCTTGCTTCACAGTTCCTGCCTGATTTGACTGCGAAATCAATAACGGAGACACTGCCGCAGCTAAGAAAAGGTGTGGAGGAGCTTTTTCAAAGGAAACGGACTGAAAGAGAAGCGATAGAATCACAGATTACAATAGAAGAGGGGCTTAGAGAATTTTTTAACAGCTCCCTTATGGATGTGACCGGGCAGCTTGAAGAGAAAGCTTCTGAAAGAGAAAGACTTTTACAGGTTGTTGACAGCACACTCGGTTCTAACAAGGATTATTCTGAGCTTGTTCGAAGGATGAAAGAGCTGATGGGCCAGGCAGCTATGGCAAGAACAAAACTTGGTGAAGCTCGCTCTGAAAAGCTTCAGCGCACAGATGAGTTTACATCAAACCCCATGTTTGGGTACCTGCTTGAAAGAGGGTATGGCAGTCCTGAATACAAAGGAAAATTTCTTGCAAGAATCCTTGATAAGTGGGTTGCAAGGGTCATAGGGTATGAGCAAGCAAAGCAGCGATACGCCCACCTTACTGGAATGCCTGCAAAGGTAGAAGCTCTGTTAGCAGACAAAAAGCATGAATTGCGCAGCGTTGAGGAAGCTGTTGGCCAGACAGATGCAAAAACGCGGGAAGAGACTGGCCTGACAGCCGTAATTGAGCATGGCAGAAGGCTATACGCGGAACGTATGGATACCTTTAGGCAAATAGAGGTTTCAGACAAAAGGTACGCCGCCCTTCTCACAAGAAGGCAAGAGCTTGATGATGAAAAGGGAACTTATTATGATTCTGCCGTAGGAATGTTAAAGAACTATATGAAAAGCAGGACAATCCTGGAATTAAAGGAGCTGGCTTCTTCCACAGCTTCGACAGAAGATGACACGGCTGTGACAAGCCTTGAGCATCTTGAGCAGCGCATAAATCCAAATAGGGAGAAAGCCAAGGAACTTAAGCAAAAACAGCAGGGCATAGCAGTAGAAATACAAAAATTGAAAGAAGTTGAGCGCGAATTCATCAGGAAAAGATATGATTCAAAGAATTCACACTTCAAGAGCGGAACAGACATTGATGATTTGCTCATTCTTGGAGCAGCTGCCTTGATAATGAACGGGCTGTCATCAAACCATCAATTCCAGCCAAGCTACGATTATGGCGGTGGAAGGAGCGGAGGCGGGGGTGCGAGCAGAAGTTACGATTCAGTAGATCACGATTCCAGCATGGACTTTGGCGGCGGGATGGGCTTTGGCGGCGGCTTCTCGTCTCATGGGGGCTTTTGACGGCAGGAGGCTATCTGAAGCCTCATAACTTTTGCCATTTGCCGCAACAAGTCGTATTATTGTGCAGATGACCTGTTGTTTATTGTATCAAATTCCTCAACATACATTCCAGCGAATTCTTTACTGGTAATGATTATTACATTCTCATCATTCCTCTCCGCAGCGTTTTTTGTCGGGTTGAAGCTTCCGGTTATCACTGTCTCGCCGTCTACCACGAAGAACTTGTGGTGCATCAGCCACTTTGAGCTTTCAAGCCTCACGCCAATGCCGTTTACCGCCATTGCAGCGTATTTTGAATGGACGCTGCCGCTGCCTGATTTTTCCATCACGCCCGTCACTTGCACGCCCTCTGCTGTCTTGATTATCAGTTCATTCGCTATTTCAGGATGGGTGAATGAGTAAGCTGCGAAGAGAATGCTGCTGTTTGCCTTCCTGAGCGCTCTCCTCACCGCATCAATGCAGTTGTCCTGCGGGCAGAAGTAAACCTCAATGAGCGTTGCATTGAGAATGGCCCTTTTGCGCCTTGCATGCCCGGCTGCTGGAGCTTGCGTTTTGCCTTCCTTGAGCATGCTGAAATCGCTGCTGTAAAATGCAGCCAATGCCGTTGAGTTGATGATGAGCAGGTTATTGTAGTCGCTTTTTGCTTCCTCGACCGGATTGAATGAGCCGGTAATCAGTGTCGTGTCATCAATGATGCAGTACTTGTTGTGCATGATGCCTTTGGAGCTGGCATTGCTGATTTTGACGTTCCCGGCAGCCGGAATCCTTGCACCTTTGTCAACGACAATCCAGGCAGGCACGTTTGCAGGGATGCTGAGCATTAAATCGCCGTCTACCCTGTAAAAGGCGCATTTCACCTGCGATTTTGCTGCCTGTAAACTGGCGGTTATCTCTTTTATGCAGTCCTCGCGGCTGCAGAAGTGCAGTGTATAATTGAAGAATCCCTCTTTCGGGATGGCTTCTTCACGGCTCGTTATCGAAGCCGCAATCAGGAACAGCGCAACTGCCGCTGCCAAGGCGTATTTTTTCACGCAGTTTCAGTGCCATTTTGGATTGATATCACTAACCACAAGAATGCCGGAAGCTTTGCGGCCACGCACAATGTGCTTGCGCAGCTTGTGCAGGTTTCACGGTAAAACGGCTGAAAGCCGGAATTCATGCGCAGAAGGCGGAAAAACACTACCGTTCTTCTTCAAACTCAAGCCCTGATTTGTACATGCCTTCATAGCCCTTGTGGACCTTTACCCAGATGATGTATAGCACAATGAAGATTACGTCAGTTATCAGTATGTTCCTCAGGACGCCCAGCAGTGCCTGTTTAAAGAAGGCAAGGGTCCCTACTACTGAAAGAAAAGAGACAAGGGTCAACCCTGAGAAGAACACCAGTCTCTTTCTTTTTTCAGGCTTCATTTTTCAAGCAACTCGACAAGCTTCTCCTTTGAGCGGGCAATCGCCTCGATTGTGCCAGGATGCTTTGCCTGGAACTCTGCAAGCTTTTGCCGCAGGAGCGGTTTTGCAGCTCTGCCGTATTTAATCTTTTTGATGCTGGCGTACGCCTCAAGCTCCATCTCGGTGATGGAATGAAAAAGCTCAACAGCCTTTTTCCCGGCGCTTTTCACGCCTTTGCCCGAAATGAACTCCTCAATCAAGGCGGCTGCGGCGTCATCCGAAGTTGCCGTGCCCACTAAAAAACGCTTCCCTGCTGATTTGCCAAGGACGGCAGCCGGCATGAACCTGTGCACGAAGTATGCCGCCGCACGGTCATTAAGCCTGTCGCCGCTTGCTGCCA
>DUGG01000067.1 GCA_013331515.1 Candidatus Woesearchaeota archaeon
ACCAGAGCAAGACGCCACCGGTCAGAGACCGGTGGAAAAAGATTTTTAATGGCTTTTGCTATCAGTTAAACGCTTCCGGGGGCCTTCCGCGCTGGTCCTGCGAAGGCTTGTAGCTCTCCTGGGACTTCTGCTGCTCATACTCCTTCACTATTGAGGCAGCGTCTTCATCCTCTGATTTGGATTTACCATACCCTCTGCCCGGCCTTGAGCGCTTGAGGAATCCAGGCAGGCCGAGCCTGAAGCCGCCTCCTGAGCCGCCCCTCCTGCGAGAAATGAAAAACGCGCCAGACCCGGCAACAGCCACTGCCGCAACTGCGATAATGACGAACAGGATGATGCTGCCGCCTCCCTCGCGCGTTTTGCCTGACACAGTCCCGTTCCCTGTATCCGACTGATTGCCGGTTAAATTAGCAGTGTTGGCTGCAGTCTCGTTGGAAACCGCATTGCCTCCTGTTTTTGCCGCTGCCGGCTTTAGCACTATGGCAAAATAGGAAAAGCCAGGCGAGGTTGCCTCAAAGAAGTTGTGGGTTGTGTCTGAGCGCTTGTAAGAGGTATCAAGGGATGTCCACAGGTCGTTGTAGTAGCGCTGAAGCACGACGTCCTTGACATTCCCATTGTTCTGGTCAAACCACTTCTTGTCAACAGCGAATTCAAACTTGACCTCGGAGATGTCGGCGTCCTTGATGTTCGTCTTGTCAATCCTGAGGTACTGGAACGCCTTGCCCTGCACGTCCCTCTTGAGCACAGGGGCCTTTTCCAGCTTGACAACGGTAAGGCCGGCGTTGGAAACAGCATTCCCGACTGCAAAGTCAATCGCCTTTATGGCAATCTCAGCCTTGGACAGGGACATGGTTGCAGTCCCGGCAGGTAGCACGTCCCACTGCTTCGACACCTTCACGCCCTCATCGCTTCCGGTTCCTCCACCCCCGCCACCGCCGCCGCCACTGCCGCTGCCAGTAGTGCCGTCTCCGCTGCTGGAAGTTGGCGTGACGCTTACATTTGCATAGTTGCCGGAGGTGTGCACCGACAGATTGGCATTGCTCCCGTCATCAATGGCAAGAACGGCAAAGTGGTAGACTCCCCTCACAAGACCCGTGACTGAAGTGGAATTGAAAGATGAACCGGGAACACTCTTGACAAAGTTCGTAATGTTGGAATAAGTAACATTGCCTCCTGAGAGGTTGGCTGTCTGGTTCGGATTTGAGCGGTATATGTAGTATGTGATGTTGTAGAAATCGCTCTCGCCGTTAATATCCTGGGTGACATTGAGCCATGTTATCGTGACTGAATTATCGGATGTCGTCAAGGTTATGTTGGCCGGAACCTTCGGAGCTACCGTATCGTTGGCTGTCGCGTTGTTGCTGTTGGAAAGGTTAATCTGGCCGCCGGTGGCGTTCTGGAGGTTGCCGGCAGAGTCAACCGCGGCAACAGCGTAGAACCGCGCGGTCCCGTTGAGCGTGTAGTTGTCAACGTAAAAGCCAACACCCTGACCCACCCTAGCGGCGGTGATGTTCGTGAGATTAAACACACTGTTGCCAGTGTAGTTGCTCACGTTGTGGCCGTAAAAGGTGATGTTCGTGATATTGAACGCCGAGCTGTAAATAATGTACGTCTCGCCGGACTCGTTCAGGGAATCAGTCCAGTTAATCATTATATTCCCGCCAACAGTTGCCGAAACATTCACCTGGACCGGGGCGGCAGGCGGTGTTACATCAGGGTCGCCCTGAGGGCCGCCAGCGTCGTCCGAAAAGTGCGGAAGGTGCACCCACACGTAATTGGTCGTGGTATTGACAAAGCACGTTGCGTTGGTGGCGTTGGAATCCTCGCTGTTGGTGCATTTCATCCCGCCATTGGTCGTGTTAAACCACCCTGTGTCGTAGTCTGACCAGTCAGGCGGTATGCTGGAATTTGGTGTGACGCTGCTGTTCCACGCAAGATGGCCTGTTTCATCATAAAGCTCGCGGATGGTGAAGTTAATCTGCCCGGCATCGTTGACAAGCGATTGATTGTAATGTATGCCGACAAACACCCGGTCGTAGATGTTCGGTGCGGCGCTGCCGAACCTGAAAACTTCCTGGTAAAATGTCCCATTGGACGTCCGCTGAAGCGGGTTCTCGCTCATCGCCGCCTCGGGCGGGCCGGATGCCAGCATGTCAACGCCAACAAAGTAAACCCTGACGCCGGTCGTGTTTATCTCCAGCAGCAGGTTCACCTTGCCGGTTACCATGACCTTGAGGGGGTCAAACTTGCCAGCGTCAAAGTCATCGGGAAAAAGGCGGCAGCTGCTCACGCTGGCATTGAACACGTTGCACTCAGCGCTGTTCTTCATGAAAATGAACTTGAACTGGCCAGCCTTTGAGCCGGAGAAGTCCTCAAAGCTGCCATTCTCCTGGAACTTCCTTGGCTTGAACGTGTTGAGCGCTATGTTAATTATTCCCCCCGGCTCCCTCGAAGCGTTTGAAATGTTGAGCCTGAACTTCAGAGGCGCATACCTACGGTTGAATACCAGCACGGTGGCATTGCTGTCATTAAGGACCGGAAGCCGGATGATGCCCCCGCTGAGCTGGTCTGCCATGTACCTGAACGTCGGGAAGTAAGACCTGTGCCCAACATTGTCCACCTTGATTTCTATGTGGGCATCATCAAGCGGCAGGCCGCTTGAGTCTGTTATGTTAATGCGGATAAAACTGGTGTTGAGCTGGAGGTTGCCAATGGTTACCGTTGAATAGTTGCCTGAAAGCCGCTTCAGCGTTAAATTGTGGCTCATGCT
This sequence comes from Candidatus Woesearchaeota archaeon, assembly GCA_013331515.1. Classification (GTDB taxonomy): domain Archaea; phylum Nanobdellota; class Nanobdellia; order Woesearchaeales; family UBA10216; genus UBA10216; species UBA10216 sp10216u. The sequence goes on from DUGG01000067.1 coordinate 2,771, forward strand.
GCCTGTAACGGTAAAGTTGCTGAAGTATGCATAATAGTCACCAAAACCTGAGCTTGTTGCAGTAGTATTTGAGGCGTAAAACTCCACAATCTGGTAGATGCCAGACTCAGAACCCATGACAACAACGCTGTAGTTGGCGATGTGGGTGCCCCCTCCGGGAGTGTAGTTTATTGTAACACCATTCTGCATCTGGATGTCAGAATTGGGGGGAATCATCCCGGCAATCCCAAGCTTTAGGACAATCTGGGTCATGTTGACAGGAGTGGCATTGGTGCCGTCAATGGTTATGTTGCCTGAGATTATGTACTGGGAAAAAGAGAGGTTCTTGGTGAGCGTTATCACAAATGACGTGTTGGTGTAATTTGAGGCGTTCTGCACCCTTATTGTCTGCGGCGGCATGGCAAGGTTGAAAGGATTCCCGACGCTAGTGAAGTCAGGAGGCCTCATCAGCATGAGAGTGAAGTTCTTCGCCCTTGGCACAACAATGGTAGCGTTCCACACGAGGGACATGAAATCCTCAGATATCGGGAAGCCAAGGGAATCGTCAAAGATTATCCTGCTGAACGAGATGTTGTGGGTCTCGTTCTGGGCTGTGAGGTTAAGTGTGGCTGCTGGTTGGAGGTAAATCGTGCCGTTGTCAAGGAAGCCCTTCAGGGCCTGCTGCGGCAGGGGCGGGAAAGCCGGGCCGACCTCAAACGCGTTCCACCCGCTCATGTTGTACGCAACGACATCAAGCGTGTAAAGCACCGAACAGCTGTTGGCACCGACATTCAGCTCAAACGACCCGTTCATGGACGAGGTGTTCGTCATGTTCACGAGCTTCCTCTGAGGCTCGCCGAACTGCGAAAAGGACATATTATAGATTGAAACATTAACGTAGGAGCTGTTCCAGATTGAAACATTATTGGAGGTCGCGTTATGGAAGCTGCTGTTCAGCACAGTGCCGCGGAGCACGAAGCTGCCGCAACTGCCATCACCCTGGCTGCTGCCAAACGAGCCAAACACCACTACCAGCACTGCTGCAAGCACAAGCGCGGAAGCCAGAGAGGCGGAAATACCAGCCCTCCCGCTAAAACCGCCAAAAGCACTCATTGCACTCCTCTTTAACCTCTTAAGGGAGCCACGCAGGAATCGTATATAAACTTTTCTGCAAAACATTTAAAAAAAGCCGCAAACCCGCCAAAAGCAAGCATGGCTGACATTCTCAAATCGCTGAAACGGCTGCTAAGGCCGCTGGAATTCACAGGCAGGAAAGTGGCCTCCCTGGTGAACGCAATGCTGCTTACCGTCACATACTTCACGGCAGTTGCCGCAACGGCCATCGCTGCAAAAATATTCAGGAAAAAATTCCTTGAACTGAAACAGGACAGGAACGCAAAGACCTACTGGCACGAGAGGAAAAAAGAAGACCACACCAAAAAGGAGGCCTACAGGGCATTCTGAAAATGAACATCCTCGGAATATCATGCTTCTACCACGACAGCTCGGCAGCACTGCTGCAGGACGGCAGGGTGACGGCTGCCGCGCAGGAGGAGCGATGGACGAGGAAAAAGCATGACATAGCATTCCCGGAAAACGCCATAAAATACTGCCTCCAGGAAGCAGGCATCACCGCCAGGGAGGTTGACGCCGTGGGCTTCTACGAGAAGCCACTGCTCAAGTTTGAGCGGCTGCTAAGCTCCCACATAGAAACATTCCCAAAATCATACAAGGCGTTCGTGCAGGCCCTGCCTGGATGGGTAACAGAAAAGCTCAGGATACCAGGCATACTCCGGAAGAAGCTCAAATACGACGGCAAGGTGTTCTTCGTGGACCACCACCTTGCGCATGCCGCCAGCTCATTCCATGCCTCGCCGTTCAATGAAGCGGCCATATTCACGGCAGACGGCGTTGGAGAATGGACGACAACAACCCTTGGCCACGGCAAAGGCTCAGACATAACGCTCATGAAGGAAATCAACTTCCCCCACTCGCTCGGGCTCCTGTACAGCGCAGTAACCGCGCACCTGGGCTTCAAGGTCAACAATGACGAATACAAGGTAATGGGGCTCGCCCCCTACGGAAAGCCAACATACTACGACCAGTTCAAGACGATAATTGACGTGAAGGAAGACGGAAGCTACCGCCTTGACATGAGCTACTTCACCTACCACCACGGCACAAGGATGCTGAGCAGGAAGTTTGAGGAAAAGTTCGGGCCGCCCAGAAAGAAGGAAAGCGCTGTTGAGGAAAGGCACAAGGACATAGCAGCATCCCTGCAAAAGGCGGTGGAAGAAGCCATATTCAAGGCAGTGAACCACCTCCACGCCCTGACAAAAACCAAAAACCTCTGCCTCGCAGGGGGGGTTGCACTTAACTCAGTTGCAAACGGCAAGCTCACGATGATGACCCCCTTCAAAAACATATACATTCCCCCTGCGCCGTCAGACCCGGGGGCGGCAGTCGGGGCCGCAACAGCAGTCTACCACCTGCTCCTGGGAAAGCCCAGAGTCGCCACGATGGAAAAGGCAGACCTCGGGCCATCATACAGCCACGAACAGATAAAACAGTTCCTTGACAACAGGGGGGTCAAATACACTGAACTGGCAGAGAAAGAGCTTCTCAGGACAGTGGCAAAGCTCGTGTGGGATAACAAGGTAGTGGGATGGTTCCAGGGCAGGATGGAGTTTGGAGAGAGGGCCCTCGGAAACAGGAGCATACTCGCCAACCCCTGCAACCCGGAAATGCGGGACATACTCAACCTTAAGGTAAAGCACAGGGAGCAGTTCAGGCCGTTTGCGCCCGTTGTCACGGCAGAAGACGCAGCGAAATACTTTGACGCCGATGTGGACGTGCCATTCATGTCATTCGTCTACCCCGTAAAGGAAGCAATGAGAAAAAAGCTGCCTGCAATCACCCACGTTGACGGCACAGGCCGCCTGCAAACCATAAGAAAGGAGCACAACGCAAGATACTACGGCGTCATAAAAGAGTTTGAAAAGCTGAGCGGCATTCCGGTAATGGTGAACACCTCCTTCAACATAAGGGGGGAGCCGATAGTCATGACGCCAGAGCATGCCTACCTGTGCTTCACAGGAACAGGCATAGACTATCTCGCGATGGACACATTCCTAATCAAAAGGGAAGACAATCCAAAAGACACATGGGACAGCGAGTCCCTGGCAAAGGATTAATAGACAAACTGATATTTTAAAAACAGCAGGCAAGCCCGCAGGGAAACATGAGCGATTCAGAAAAGCCAAAAGATGAACCTGACCAGAGGACCGCGGAAATCCTGAAAAAGGACACTGACGGCTTCCTCAAAAGACAGTTCTCAATAATCTGGGACCTGTGGAGCTTCATGAAGGAAAGGAAGAAGTGGTGGCTGCTGCCGGTGATAATAACAATCGCCCTTGTCGGCCTGCTGATAATATTCGGAACATCCTCCCCATTATCACCTCTCATTTACACGCTGTTCTGAGCTACCGCCGCTTCCTGAACAAACCGGACACGAAATCGTCAATCATCTCCTGCTGTCTCAGCTTCCTAGCGTTCAACGCGAAAAGAACGGCAAACAGTATGAGCACGGCCGCAACAGCGGCAAACACGCCCCTTTCCCTGCCTTCCACAAAAGGCGCATGCGCGGCCGGAACGGCCTGAGGCGGAGCAACGCTGAAGTTTGCCAATGCTGCTGTTTCGTTCCGCAACTGCCAGGCGGTCACGTTCTTGGCAGGAGCACCTACCGCAGCAACGGCAAACAGGGAAAACGCCGGCAGCCCGGCAGAATAATGGTAATAAGCTTCGTCCTCACCAAACAGCACAGCACCCAGCCTGTCCCACGAGCCGCCAGAGAAGCGGAACATCACCACATCCCGGGCAACAAAGCCCTCATCTGAAAGCCAGCCCTTCGGCACCCTGAACTCAATCCCGGCTTCTGATATGTCAAGGAACGTAAGCCCGGTTTTCACGCCGAGATACTGGTAAACAGCAAACCGCCCGGCAACTGGCAATGCGGTCACGTTGGACGAGTTGACAAGGGCAACCTCCAGGTTAACATTGGAAAGGGCGGCTGCCGCAGTGAACCTCACCTTCGTGAATGCAAAAACCGAGCGGTTAATCCGCATGACAGCGGTATCGCCCTCCCTGAGCAAGGTAAAAAGCTGGGATACCCTTGCCAGTGAGCCGGCGCCTGATACAGCCCCGCCTCCGCCCCCGCCACCGCCTCCCCTGCCACCACCGTCATTGTTCGCAACAACGACCGGAGATGGGGCAGGCCGCTCCAGGGCCGCCGTAAAGCTGACATTTGTTATAAGATAAAACTGGCTGTCTCCTGCAATTGAACAGTTGTATCTGCCTGCAATGCCCGGGCATGAAACCAATGTCTCGTTAGCCCCGTTGCAGCCGCTGCTAACATTGCTGATTGAGGAAACATCGGCGTCCTTAATGCAAACGCTTTCGCTACCGCTCACCCGGTTCAGGGTGATGTTCTTGGCCTGGCCCTGCTGCAGCACAAGCCCCCGGATAAGGATTGAGCCAACCGAGGATGCCGAATCCTGGATGTCAACAGAAAAGTTCAGCGAAAGGTTACCCAGGCTGAAATTCCAGTAAAACTCAAGCAAGGAACGGCTGCCGTTTGACACGTTCACGAAAAACGTGCCGTTGAGAAGCCTTGACGCGTTCACCGAGCCGTTAATCGTGACATTAAGCAATGATGACTGAAGCGTCGAGGAATTCACCGTGCTGAAGTTGCCAATGACCGAATCCTGGGAATCTGCAAAGCCGTCATTGTCAGCATCGGGATCATAAACGTCAGGCACGCCATCCCCGTCAAAGTCAGGCCGGTCAATCACTGAAACATTGAAAAAGCCAACACTGGAACCGCCAAAGTCTGTTGCGTTGACAATGAACAGGAGATTTCCCGAGGCGGAAAGATTCGTCAACCAGCTAAAGTTTGCAGCCGAGCGGTTGGCGTTCACAATGGAGAAGCGCACAGTGTCATTAACCGTGAAATTAAGCAGGTCATTCTCGGCATCGTCAGCCATCACGGTGAAGTTCACGAAGTCAGTCTCGTTGACAGTGAAGTTTGAAAGCGGGAACAGCGACGGGGTGTCATTCACNNACTCATTCACGGGGGTGATGTTGACGAAGATGACTTCAGAAGCGTTTGCGAGGCCGTCAGACGCGTTAATCGCCAGGTAAAAAATGCCGGAAAGGTTGGCAACGGTGGAAAGGTTCAGGGAAATGTTGCCTGTGCTTGAATTCACCGTGAAGTTTGCAGTGTTGTTGACAAAGTAAGCTATCGTATCGTTGTCAAGGTCGGTTGCAACAACAAAAAAGCTCAACGGCGCGTCCTCTGCAACGGCCTGGTTTGAAATATTCGCCCACGCCAAGGCGCGATTGGTGTCATTGACAGTCAAGGTCCAGTTAACCTGGCTTGAAAGCCCTCCATCCGAAACCAGGGCAGTGATATTGTAAGTGCCGTTGGACAACCTAGATGCCTGGCTGAAATTGCCCAAAAAAGTAAAGTTGGCGTTTCGCGCTGCCGGCTGAAGGGTGCCGTTGACATACCAGTCAATGATGACCAAGTCGCCCTCCAGGTCCGAAAAAGTGACGTTAAACGTCTGGTTGGCCGGCTCTGTGATGTTGTGGTTAATGTTCACTGGCAGGAACAAGCCAATCACGGGAGCGGTATTATTCACCTGAACAGTTCGGTTAACCGAAACCCCCCACCTGCCGGAAGAGTCATTGCCCCACACCCTGTAAACAATCACGCCGGAGCCGGCTGAGCTGTGATTCCTCCACCAGTACAGGCCGGAACCGTTCATGCTGTAATTGACAATGTGGGTGTTGTTGTTCCACTCCAGACTTGCATTTTGGAGGACTTCGCTGCTGGTGATGTTGACGTAGACGTCAGTTGACGATGAGTTGCTGTTGTTCACCAGGGTCGGCCTGACAAAAGTGATGCTTGGGACATCGGTGTCAAGCCACAGCAGGGCACGGTAAGCATTAACCCTGGCAAACTGGATTCCGGAGCCGCCAGCGTCGGTGATGTTGGTTCCAGTGGTGTTAAGGGCAAGAAACGCCTCAGAAGGCGTCAGGTTGACGCCGGCAGAGAGCTTCCTGAACTGGGCAAGAAGGGCAATGGCCCCTGAAACGTGCGGCGCAGCCATCGAAGTGCCGCTGGAAGTTGCAAAGCCGCCCAGATAGTTAACTGACCGGATGCTACTGCCAGGCGCCAACAGGTCGGTAATGCTGTTCCTGTTGCTGAAGCTTGAAATGGCATCCTGCTTCGTGGTTGAGCCAACAGCAGTAGCGTTCCTTATGCAGGCGGGAGCGCTGATACCGGTCTTGTTGGCAGAATTCCCTGAAGCAATGACAACCGAGATATTGTTGATTACAGCAGTATCAATCGGCAGGGCGTATAAATTTGCACTCTCAGTGCCGTCGCTATCGCAGTAAGTCGTGAAATTAGCAACGCCTCCCAGGCTTATGCTGATGACAGAAATATTGAACCTTGAAGCGTTGCTTATGCACCAGTCAATTGCCGAAGTGACATGGGGTTGCGAACATGTCCCTTCACTATTGCAGACCTTCATTGCAATGAGCGACGCGTTTGGGGCAATCCCCCTGTAAGTTGAATCGGTTGAGGCAATAATGCCGGCAACGTGGCTGCCGTGGCTGTGGTCATCAGAAGGGTCGTTATCAGAGTTGACATAATCATATCCGCCAAGAACCTTGCCGCAGGTGCCTGCCAGGAACTGCGAGGAGGTACAGCCGCCAAGCGCAGGATGGCCGTAATTAATTCCCGTATCAACAACGCACACGGTAACGGTGTTTCCCGTGATGTTGCTCCCGTTGTAGACAAGGCCGGGAATGAAAGTGGAGCCGACAACAGGGGCAGAGCCATCAAGCAGCACGGAAATGTTGTATCCCTCAAAAACGCGCAGGTTTGGGTCACGCCTGAGCTGCTCGTAAGCCGCCCGGCTCACGGTCGCGGTGAAGCCGTCAAAGGACGAGAAGCGGTGCTCCTCCAGCACGCCGTCACCAATGGAACGGAGCACTGAAGCTGAGTTAACATTGGCAGACAGCGGGACAAATCCCCCGACAAGCTGCATCTGGTGAGCGCCATCCTTTACATAAACTACGACGCTTATCGGCCCCCCATCAGAAGCCGAGGCAGCGAGCAAAAGCAGGCTGAAAACTGACGCGACCATCCCCGCAACGACAAAAAGCGCCAACAGGCGAAACGCTACCTTTCCATCCAATCGGACCATGCACCTGAGAAAAACAAGCAGCAGGAGTATATAAAAATTACCTCATCGGCCTTTTCCTGCCCTTGAGGAAAAGCCAGCCTCCAACAGCCAGCACAGCCACGACAGCAACAATAGCGAAACTGCCAACAGGCGTCGGCTTCTTAACCTCGCCAGCAGCGACCTCGCCGCCCCCTGTCGCGGTTGCAGCAGGAGGGGCAGGAGGGGCAACAACAGGAGGAGTTGCGTCAGCCCTGCCCTGGACAGCAACAGTACTTGTGCCCACATTGCGAATATCCTTATTAATTGTATAGCTAAGGTCCTTCGTCTGGCCCTTGCTGATTTGCGGGAAGAACCACTTCACGACAGGGTCTGCCTCAAGCACTGCCGGCTGCTCGCCCTTGAAAGTGACCTGGTTAACATTACTTGCTGCCAGCTTGGGAATGACCTCAACAACCTCAACATTCTTGAGGTCCTTGCTGGAGGGAGCGGAAACCGACAGCTTGACGACTGAAACAACCACCTCAGCCTTTGAGACCTTGTTGGTTGCCTTGACAACCTCAATAGTCTTGGAAACAGAACCTCCTGACGACTGCACGCTGGCAGCCCCTCCGGAAGAAACCGCCTGCTGGATGCTGCTCAACTCCTGCTTTGCCTCTTCTGTCTTCACAAATGACTCAACATTCTCAACAGCAGAAGCGACAGATTCGGGAGCAGAAGGAACCGCCTTTGTCTCAGGGGCTGCAACAGTCGTGTAATCAACATTGCCTGATGCAGCGGCCTCCTTGAAAGAGTCTGGCAACGAGCCCTTCACGATATCAACAGTCTCAGAAGTCGGTGCCTCAGTCGCTGCCTTTCCACCCGCAGCGCCGCCACCGCCGCCACCGCTACTGCTACCGCTGAAGCCTCCTCCGGTGTCTGTGGAAGCAGCTGCGCATGTGGACTTGCACGTACCGCTTGAAGTTGAAGAGTTAACCTGAGCCGTGCCTGAGCAGCAAATCCCGCTTGAGCAGCCGTTTGAGTAGCTGCAGGCTCCGTCAGTGGCAACAAGGGAGACGGAAAGGTTGGTAAAGTTGACATTCTGGTTGACACATGCCTGCGTTGTAGCATTGATGCCCCATACCTTCAGGAAGACTGTACTGCCAGCATTGCAGGGCAGATCAACTGTGAAATTGGCCGGGAGTACGTTGGCAGAACCGACAGTGTAGCTCCGGATAGGAGAAGAGGCGCTTCCTATGAAAGCGTCAACAACAGAGCCACCCTTGGCAAAGCTTCCACTTATTGTCACGTTACCAAGAAAGGTGTTGAGGTTTGCCGAACTGGCCGCAAATGCAACAGATGAAAGGAGTAAAGCGAATGCAAACAGCCACACTGCAATTGCTCTTGATGCCAAGCTTCGTGTTTGCTTCATTCCCTCATTCCCCCGCGTGCCAAAAACAGAAGCGACCTGCCAACACCAGCTATATAAATTTTATCAGGCAACCGGCCCCTTACCTTACTTCTATCCTTTCTGCTGTGGTGACGTTAATCCAGTATTCTGACTCGTCGCTGAAGTTGATGAACAGGTTGCCGATTTGCCCCACCCTGAAGCTCTGCCAGGTGTCGGTGCTCGCATTGTAAGCGTATATCCTCGTGAAGTTACCGGTGGCTGTTCCCTGGAGCATGGATGCAAGCACGTTGGTGGTGTTGTAGCCGCCTGCCGTGGAGTTCAAGGTCGTGTCTGACAAGGCCAGCGTGGAAAGCGTGAAGCTGCTCCAGCCGTTCGCGCTGCCTGCCGATGCGGCCTGCAGGTAGTTCGGCCACTTGTTGTCAGTCTTGCCAGGCACAGTCACATTATACCTGCTTCTCGTGTCAATGCCAAACGTGAAGGAACTCCTAGCGCCTTCGGATGAAGTGAAGTTCCCTGAAACATCCTTGCACGCATAATAAAGTGTGTGGCCTGCTGCGCCGGCATCCTGCCTCGGACCCAAGCTCAGGGTGTGCTCCCTGCTCACGTTGTTGGACATTGTGCTCGTCATGTCATCGTAGTATGTGACATCGGTGTCAAGCGAGTACCTGCATGTGGCATTGGTTGTGGTGTTCAGCAGGAACGTGTAGCTGTCTGTGCTGCTGTTTGCAAAACCGTTCCACAGGCCGCCCTGGAAGGTCAGGTTCACTGCGCGGACCTTGCTCCCGCCATTCTGGACTGTGATGCCTATGAACGTGCTGGTGTTCTGGTTGTTAGCCTTGTCAGTAACGTTTATCCTTATCCTGTAATCGCCGTCAGCCAGTGCGCCTGTGTTGTTGGTGGCGTTGAACACTGCCAGGTGGGCCTGTTGCGAGTTGTTGTTCACGCTTGTCTGGTTGAAGCTGTCCGTGCTCATTGGCATCCAGCTTGAATTGTGGGTTGAGTTCTCAATCCTGTAAAAGACGCCATAGGTGTTTGCCTGCGCCACAGTGGTGTTCGTGATGCTTATGTTAATCGGGAGGTTCTCTGCCACGGAAACATTAAAGCTGACGTTGCCGACAATGCCGCCGCCCCCGGTGATGGCTGGCGTGACGTTGTTGACTGAAAATGTCAGGGTTGCGGGAATGTTGTCAAGGCANNAAAGGGTGATGTTCGTTATGAGCACGCTCGTGTTCTGGTTGCCGGCAGTGTCGTTGACCCAGAACCTTATGTCATAGTTGCCGTTGGCAACAGAGGTGAACTCAAAGGTTGCATTGGTAGCGTTTGAGTCATTCGTCAGTGCCAGGTTCGTGGTCAGGAAGGTCAGGTTCTGGTAGCTGAGGTTGTGCGTCCTGTTCTCAAGCCTGAACGCTGTCGCGTTTATGTTGGTTGAGTTGATGAGACCGATGAGCTGGCTCCACGTCCTGTTATCCCTTGTGGTCATGTTGATTACGAAGTCGTCTGTCTGCTGGCTGTTGGCCAAGCTCCCGACAGCAACGGCCTCGGGCCTGCTCCTGTCAAGCAGGAGCTGTATGAATGCTGAACTGTTTATGTTGTTGAACGTTGAAGTGTTGCTGTTGCCTGCCTTGTCTGTAACATTAAGGACGATTGAATAGTTACCGTCAGCGGCTGTTCCCTCAGTCAGGTTGAATGTAGCATTCCACCTTGAATTGTTCTGGCTTTCAATGCTGTTCATGTTAATCCAGTCGCTCACATTCCCGCCAATGCTGTTGGCATCAACATAAGAGCCGTTTTCCCACCTGAACTGCACGGTGTTGATGTTTGACTCATTGAGCACTGAAACGTTGAGCGTGAAGTTGGCGCTCTGGTTCTGGTTGTTGCCTGGGAAGCCAATGCTGATACCGAAAGGCACGGTGTTGTCAATTGTCAGGTTAATGATTACCGTGGTGTTCTGGTTGCCGGCAGTGTCAGTAACATTCAGCCGGATGGTGAAGTTGCCGTTGGTCGCGTTGATTGCCTGGCCGCCCCAGTCGGTAAAATTGACAGGGCTCGGGCTGAAAAATCCGCCATTGGCAAGCGAGGTGAAAACCGTCCATGTGTTCACTTCAACCCAAGGCCAGGCGTGGGTATTGTTTTCCAGGCGGAAGCTCACGTTGAGCAGGCCGGACTGGTTGCCGCCAGTGATTTGGTGGCTGCTCTCATTGGCAACTGCACTGATGTTGACAGCGGACCTGCCGCTGAAGGTCACGTTTGACCTGTGGAACGAGTTGGAAGCAGGCGAGAGTATGCTTATATTATATGGCCTGGTGGAGTCAAAGTAAATGTTGGCCACTGAAACCGTGACGTTCTGGCGGCCGGCACTGTCGGTAACGTTGAACTCGATGGAGTAGTTGCCGTCGGTGAAATTGAGCGCGGTAAGGTTGAGCGTGAAGTTCCATGTGCCGTTTGTGCCAATCGGGGCATTGCTGCCGGTGCCCAGGCTCATCGGAATCCAGTTGGTAACGTTTGTTACATACTTGTTGACTGTTATGTTCACCTGGGTGTCACTGTACCCGCCCTCGTCAATGCCACTGGCAATCCTCAACCGGAAGCTGGCATTCCTGATGGGGCCGATAGTGTCGTTGACTGAAACGTTAATCAAGGCGATGGTTGAGAGGTTTATCCTGAGCGGGGAAAGGCTGATGTTCGTGACAGCCGGCGTTATTGAGTCAATGTACACAGTCAGGTTTATGGTGTCATTATACCTTCCCATGGAGTCGGAAAAGTTGAATCGGAAGCTGCAACTGGTGCCGTCACCGGCAAGGTTGCCAGCGCAGAACTGGCTCAGGTTTGCCGTAGTGCCGTTGGCAATGGTGAGATTCCACCTTGAAGTGCCTGAAGGCGTGCCGCCCTCGTAACTCATGTTAAACACGCCACCTGCCTCGCTCCTTACGCTGATGTTGGCGCTCACGTTGTTGATATTGTTGCTCGTTTCAACCCTCAAGACGAATGCCGTGGCGTTGAGCGTGGCGTTGCCCAGCGAAGCGTTGCTGGCCGACAACAGGTTTGTGGCGTTTATGGAAATGTTGGAAGAGACCGAGGCGGTCGGCGGGCTGTCATCAACCTCAACCGTGAAATTGTAAGTGAAGTTCTGGTTGCTCACGTTGTCGGTTGCCCTGAAGGTCAGGTTGTACTTCCCATCGCCTCCAAATGCCTTGACAAGGTCGGTGATGTTGTAGTTCCCTCCGGATATGTTGGCGCCTGACTGCGAGCCGTTAAGCACCCAGCTTGTCTGACCTGTGCTGCCATTAGTGCCGACCAGCAACGCCATCTCCATGAATGCGCCGCTCCGGTTCATCAACTCAACTTTTACTGTTCCCGCGCCGCCGTCATCCCTCACAAGCACGGTCACGTTGAGGAAGACGCTGCTGTTGACAAAATACTCAACGCCGCTGCCGAAGGATGTCCCGGTGAAGTTCACTGCCTGGCGCAGGCCATTCGGGCTGCCGTCACCGGTAATATTCCTTATCTGCGAGCCGTTGCTCACTTCAACATCAACGAACTGGGGGCCGACTGAATCAATTGTAAAGTTGTAGATGTATGTTGAAACCGGCACAGAGATGGAGGAGTTGCTCACGTTGGCGTTCCCAACAGAGTCATTCGCAACTATAATGAAGCCAATTTTGGTGCCGTTAATCGCTGCCATTCCCCTAAGGTTGAGGGAAACATTGTAAAGGTTTGTCTGGCCAAAGCTGCCGTTAGTGGCTGTGATGACAGAGACATTGACAAGTGAAGCGTTCCGGTAGTCAATGAGCAGCGGGTTAAGGTTGCCGGTGCCAAGCGTGCTCAAGTTATAATATAGTGTCACGTTGCCGGTGCCCATACCAGATGCATTGTCGGACGCGTTGATGACAAAGACCAAACCTGCCGATGTGTTGCTCAGGAAGATGGAACGGTTGCTTATGGCAGCCCCGCTCACGACATTGGTGCCATCTGAAACGTTCACGAGAGTGACATACGGGAAGTCGTTGTCAACTGAAACATTGACATTCATGTTGGATGTGTTGGCGTTGGCACCGCCAGCGCTCTCAAAGCTGTCCACAACAAAGGACTGGTTTCCACCGCCGGCAGGCGGGGTTATGTTAATTTGCAAAGACGCAGATGCACCGGCAGCTATGGCTGCACCGGTTGTTGAAAACTGCACAACAGTCGGAGTGGCACCAGGCCTTGTGCAAGTCCACCCATCCGGCAGGAGCCCACCGCATTCGTGGTTGGCAACGCCCCCGGGCCGGGTAATGTCTATCCTTTTAATGGCGATAGTGCTGCCTGCAATGTTGGTCACAGAGATGTTGACTGTGGCATTCACAGCTGAAACCTGCACCCATAATGGTGTTGTCACCTGCGCGCCCGAAGGGCCGCTTGTGCCGCTTACCAGAATCATGGCCAGCAGTCCGGCAACGACGGCCAGCATGGCGAAGCTCTGGATGGAACCTTTTTTTTGTGAAAATAATGAACCCACACTAAATGACAAGCCTCAACACCTCAATTTTTTATTCAATGATGCCATAGCGATATGGCTTGGAATATGAATCATACTCTTGGTTAGGTTGTATTTAAACTTTTTGGAAACGCCCTTGAACCACCACCAGGCACATTCACGCTCTCCCGAACCCCAGCGAATGCTATGCCACCGTGCGAAGAGCGTCTATATTTAAATTATTGTGACCCCTCAAAAGTGGAAAGGGATGTGATAACCTATGATGCATCATGCCCGGCAGACCGTGATGCGCCGGCCATTACCCGTCCTTTTTTCAACGACCCGGAGGAGCTCAATCCTGTCCCCAACCCTCGTCCTGCTGGTCGCTATCGTGCCAGCGGGAAGCTCAATGACGAGCCTTGCCACCTTCCGGGCTACAAAAGTCGTGAATGGCCGCATGCGCACATGCATCTCAACAACGCGCATGCGACTGTCAACGAGGATTATGTCTATCGGGAAAAAAACGAAGAACGTGTGCAGGCTTATTGGCGAATCCCGGGAAAACTCCAGAATCATGGCAGTCTTTGTCGGCCTTGAAAACATCAGCCCAATGGCGCGCCCGAACACAGAATCGGCAACCCTGGAGCTTGACGCAATCAGTGTCTTCCGCGTTGCGTTCTTCACAGGCATGGAATATCAAAAAAGGCTTTGGGGCGCCGGTTATTAAGCTTTTTGATTGGACCTGGCCTGAATGCAATCACATGAAAGAAATGGGGACGCAGGGATTTGAACCCTGATCCGAGGCTTTCTACTATGGGTCAATCATCGCCTTGCGGCTCAGTTCTCCAATCACTGGAGGCCCCCATAATGCCGGGTTATACCCATCCGTACCAGTTAAATGTTACGGATAGTTTATACTACGTCCCCTTGCTTACCCGGCCTCACCACCGATATATTTAAATGTTTAGCTGAGTGCATCCGGATTGCATGCAAAAGAGGTTTTTTGAGGCAGTTGCCACTCTTACCGGAACAACAATCGGGGCAGGGGTGCTGGGCATACCGTATGTTGCTGCGAAAGCGGGACTTGCTGCCGGCCTGCTGCACATCATCATAATAGGCGCTGCGATGATGCTTGTCAACCTCATGCTTGGCGAGATTGCCCTGAGAACGAAGGGCAACCACCAGCTTACGGGCTATGCTGGAAGACTCCTTGGAAAAACAGGAAAGCGCCTCATGACAGCAACCATGGTTGCAGGCATATATGGTGCGCTGCTGGCGTACATAATCGGCGTTGGAATGTCCATAAGCTCCATGCTGCCAGGCATAAGCCAGACGGCAGGCAGCATGGCATTCTTTGCTGCCGCCTCATTAATAGTTTACTTTGGGCTGAAGGCTGTTGAGAAATCAGAACTGTTCCTATCATTCCTGGCAATCACCATCATGATTGCCCTAGTAGCGGCAGCAACATCATCCGACAGGTTCAGCCAGGGGAACTTCACCCCTGTTGACCCGAAAAACATCTTCCTGCCATACGGCGTTGTTCTTTTTGCATTCCTCGGGGCTGTAGCTGTCCCGGAAATGAAGGAGGAACTGGGCGGCAGGGGAAGGAAGCTCCTAAGGATGGCAATAATAACCGGGGGGCTGATTCCAATCGTGCTGTATTCCCTGTTCACGATAGCCATAGTTGGAACAAGCGGAACATCAACCCAGCAGGTTGCAACGCAGGGAATCGGCGAAGCGCTTGGAGGAACCGCAGCCATCCTTGCAAACCTTTTTGCCGTACTAGTGATGAGCACGTCATTCATAGCTCTCGGGCTGGCCCTGAAAGAGATGTACATGTACGACTACGGGCTCGGCAAGAAATCCGCATGGATTCTTACCTGCGCGCTGCCAATAATGGCGTTCCTGCTCGGCGCCAGGAATTTCATCGCAACGCTGGGAATCGCAGGGGCGGTAGCCGGCGGAGTGGAAGGCGCGCTGCTGGCGGTCATGCACCTGAAGGCACGAAAAATGCGCTGGCAAAAGCCGGAATACAGGATAAGCTGCCCAAGGATTGCCAATGCCATCCTTGCGGCCATGTTCGTTGCCGGGATTGCATACACGCTAATAAGCGTGACAGGCGGCCGCTAACCCTTGCCCTGTCCCTTTTTTTCAAGCACGAAAAGAAGCGCTATGACGGCAAGGAGCGCAAAAATGCCAATCAGCAGGTAAAGCCGGTATGCTGAAACAAAGTCCCTCACTGAAGAAACCACGCCGGCAGGACCTGCCCCAAATCCGCCAAACCATGAGAGCAACCGCTTCCGGAAGATGAAAACTGCGATTGCAGAAGCGACAACAGCGGCAGCGACCATAAGCAGGGCAACACGGAACCTGTTTCTCCAGATTGCGGCAGCAATATCCGAAACCCATCCGCGAAGCCCAAAAAGCTGGCCTGACCTGTAAGAGTTAAAAAACGCAGCGCCTGCCAGAAGGACAACAATCCCGATAACCGCAATGCGCCAAGCCTCTGGGGGAACGCCTTTCACCTTGTGAGTTACGCTGGAGTAAACGCCGGCAATTGCCTTCCTGATGCCGCCGCCAAGCGCCCTTACAGCGCCAACAGGCCAGTATGCCACGTTTTTCACGCCGATGAAAAACCCGGTAAGGTTAACATGGGATGCGCCGGCCTCACCTTCCACATTGGCAGACGGGACTGCCGGCTTCACGACTTCTGAAGTTGCATTCTTCCCTGCAAACCCAAAGTCAAACCCGGCAAGCCTCTCCCTGACTGCGGGAGTGAAGAGAACCAGCAGGGCAGCAGCTGCAAGCAGCACAATAATTATGGCGGCAACTGAAAAACGATTAAGCCGGGGATTAGAAGAAACACCAATATTATTCACAGGCCGGACCGGCTCTGGAAGCGCCTCCCTTTCCGGGGCGAAAACACCTTTTTCCCAGTGGTAGAACCCGGGCTTCCTGACATGCCGGGGAATCCTCCTGAAAACTGCAACTGTAAGCAGCACGGCAACAGCAACTACCGGAATGGCAAGAAGCGGGACAATGGCAGCAAGCGCAAGCCCTTCAAGCCCAACGCTCAGCTTGATTGAAGGAAGAATCCCTGAATGCAAAGCCACGATAACAACGAACGGGAAAGATGCCAGGAAAAGGAACAACATGACCACGAACATGACAGCAGCGTCATTTTTAGGCATCAAAAACCACCCAACACTCTTTCCCCAAACAAGTCACTACTTTAGAATAGGTTCTATTATTTAAAGATTTGCTAAAAAAAAGAAGAAAAAGAGAACCTTAGTAGTAAGTCTGGGTTCCCTCGCCCTCGCCGCCAGGCCCCTTCACCCTCCTGAAGGCAACCACAACGCCGACAACGACAAGCACCACAATCAGGGCTATCAGGCCAAGCTGGAGAAGCTGAACCATCCCTGCAACGCCTGCCGCTCCACTGGTTGAGGAAGCAACAACGCTGGCAGACATTGGCAGTTCCTTTACTGTCTCGCCTGACTGGTCCTTTATCCTGAGCACGAAGCCCTGAGCGCCTATAGCCGCGCTGCGGCTGGCTGAAACGAAAACATACACGGTCTGGCTGTCACCGGGCTTGACGTTGACAACGTTGCCAGGGCTCATCCTGACGATTGCCCAGTCAGCGCCTGAAACAGAAACGCTGTAGCTCCTCGCGGAGTTGCCCTCATTGACAATCGTAACAGGGTATGCAACGGCAGCGCCTCCCTGCTCAACGCTCTGCGGCTCTGAGCTGTAGGCAATCTTGACCCCGCCAGCCGAAACAGACGACTGGACTGCAGCCGGCTCGCATTGGCCCTTCACGACAGTTATCTGCTTCTTGGCAACCACTGTCTTGTCACCCTCCTCAAAAGTCACTTCTGCCTTGACATCGTAAGTACCGGGCTTTGTGCACTGGTCAATCCTGAGGAAGAACTCCTCGGACGTTGCCGACTCCTCCGAATCAAGCTCATCAATGAAATCAGGGGATGCTGTAACGCCGAGATCAGGTATGCTAACCCTTACCTTGACGTCATTCTCCCTGCTGTCGCCTATGTTCTTCACCCTCACTGTGGCAAGCACGGCCCTTCCGGCCATTATGCCTTCCTCAGGGTTGACGCTGAAGTCCCTTATGACAACCTCGTGGTCGGTCGGGGTTACCTTTATCCTGTAATTCTGGACAAGCTCATCATTGTCCCTGCCTGCGACTATGACTCTTATCCTGTATTTGTCCTCATCCGCCCTCTCAGGCAGCTTCATCTTGAGCGTCTTGACATAGCTGACATTCTGCTCGACGTCAAAAGGCGTCACCTCATCGCTTATGTCCTCAGTTGAGGAGAACTCAAATCCTGTAACGAACGCTCTTATCTCAACGTCCTTTGCGTTGGCAAGCGCCTTGATGTTGACCTTAAGCGTGAACTCCTCACCCCGCTCAAGGTCCCTTACATTGACATCGGATGCACTTAACTCAAAACCGTCAACCTCAACAGCACTTATTGAAACCGGCACCTTGTCGGCAAGCGCCGACACGGCAAAAAGAACTCCCAAAAGAACCATGACAACCGACAAAAACAATCCTTTCAACATCTTCATCTTAAAACCACCCCAACATGTGTTTTGCAAATTTTCAGCGTGAAATACGCGCAGATGTTCACGATGATAACTGCGGCTTCTATATAAACATTTCGCTATTTTAGCATATAAAAGTAGTTAATTTAGCTAGCTACTAATTAGTGGCTATTAATGGGATGTGCCTGACGCGCCTGCCCTCGTCGCTGCTAAATACAACCCTAATGTAAGTGTCCATAACGGGTGAGACGGGAATACCAATGCGCATGGTTTTTTTATTATCCCTGGAAAAATCAACCCTGCTGCCGCGCCTCACGCCCTGCTCATGAACAGACACCGCAATCCTTGAGTCTGTAATGCCAGCAAGCCCCTCAAGGCCGATGCTCACGACTGCAGCCCCGGAACCGCCTTCCTGCGAGACCCGCTTAATCTTGACAACCTTCTCAGCGGCAGCGCCTGCTGACAGTGAAAACAGGACTACAAAAGCAACCAGCACAGCAACAAAAAACCTTGACAAAGCCATTTCAGGAAAAAAACAAAGGATGCCCATTATATAAATTTTTTGCAAGCGACGCTACTCTAGAATAGAAACAGAATGTCAGCAGCTGCCTGAAACAACAAAAGGCCTGTGGACAGACCGCTTAAGCTTGTTGCTGGTTATGGAAAGGCGCAGCATATGCACATCCTCAACCGCATCCTCAGGCACGTCAATCCTCAGCAGGCGGGTTGTTTTGTCTCCTGATGCAAGCCTGAAAGGACCGCTGCTGCTCCTTATGCCAAGCTCAGGAACCAATACTGCAAAAGAAACATCCTTCAACGCAGCCCTGCCCTGATTCTGTGTCTTCACCGCCAGCACGGCCGTCTCTCCAGGCCTCACGCAATCCGAATCTGGAAACGACACAGACCGCAGGAACAGCGGTTGGAACGGGAACTTCACAAGGACGTCAGCCAACGGCTTTGGCGCGGCAACAGCCGGAGGCGAGACAACCGGAGGCGTAACTGGCGGGACGACAGGAGGAACAACAGGAGGAACAACAGGTGGCACAACTGGCGGGACGACAGGAGGCACTACCGGAGGCACAACTGGCGGGACGACAGGAGGAACAGGGCAGGAGCCACAGAAGGTCCCGCAGCTGTCATAGCTACCACATGGAAGAGCAGAGCAATCCGTTGCAGGAACGCACGCGGCAAGCGGCTCCAGGCAGGCAACGAAGTTCCACTGCCCGGCTGCGCTGCACGTCGCTTGCACCTCCCCTGAATCGCATTTTTCCGACACACCAGGCAGGTTACCGAACAAGGCGCTCCCGGGCGTGCACGCCGGGGCCGCCGGAGCCGGCTTGCATGACGCGGTTGCCGGGTCACAGCCATGCTGGCAGCTCTCAACCGCAACCCACTGGTCAGTAAAGCAATCTGCAGTCAACTTCTCGCGTTGCCGTTCGTTCCCTGAGCAGCGGTAGCTGTCAAGGAACTTTTCAGTGCAAGTTACAGGAGGAATCTCATCAAGCTCACAACCAGAACTACAGCTAAAATCCAGGACAGCATCGGTCCTAATCAAACAGTCCGTACCAACATAACTGAATGTCTTCTGATAACAACTGGAACACAAAGAAGCCAGCACACTATAAGAACAACTGACGGGAGGAAGCTCACTCACTTCGCAGACCCCTCCCTCATCAACCAGGTCGTTGCAATCGTTGTCAAAGCCGTCACAGACCTCGGTTGAAGGGACGCAGCTGCTGAGTTCGCACAAAGCTCCACCGCATGAGGAATCAAACTGCCTGGACTCTGATATTATGCAATCAATCTCCAGATTAGTTACTGTGCTCTCGTAGCAGCCTGTGCATTCGCTCCACTCAGAAGGGGTGCAAAGGTCAAACCAGCCCTGGGACAAGACCGCTTGAGGCGCCATGATTAGAAAAAGCCCTGCAAGAAACAAAAAAACAGCGTAACCCTTCATAAGCATTCAACACCTGTCATGGCTCACTTCACCGGAAGAGACTGCATGCCGGTTATGCCATACCTTTCGGCAATGCCGGTTATGCCGCCAACAGGCCTGAAGTACCTTGTACTCACGTCGGCAGCCAGGCCATCCACGACCTTGAAAGTTGTGACGCCAATGTCAGAGCATCCATTGGCAACATAAAACGATACCATCATCTGATAGCCGCTGTTTGCCCTTTCCACAGACCCGGCGAGGAATGCATTCACATCAGGGCCATACCTCCCGCCAGCAGTTATTGCGGAAGCAATTGCCCCAAGGTTGGATGATGTGACCTCGACAGCCTTGTTGCCAACTGCAACATAAGGTGTAGCCGGCCTCCTTGAAGGCGGAACATAGCAGCCAAACCTGTATTCATTGGAAGTCAGAGTTGAAAGAGCGGGGGCGGTTGCAGTAGCCGTTGCCGGAACATGGGTTGGAATCGCGGTCGGAATACTCATTGCAGTCGGCACCGGAGTACTTGTAGCGGTGGCATACGCCGTTGGAGTTGCCTGAACAGGGGTGGGAATCACGACCGGAACACCAGTTGACGTTGGCACAGGGATATTTGCCAAAATAGACTGAGTTGGAGTTGCCTGAACAGGGGTTAGGGTAGCAGTAGCTGCAATTGCTCCAATCCCGTCAACCTCCCTGCCCAAATCAGAGATTCTATAGTGCCCCCAAAAAAGGCCAAGTACCAAAGCGCCTGTGGCAACGGTGCCACCCAGCAAAGACCGCCTAAGAAAATTCCAGTTTGTACCTACCTGATTCTGCAGCGCATTAATTCCGCTTTCGGCGGCAGCAACCCTACCACCCAACGCATCAACAGCATCAGCTTTAGCAGCAACGCCAGCAACCGCTGCATTAACATCCGCAATCCTTGGGTCAACATAAGCCCTGACAGAAGGCATTACAGCGCGAGAAGCAAAATCTCTCAATTCATAAAGCCGCTCAACAAGCGAGTCCGGGACTTTCCATGCCCCCAGGTCGGTCACTGCTATTGTGTTTCCAACAAAATCAACCGCCTTCAGCTTTATCCCTTCAGAAACCCTTTTTGCCTCTGCAATCATCAAATCAAGGTTTTCCCTGTCACCAAGCCGGGCATACCTGAGCGCTTCCTTAAGCGCGGATTGCCTGGCAACAAAAGGCATTGCAATCTCTGCATCGGACACAGGCTTCTCATTCGCGTATTTCTCCTGCACACTCTGGAGGTAACTGACCAAAAGGGGAATCTCGGCAAGCCTGCGGTCAAGCCCGGCAAGCGCTTCGGAATGGGCAGCCACGGAACCTGATAGCTCTTCAATGGTTTTTTGCAAGGAAGCCTGATATTCAGTGTTTTCCGGCGTTGGCGCTCCCGCCAGGGCGGTTATAAGAGCAGTTGAAAGAGACTCACTTTGAAACTCATCCTGAATCATTGACTCCTCGGTTTTGGCTATTAATTGAGGAATTTGTGAAAGCTGATTCTCCAATTCAGAAATTCTCCTGTTGACATGTCTATCAAAGCCTCGCATCAAAACCCACCCCGGCAATTAAAGGCATATCATGCAGAAATCAACGGCCATATAAAAACATTTCTATTGTTACTATTCCTAAATAGGAACGCAATAAAAAATCCCAACCGCAGCAGAGCTGCGGGATATTTGTTTATGAGTGTCAGGATTTTTTAAGCCTCAAACGGGATAATTATGCCACAGCAGAGCTGTGGGGTATGAAACCCATTTGAGCAATCAAGCGTGTTGCGGCAACAGAATTAAAAACAGGGTGGCAGTTGCATCCGGAATGAAAATATCAATTGTAGGCGCGGGGCCGGCAGGCGGCTTTTCAGCTTACCTGCTCGCGAAGGCTGGGCAGGACGTGCAGGTGTTTGAGGAGCACGCAACAGTAGGGGAGCCTGTCGCGTGCACTGGGGTAATCACAGGAAACGTGATGGCAAGAAGGCTGCAAGTGCCAGAAGAGCTTGTCATCAACAGGATAGCGAAGGCAAGGATATTCTCGCCAAGCGGCAGCCACATTGAAGTCAGGCTCAAGAACGACATAATAATAGACAGGGCCGGCTTTGACAGGCACATTGCGGCGATGGCAAAAGACGCCGGGGCAAAGCTCTTTCTCAACCACAGGTTTGAAGGGTTGGAGCATAATAAAGGTAGAATAATCGCAGCAGTCAAGGACAAAACGAAAGGCGCAACCCTGAAGATTGAAACAGACTACCTTGTTGGCGCTGACGGCCCGGTCAGCACGGTTGCCAAGGCAGCCGGGCTTTACGGAAAAAGAGCGTTTTACACAGGCATACAGATCACGATACCTGTTGCCAATGATAACGTGATAGACTTCCATCCAAGCGAAGATGGCATAGCCTGGCTCGTGCCTGAGAATGAGGAAATTGTAAGGGTTGGAGTGGCTGCGAACAAAGAGGCAAATGCATATTTCCGAAAGTTCATCACTTCAGTTGCCGGGGATGGCTACGAGAAGAAAATAACCGGCTGGCAGGCAGGGCCGATACCGGTATATGACCCGAAGCTGAAATCAGCAACAAAGGACGGGAAAATCCTGCTTGCAGGCGATGCTGCAACAATGGTCAAGGCGCCAACGCTTGGCGGGATAAACCAGTCACTCATGGCCGCAGAGGCGGCTGCCGAATCAATAAACAACGGGACAAATTATGAAAAGGCGTGGAAGAAGCTGATGGGAAGGGACCTTTACATCTCGCTCATGATGCGGAAGGCAATGGAACGGTTCGGCAACAGGGATTACGACCGCCTCGTTGAGATTTTCAGCAGCGAAAAAAACAAGGCCGTGCTGGAGGAGTATGACAGGGACGAGCCTGGAAAGTTTGCAATCAGGATGCTGCTAACGGAACCAAAGCTCCTGCCGCTGGCGGCGAAGGCAATATTTTTATAAAGGGAGGCAGGACTTGCCGTGAAACGGTTGAGGGGCTGAAAAAAAAGTGACTGGGCAGGAAAAGAAAGATAACAAGGGATTTGGCGAAGGCATAGAACTCGTGAAAGACGCCACGCCTGAGGAGAAGGACGTGGAGATAAACTTCGGGAAAATCCTGTCATTCTTCGGGAAAGGAAAGAGCGGAAACGGCAAAGAGACCGCACAGCACCAGGAAAACAAGCCGCACCATGACACAGAGAAGGATGCAGAGATAGACCTTGGAAAGCTTGCAACAGGCATAAAGGGAATGTTCAGGAGCAGGGAAAAAGGCGGCAATGTCGGCCAAGCAGATGACGAACTGTCAATCAACCCAAAGAAGGCAATGGACTTCATTAGCAGGAGAGGGGCAACGATACTCCTCGTGCTTGGAATACTGGTGAGCATTTACCTGACGGCCCAGGTGAGGACGCTTCCTGCGCAGCTTCCATTCGCGGATGAATGGGCCCGCAACTCTGTCCACAACACGATACAAAACGACATAAGCACGGCCATAAGCCAGCAGTACCCAAACCTGCCCGAAGCCAGGAAAAACCAGATACTGGCCGATGAGGTTGCAAAGGCGAAACAAGGCAAGACGTACACTTTCCTCATAGGCCAATACGCCGGGCAGCCGATAAACATACAGGACCAGATAAAAGGCACGGCAGAGCTAATCAAGAACTTTTACCGTGACAACAACGGGGTGCCTTACAGCCCGGACATAGACCCTTACTACTGGCACAGGTATGCTGAAAACGTCGTGGAAAAGGGAAGGGTTGGAGATGAAGTGAAGAACGGCCTGCAGTGGGACAGCTACCAGCTTGCCCCATTCGGGAGGGCGATAGCCCCGCAGGACGTGTCATTCCCATACTTCCTCGCGTACATGTACAAGCTCTCCAAGGTATTCAGCCCCTCGGCAACACTCTGGAGCGTGCAGACAACAATTTACCCGATGCTGCTCACCGGTCTGACCGTGCTGCTCATATTCCTGCTCGTCAGGAAGATAGCAGGCAACGTGGGCGGCTTTTTTGCCTCCCTCATGACAGGCCTGCATTCGGCATTCGTGAACAGGACCATACACGGCGACAACGACGCATTCGTGATGTTCTTCGCAATACTCACACTCTGGCTTTTCGTGGAGGCAATCTACGCGAGAAAGGCACTCTGGAGGCTCACCATTGCAGCAGGGGCAGGGCTGGCCGCAGCCCTTTTCAGCATGGCGTGGGGAGGCTGGTGGTTCATTATGATATTCGCCCTCTCTGCGGCGGCAGCCACGATAGCAATTGGCGCGGCAAAAACCCTGATTGAACGCGCCATGGCAAAGGAAAAGCTGCCGGGAATCAGGGAACTCGCGAAAGCCGCATGGATTCAGGCGTTCCTGCTGCCATCCCTTGTGTTCGTCGCGTCAACAGGCGTGTTCGTGAGCCTGCTGAGCAGCCCGGACAGGTTTTTGACAGCCCCGTTTCTTGCATTCGGCGTGACAAAGCTCAAGACGGCCGTGCTGGCAGAGTCATACTGGCCAAACGTGCTGACAACAGTTGCAGAGCTCAACTCAGGCAGCCTGCAGCAGGCAATCAGCAGCATAAGGCCGGGCATATTCTGGCTCTCAGCCCTGAGCGCGGCGATACTCGCCGCGTTTGCAGCCGTGAACATTGCACTGCCGCACTACAGGCCGGCACAGTGGCTGGCTAAAGCGGCAAAGCCGGACGAAAGGAAAGCCCTCTACGCAATATTTTTCGCAGTGCTCATCCTTGTATGGTTCACAGGAGCGATATACGCGACAACCAAGGGCATAAGGTTCGTGCTCCTCCTGGCACCGGCGGCAGGAATCGGCTTTGGAATAACACTCGGGCTGGTCTTCAGGATGGGAAGCTGGATTAACGAGCACTTCCTGAAGCTCAACAGAATAGCGGTGGGAGTTGCCATCTTCGCAATACTCGCCATAGCCACATTCTCAACAGACATAACAAAGAACGCGCAGGCGGTGGCGAAAAGCGACGTGCCAATAATCAATGACGCATGGTACGACTCGCTCACCGCGATAAGGGACGACTCTGACAACACCACGAAAACCGCGATAATCACGTCATGGTGGGACTTCGGCCACCACTTCAAGGCCATAGCCGACCGGAGGGTCACGTTTGACGGCACGACACAGCAGGGGCCGCAGGCGCACTGGGTCGGGAAGTTCTTCATGACAAAGGACGAGACAGAAGCCGCAGGCATACTGAGAATGCTTGACTGCGGAAGCAACACCGCCTTTGACTCCCTGAACAGCGCCAGGAATGACTTTGCCGCATCAATAAAGGCGCTATACAGGGTAACGGCCACGCCATCAGCCGAGGAAGCAGAAAGAATCCTGATGCGGGAAGAAGGCCTGACACGGGAGCAGGCAATGAACGTGACCAGGTACACCCACTGTACCCCACCCGATGGCTACGTGGTAGCCTCAGAAGACATGATAGGGAAGTCAGGCGTGTGGGGACACTTCGGAAGCTGGGATTTTGAAAAGGCCATAATCTGGATAACGCTCAGGGGAAAAAGCCAGAAGGAAGCCGTGGAAAAGATGAAGGAAATGTTCAACTATACAGATGAAAAGGCGAAAGCCGTGTATGACGAGCTGATACGGGTAAAGAGCGACAACGACGCCAACAGCTGGATAGCGCCCTGGCCGAGCTACTCAGGGGAGATGAGCGGCTGCACGCCAGCCGACGCAGAAGGCATCGTCAGGTGCGGCAACGGGCTTGTTGCAAACATGACAACAAAAGACGCCTACTTCCCCACACAGGACGGCAAAAGCCTACACCCGGCAACATTCGTATACCTGACCAACGAGACCGGAACGGAGGAAGTGGTGGAAAGGGCTTACGCCAACGACACGGTTCCCCAAAGGGTCTCAATCATACTGGTGCCTCAGGGCAACGCCTATTACGCCGTAGCCGCCACCCCCGAACAGGCAGCAGGGATGTTCACGAGGATGTTCTTCTTCGAAGGAAAAGGCCTCAGGCACTTCAGGATGCTCAGCCACAAGACAGGCCTCACAGGCACAAATGTTTATGTCTACAAGGCAGACTGGGACTCGCTGAAGTAAAAAATGGAATTCTACGTCATAATGCCAGGAAGAAACGAGGAAAGGAACATAGGACAGGTAATTGAAAAGGCGAAAAAGTCCTGCCCAGCCGGAAGGATAGTGGTTGTTGACGACGGCTCAACCGATGGCACGGCGCAGGAAGCAGCCAGGCACGGCGTGACAGTATTGCGCCACATCATAAACATGGGAAAAGGCGCGGCCATGAGGACAGGAAGCCAATACGCCATCTCAAAAGGGGCACAGGCGCTCGTTTACATCGACAGCGACGGCCAGCACGACCCGGAAGACATACCGAGGCTGACAAAGGCACTTGAAGGCAACGACATCGCATTCACCTGCCGGGAAAGAAAAAGCCAGCACATGCCACTGGTGAAAAAGTTCGGCAACTGGTTCATAGACGCAATGATGAAGACACTGTTCCGAATCAACGTGCAGGACACCCAGTGCGGCTACAAGGCAATGACTAAGGATGCTTACCAGAAGCTCGGCCTCATGTCAAGCGACTACAGCATAGAATCAGAGATAGTCGCCAAGACAGGAAAGAACAAGCTCAGGTTCACCCAGCTGCCAATAAAGACAATTTACGCAGACAGGTACAAGGGAACAACAATCTTTGACGGCATCAACATCGTCATGAAGATGCTATGGTGGAGAACTGGAAGGTAACGGTGCCTGCAATCCAGAGACTATCGCCCACGCACAACGCCAAGCTGCGCTAAAGTTTCAAGGTTGTAACTGCTTCTAATCTCAGCAGGTCCATTGAATGAGCCGCCAGCCAGCAGCCGTGATGCAACAGCTACAGATTAAACAGAACCACATCACAGAAAAGCATATAAACTTCACAGGAAGGCGAACAGCAGGATGGTCCTCGGCATACAGGTTGTTGGAGTCGGGTTCGGGATATTCGTGCTATACATGAGCTTCCTCCAGTGGAAGAAGAAGGAGTTCACAATCAACGAATGGGCGTTCTGGGGCACGTTTGCTCTGGCGTTCAGCGGCGTCTCCCTCTTTCCGGACATTCTCAACCCGGTGGTTGCAACGCTGAAGCTCCAAAGAAAGCTTGACTTCTTCATCATACTCGGATTCATGTTCCTCATAGCAGCGGTGTTCTACACTTACAGGGTCGTAAGGAAGACTCAAAAAGGGCTTGAGGAGCTCGTAAGGCAACTGGCGATGGAGCGGGCCAGCGAACCAGAAAAGGGAAAAAAGAGAAAATAATGAGAGTTGGCATCAAGCTCTGGAGCATGACCCTTTTGGAAAAAGGTTCAATCCAAAAACGAGAACGACAAACAAATGAGAGTAGGCATCAAGCTCTGGAGCCGGAACGACAAGCGGCACTTTGACGAGGCCGGATTTGCAGACTTCATAGAAGTCATGCCTGTTGACATGCAAAGCGCGCTGAAGGTCGCGAAGCGCAAGGGCTGCTACACAGTGCACATTCCACATGAAGGGTTCGGCTTTGACCCCCTGCGCAACTACGCACTGTCAGAAAAGCTCCTGAATCTCGCCCTGGAAGCAGGCGGGAAGCTCAACGCGGAATGCTACATAATGCACACAGGCATGCTGGAGCAAAAGCCTGACGAAGAGACAAGGCAAAAGGCGCTGAAAAGCATAGCAAGGCTGGCAAAAAGCGCCAACACAGACAAGATAGTAATAGAGAACAGCGGCTACCGCTCCCTGTTCAACGGCGAGCCAACATACAACCACCTCTGCTACTCTCCTGATGAACTGAAAGAAATTCTGGAACTGAGCGGCGCAGGGTTCTGCCTTGACTTCGAGCACGCATCAATCACTGCGGCAGCCCTTGGCACAAGCTACGAAAGGATTATCGACGGCCTGATGAAGCTTAAGCCAGACTACTTCCAGATAAGCGGCACAAGGCACTCAACAGGCGAAAGGCACCTAAGCATCTTTGAGGGCGACCTGGAGCTGGACATCGCGAAAAGAGA
This sequence comes from Candidatus Woesearchaeota archaeon, assembly GCA_013331515.1. Lineage (GTDB taxonomy): Archaea > Nanobdellota > Nanobdellia > Woesearchaeales > UBA10216 > UBA10216 > UBA10216 sp10216u. Next base: position 30,340 of record DUGG01000067.1, read on the forward strand.
GCTGAAAAAGGCCGACAAGCCCGTATGTCTGGAAACGCCGCTGGACACAGGGCAAAGGAAGAGGGAAGTTGAGTTCCTGAAAAAATAAGTTTAAATATGCACTCCCGCGGCTTCCCACCCGTGAAAATCCTTTTCGTGATAGAAAACTACCTGCCCCACATAGGCGGGGTGGAAGTCGTGTTCAGGAACCTGGCAGAAGGGCTGGTTAAAAAAGGGCACTCTGCAACCGTAATAACGCACAGGATGAAAGGAACCGCGAAAGAAGAAACAATAAACAATGTAAAGGTAAAAAGGATTGGCTGCCTGGGCAGCAGGTATTTGTTCACTTTCCTGTCCCTCCCTGCCGCTGTTGCCGAAGCCGAAAAGGCAGACATTGTCCACACCACGACATTCAACGGCTTCTTCCCCGCATGGGTAGCCGCCAAACTGAGCAGGAAACCGCTCGTTGCAACGATACACGAGGCATGGGTTGGAAAATGGAGGGAGTACGCCGGCTTTAACTGGCTGAAAGCAGCGCTACACGACCTTGCTGAAAGGCTGATTTACCTCCTTCCGGCAGTTGACAGGTATGTTGCCGTGTCAAACTCAACAAGGCGGCAACTGCTAAACCTCGGAAAAAACAACACTGTCACCGTTTACAACGGCGTTGACTACGGACATTTCAACCCGAGGAAACACGACGGGAGTGCAATCAGGAAAAAATACTCGCTCCAGAAGAATTATGTGCTGCTCGTCTACGGAAGGCCCGGACCCAGCAAGGGCATGGAATACGCCATTGAGGCAATGAAGGAAATCTCACAAAAGATGCCAAAAGCCAGGATGATGCTTATGCTAAGCAGGGACAAGCAATACCAGCGAAAATATTCGCAATTGCTGCGGCTGATAAAAAAACTGCAAATTGAAGACGCAATCATCAACATTGCACCAGTGCCGCACCAGGAGCTGCCAAAATACATAAAATCGGCCGACTGCGTTATTGTACCTTCAATAAGCGAAGGGTTCGGCTATACCGCAGCTGAAGCGGCAGCAATGGGAAAAACAGTGATAGCATCAAACACGACCTCCCTGCCAGAAGTTGTCTCGGGAAAGCACATACTTGTAGAGCCGAAAAACAGCCATGAGATAGCAGCTGCCGTTGAAAGCGCATCCCGTAGCGGCTGCCACACCACCAACCAAAAAAGATTCACAGTGGAAGAAAACGTGAGCGGCTACATCGCAGTTTACGGCGAGCTGCTGCAAAGGTTTAAAAGCAAAAACAAAGGATAAGCCCCCATGGCACAAAAAAGAGGCAGCAAGGCGGCAATCGCACTTTACTTCACCCTACTTGCGCTGCTGCTGGCAGTTTTCGTTGTCTACGCATTCAACCTATACCCGCTACAGTCAGACTTCTTCGCAAGATACCTCATCGCGCTCATATTCGTTCTGATGGTGCTCCCCCTGATACCAAAAATAAAGATATTTGACATTGTTGACATAAAAAGGGAAACGAGGATGTTTGCCCAAAAGAAAAACAAGTAGCTTTTTATACCATTTTCTCATGCTAGCAGCCAGGGGATGACAAAAATGAAAGTCGCCATTTTGACGCCCACATTCTCAAGATTTTCAGGGCCTGATAGGGTGGCGCTAAACGAAGCCGTTGAAATGGCTGCGGAAGGGGACAAAGTAACGATAATCACGTTCAGAACTGACTTTGACGCGCGGCAGCTTCCGAAAAACGTCACTGTTGAAGCGCTTGGCATGCCAAAAAGCGGCCTCCTTGAGAGGATATACCGGCTTTTCTTCTTTGCCGATGTTGCAAAAGTAAACAGGATTGTCAACTCGCTAAAGGACTACGACGAGGTTGTCAGCTTCCTCTACCCCATGACCATCCCTGCAAAGATTGCCAGGCAGAGATACGGCAGCAGGCTGAGGTACGTCTACTATGATGTCGGGGTTGCATACCCGCAGCTTTTTGAGAGGCCGACTGAGAAAGCCTACATGAAGATTTTTGCCGCCTTCACCAAAATGACGATAAGGAATGCTGATGCCGCCATTTCGATAAGCAATTTCCTCAGCGGCGAGCTGAAAAGAGAAACTGGGCTGCAGAGCGAAGTGAAATACGTAAAGATAGACACCCAGCGCTTCAACAAAGGCACTGCCGCAAGGTACCGGAAAGAAACCGCTGCCGTTGCCAAAAAATACGGCCTGAAAAAGCCGGTGCTGCTTTACGTAGGACGGATATCACCGCACAAGGGGGTGCATCTGCTGCTCCGGGCATTTAAGCTGATAAAGGAGAAAATACCTGCCGCAACACTGGTCGTCGTAGGAAAGCACACCTTCCAGAAATATTCCAGGCAGCTGCAAAAAATGGCTGCTGACACCGGAGGGGTTGTTTTTACGGGATTTGTTCCTGATGAGGAACTGCCGGCGTATTACGGCAGCTGCGACGTATATGTAACTGCAAGCCTATGGGAAGGCTTTGACATACCGGTCTGTGAAAGCAATGCAGTCGGAAAGCCAGCTGTCGCGTTCAACGTTGGCTCACACCCCGAAGTGCTGAAGAAAGGAATGCTTGTGGAAGCCGGAAACGTGAAGGAATTCGCAGATGCCGTCATGAAAACGCTAAAACAATAGCTACCGCGTTTTTGCATAAAGCATGCCATCATAAATCCTGCCATTTTTCAGGCAGTTTTTCCTGTTGATGCCTTCAAGCCTGAATCCTGCCTTCTCAAGCACCCTCGCTGACGCCCTGTTGGGCCTGAAAACGCTTGCGTAAATCCTACCAAGCTTAAGCCTGCCAAACGCATGCCCGCAGACAAGCTTAACCACCTCGGTCATGATGCCCCTGCCCCAGTATTTCTCGCCAAGCCAGTAGCCAATCTCTGCCTTGTGCTTCTCAATGTGCATAAGGCTGATTCCTCCGACAACTTCCCCTTTCATGTCAATGGCAAAGTTGAGCTCATCCGCCTTCCTCCTGCTTCCCAGGGAAATGTTCTTTTTGACCCAGCCTCTGGCATGCCTGGCCAGATATGGGAAAGGTATGCGCAGAGTATAGCGGGAGACGTTCCTGCTGTTGATGTTCGTTCTCAGGGAGATTTCATCGCCTTTCCTGAAAGGCCTCAGGGAAAAAGCTTTTGCACGCAAAATCATAGGCCGGTTTGGGGAAAATGCATTTAAAAAACTTTATAACCACACGATTGCCAGCGCCAGGCAATGGACAGGGAGAAGTTTGAAGGCATTCTTGAAGCTGCATTGCTCATTACATTCTTCACGGCAATGCTTTACCTCGGGCCGGCAGCAACCGCACAGCGCCAGATAATGCACGACCACCCGGCAGGGTATGCGGCAAGCGACTCATTCCAGCACCAGGCCAGGGCTGAATCAATACGGCAGATGGGCCAGTACAGGAACGAGGCAAGCTACATAGTGGCAGGGCATACCGACGTGGTAGGGTTCTATCCACCCATACTCTACCATGCCACTGTGCTTGTGTCAAACCTGGCAGGGATGGAAACATACGACGCGCTGATGCTGATAATAGGGCTGGCCATAGCGCTGGGCGCCATTGCCGCATACTTCCTGACGAGGGGGCTTGGAAGGGCTGTCGCAGCCCTCGCATTGCCACTGACGCTATTCATGGCAACAGGCAAGCCGTTCCTGGGAGCGGTAACGTTCGGGCAGATGCCATTTATGCTCTCCGCGTTGTTCCTCATTGCAACAGCGTGGGCCATAACAAAGCTCAGCGAACCAAAAGGCTACCTTCTGGCGGCAATTTTCCTTGCGGGAACAGTAATGACACACACGTCCGAAACAATATTCCTCGCCATGCTTCTTGCGGCAGTGCTTGCAGCGTCAACGATTGCCGCAATTAAAAAATTTGGAATTGCAGGGATAAAATCTGCCGTGAAGGAAAACAGGCAACTGCTGCTGGCGCTGGCAGCTGCGGCGGCAATAGCGGCGTATTTCATCCCAATGTTCATCGGAATCTGGGTAAAGGCACTCCCATACCGGTTTAATGTTGAAAGGATAAGCGCGAGCTTCCCTGCGGCAACCGTCTTCCCGACAGACTTCGGCTTCATGCTTGCAGCAATACTTGCAGGCATAGCGGCAACCGCCCTGCTAGCAATCAAGAAAAGGGATGAATTCGCAAATCTCACAAAGTCAAAGCTGTTCCCGCTGCTGTTCAGCGCCTACATGCTCATCGCAGGATTCGGAACGTACGCCGGGTTTGGGCTGAGGTCATTCCAGCTGCGGCTTGCGTGGCCGCTTCTCCTCGCGCCACTGGCGGCCTTCGGAACATACCATGCATTGAGGATGTTCCTAAGGATTGGCAAACTTCCGAAAAGCAGCCAATACGCCGCATGCATTGCAATCACCCTGCTGCTGAGCGGCGCCGCAATGGGAATGCATTACGAGCAGCCATCCCCAGGCTCAATGGACAAGGACCGGTGGGAAGCCATGAATTGGATTTCCGGGAACACACCCAAGGACGCAAGCGTGTATGTGCTCTACAGCCATGTGTACAGCCAGACCTCATCCCTGTACAACACCCAAAGGCGCACATACTTCCTTGAGCTCCAGCAATTCGCCGGCATGCTAAACAGTTTAGGAAGCACGGGAGAATTGAACAGGACGAGCTATGTCACAATCCCATCAGACAGCGGGCCGAACTTCCCATACAGGACAGGGCTTTTCAGCTTTGACCGGCACATCGCAACAACGAAAACGAGCGACAACATAGACATCTGCTCGGCTGATTACTACCTCATAGACAAGGCATTCCCACAGCAGGAACTGACACAGGCCAACCTTTACCTCATGCGGCTGCTGCTCGGAGGGAACTCCACGACAGAATATGACAGCCCGTCAGCGGCCGTGCTTAGGAACAACAACAAGGATGACGACTGCATTGGAAAACAAGCGTGAAATGACGAAAGAACTGAAAATCCTGGCCGCCTGCTTCGCGGCATTTGCGATAGCGCTCAAGCTGGCATACTACAGGGAAGGAACTTTAACAGCCCTGAAAACAGCCGCGGCACTATACTGGCTGTTCGTGATTCCGGGATATGCAATGATGCTGCACTGGAGAAACCGGCTTGGGCTTGCAGAAAGGATGGCCATGGGAACTGTCGCGGCAATAGCCTTGACTGGAATAGCCAGCTACTACATTGGACTGGCCGGGCTTAAGCTGCAGAACCAGACCTTAATATTGCCGCTGGCCATCATTGCCGCTTCCTTCTTAGCTTACCTAAAATTTTCGGCCAGGAAAACGCAACAGCAGCAATAGCTGCGAAAGCTGCGGCAATGGAAAGCCGAAAAGACGGAACCAGTTGGTTCACGGCGAAAACCAAAAGCGGGAACAAGCCAAGACCGATGAACAGCGAAAAGAACATTTTTTCTTCAAGGTCAAGCCCCGTCTTCCGCAGCAACAGCCAGGACGGGACAATGAACAGGACGGCAATTGCAATCACCGACCGGAAACCGGTGAAGCCGAAAAGAAGGAAGGCGACAAAAGCGACGGCCAAGATGCAGGCAAGCCACTTGGCAGAATCCAGCTTCATCCTGAATCCAACCATCATGCAGGCACCCCGCCAACGCCCTCATACCTGTAAAGCCGAATGTTGTTCACGTCATACACCGGGGCCGTGCCGTTGAAGAGCTGCTGCTCAACCTGCTGAAGCTGCCCGGCCCACAAAGCCGCCTGCTGCTGGTACTGCTGGCTGGAGGCGAGAAGGGCGATGTCAGAATAGTCAAACATGAAATATATCCTGCTTTTGTCAATGAAATCAGCCGCGGCGATTTCACCGCCCTCATAGCGGGCAATGTGCCTCCGGCTCACTGCAAGCATCCACCGCATCTTCGGATACCTCCACTGGCCAACAATCTTGACAGAGGGGTCGTAGACAAACGCATCATCTGGCAGCGTGCTCAGGTAGCTGGCGGCGAAATCCGCCTGCACAGGGGTTATCCGGTCTATGCCGCCATAAGCGGCTTTGAGGCTGTTGCTGCCGGACTCTCCTGAAGTGAAGACAATCGATACGACAAGAACTGCGGCCAGGGAATATTTTGCGGCAGAAACGAGCTTGCCGTCAAACCTGAGAAGCGAAGAAAGCGTTTGCGGCAGCCAAACAACGCTCATCGCAATCAAAGTGAAGAAAACATGATTCTCCAATACGAGCATCCTCGCAAGCCGGTTAAGGCCCGTCGGGATGAAAACGTCAAGGTGAACGACAATGTACATCCCCACGAGCCAGCTCAGCACAAAAAGCTCCTTGACATTGTTACGGACAAGCAGCAGCCGCAGCAACAGCAACAAAACCCCGGCAGCCAAAAAAGGCAGCACAACCGAAGGGTACTCGGCCGAAAAACTGACAAACGACTCCGGGAAGCTTCCCCTGACATCATCAGGGGATATCCCCCACTCAAAAAGCCGGCCGAACCCTGAACGGCTGACAACATCGCCGGCGCCAAGATAAATCGCGGCAAATGGGGCGGCAACAACGGCCAGCACAGCAAGAGCCAAAGCCAGCCGGACAGCAACCCGCATTGACAAGGGAATCCTCCTGAAGCGCACAGCCATCAGCACAGAAAAAACCCCAATGAAAACAACGGACGCCGCAAAGCCCTGGATGTGAAGCATGAACTGGGAAGCAAGCAACGCAAAGGCGGCAAAGAGATAGGAATAATTCACCTTCCTCTCATAAAGGGAAACCAGGAACCTGAACCATGCGTAAGATGCAACAGGCGTCAGGACAATTGCGGTCAGCGTGGGCTGCTGCCCGAACAGGTAAGTCATCTGCTCACGCAACGAAAAGGCAAGGCCAAGGCCCGCAAGAAAAGCGGGAAGCACGCCGAAAAGCCGCCAAACCACGAAGAAAACAGCAACAACGCCGAGAAAGCTGCCAAAAGCCCGGTAGATGAACACAGGAACAAACCTGTCAGCACCGGCAACCTGCATCATCGCGTAGTTGACGTGGCTGGAAGGGGGATACTCCGGGGCAAACGGGCCAAGAATCCTGTTGAAGCCGTAATACCAAACCCCAATGTAATAAGGAAGACGATACGCTGCCTTGTCGGATGAAGAAATGTGGTCCCCGATTGCAAAGTGCCACGCAGAGTCGCCCTCGCCAAACGGCATAGGATTGGTCTGGAAAGGCAGCGTCCACAGCCACATTGAGACAACAAGCAAAACAGCCAATGCGCCAACGGCAACCCACGCCCTGCCCAGCTTGAATCCGGAACTGGCGGCTGACTCCGGCTGATGCTCCTCCCCCATGCGCAAAACCCGGCAACAGCCACTTATAAATTTTGCTGAGGCCTACTGCTTCCTGAAGATAAAAAGCCGGTTGGCTGCAAAGTTGAGCAGTGAAAGGACGAACGTGACCATGAAGCTGGCAGGGACGTCGGGAAGGCCAAGGTACTCTGTGGCTGCAAGGAAAAAAAGCCAGTTAACCGCGGCTATCACAACCTGAAAGGGGGCGAACCTCATGAAGCGCTGCCGCCAGTCAGACCCCCGGCCAAATGTGACAAAGCGATGGTAAAGGAAAGTGAACACAATCGCCAGGAACAGCCCTGCGCCGTAGCCAGCCCCGCGCCAGACGCCATGCTCCAGCAGGAACTGCTCAGAGCCGATGAGAATAAGCCATCCAACAAGGCCGCCGATTATGAAAGTTGAATACCTTACGA
>DUGG01000034.1 GCA_013331515.1 Candidatus Woesearchaeota archaeon
CCCACGAGATAAGCCATGTCAGGAACAGGGATGTTTTGGTTACAACAATTGCTGCCACAATAGCTGGCGTTATCTCTTACCTTGCGTACATGGCGCAGTTTGCTGCGTTGTTTGGCCGGCGTGATGACAACCGCGGAGGGAACGCAGTAGGGCTCATTGTAGTTGCCATTATAACCCCAATGATTGCATTGTTTTTGCAGCTGGCCATCACCCGTTCGCGGGAGTTCCTTGCTGACTACACTGGTGCTAAAATGATGGGAGAGGCGGAACCGCTTGCTTNNAATGAGGCAACCGCCAGTTTGTTCATCGTCAACCCGCTTAAGGGGCAGAATGTTCTTGCTTGGCTTAGCACCCATCCGCCAATTGAAGAGCGCGTGAGGCGCCTCAAGGCGATGAAATTCTAGTTACATCAGCTTTTTGCTCATGATGGTTTTCAGGCCTTTTGCCTCTTCATAGTCCTTGGGCACTACGAATTCAGGCATGTGCTCCGCTATTATGCTGTGCCCTGCTTCGTAGTAGGCCATTGCTACCATGTTTGAGCATGCCACGCTGCCTGCACGGTATCTGCGGGCCTGCCCTTGTGTCCTGCTTTCAGTCGGGTTTCTTTTCCAGCTAAGCGTTCTTCCAACCACAATTCTCGCGTATTGCATCCAGGAAAATTTCCTTCCATTGAAGCACCGGACCGCCGTCCGTGCAATGCCTTTTCTCTGTAGCAGTGTCAGCGATTTGTCCCTAAGGACCTTTATAGCCAAGTATTGCTTCTCGGTAAGGTCATGGAATAGGTCGCACATGTGCGAGCCGTTTCTCGGGGTTACTTCCATGGTATGCCCTTTTCCTATGTAAATCATCACATGGTGCCACCTGCTTCTTTGCAGTATCCTGTTTATTGCGTGCTTTAGCCCTTTTTCGCTCACCAGCACAATGTCCGCTTCTTTCAGTCGCCTTATGAGCGCCCTTGCCTTTGCGTACGTCATCATTCTGTGTTACCTGTATTCTGTGTCAATGACCTTTTTTATTTCTGCCGCTTTTTTCGGCCCTATCATCTCAACCTTCTGGAGATGTTCCTCTGTCGCGTTTATCACTTCAGCAACAGTTCCGAACTTTTGCAGCAGCGCCCTTGCCAGTTTTTTCTCTACGCCTGGGAGTGAAGCGATAACATACTCCTGCATCTGGCCAAGGGTTGCTGGCTTTTGCGGGTGCAGTGACGGTTTTGGCGCGCCAGCTTCTTTCTCCCTCTTCGCTATTGCAATAAGCATTCCTGCTGTGTCCTTCGGATTCCTCGTGTGCAGTATTGGTATGCCGTAGCTCACCGCTATTGCTGCCAGCATCCCCCTTATAGCGTTTGGGTGGATGCTCCTTGATGAAAAAAGGTCTTGCTCTTCAGTGCCTTCTATTATGAGCACAGGCCTTTCGAACCCCTCCTTCAATTCTTTGAGTTGCTGGAGCATCCTGCCGTCGATTATTGAGTTCAAGAAGTCGGCAGGGCGCTTGAGTTCTATGGCAACTCTTCCGCTGCAGAGGAAGTCGGCTGTTGGCAGCATTTTCAAATCTATCAGGGCACCTTCATCATGGAGCGCCTTCACCACCCCTGAATGCTTCTCCCGCATATCTGCAATTATCGTTATTTTTTCTGCGTTTGTCATCCTTGCCCTGCCAGCGTGAGCTTCAGCCTCGTCTTAAGCGTCTTGAGTATGCTGTGCATCCTTTTTTCCTTGTGGTGAGCCACCCACCTGAATGCCTCATCCCTGGTGTCTTTCGTGACAAGTATGATAACCTTTCCCTTCTCTTGCCTTCCCGTTCTCCCCCGCCTTTGAATTTGTCTTATTGCAGATGGTATTGGTTCATAAAACACCACAAGGTCAACCTTTGGTATGTCCAGCCCTTCCTCGCCTATTGACGTTGCTACCATTACATTGAAATCCCCTGCTGCAAACCCCGCAACAAGTTTTTTTTGCTGCTTTTGTGACATCCCGGTCTCGCCTTTTTTCATTTGGCCTACGAATACGCTCGAGTTTATTCCTTCAATCTTGTTAAGCTCTTCCTGTAGCTTCACCGCAGAGTCCCTGTAATGGTTGAACACTATTGCCTTGGCTCCCTTGGCATCGGCGATATTTTCTTTTATTATCCGCTTCAGTTCCCCAATCTTTGGGTGTTCTTCGCCCTTTTCATGAAGTTGTTCTGTCTTCTCAACCGCCTCAAGGAAATGAGTGTCTGAAAAAAGCCGCAATGCAGCTTTCGTCTTTCCTGCCTTGGCATCTTCCCTGAGCCGTTCAATGTACTTTTGCAGCACGGTTATTCCCTGCGTTTCAAGAAGCTCAAGCGCATGGCTGATTTTCAGGGCCTCTGCCAGCGCCGATATTGCCTTGAGAAGCGGGAAATTTTTCTTGTTTTCCGAAAGCTTTGAGCGCATCCCTGCTTGCAGTATCAGCAGGTCTTTTTTTGATAGCCCGGCCACGCCATTCAGGAAGCCCATGGCCTGGACCTTCTCAAGCTTATCCTGGAATGAGTTTTGCAGCAGCCCTTTAACCAGTCCGAACTCCGGCGGCAGGTCTACCTTGACCCAGCTGATTTCCACTTCCTGGACGTACGGTTTGACATCCGTGTCATTTTCCGTCCTCACTTCTATGTCTTCTATGTACAGGTTTTTGCACACCTCCATTATTTTTTCAAGGTCGCTTCCTGGCGAAGCAGTCATGGCAATTATCCTCGGGAATCTTGCTGTTTCCATGTAATGCTTTGCTATCCATACATAGCTGTATTCCTTTACTGAGCGATGCGCCTCGTCAAATCCGAGAAGGGCAACTGCCTCAAGCCCTATCCTGCCTGAAAGAAGGTCGTTTTCCAGTCCCTGTGGCGTGCTGAAGATGATGGTTGCATTATTCCATATTTCCTTTCTTTTTTCAGCGGGAACCATTCCGGTAAGCACAGCCATCATGTCCTCGGTGATTTCGAAGTGCTTTCTGAAGACTTCTTTGTACTGGTCAATCAGTGGCCTTGTTGGGCCTATCAGGAGTATCTTGCTGTCTGGGTATGTTTTGAGTCGCTGTGCCGCCAGCATCAGGAATATGTTCGTTTTGCCAAGCCCTGTTGGCAGCACGACAAGCGTATTTCGGGCTGAAGCGGTACTTAGGATGGATTCCTGGTAAAGCCGCGGAGTAAAACCCTTAATCATATCATTGCCCGCCATTTCTGGCATTAAAAACGTTGCTGAGTCATCTGCCAAGCTTCGGTTCAACATAACTGAAGTATGCATACGCCGTCACTATGCCAATGACAAGCGAAGTGGCTATCGCCAGCCATACACTCAGCCACGGCACCAGCAGTAGCAGGCCGCAGCTTATCACGGCCCCAAGGACCACAGGGTAGAACGTCTTGCTGGCAAACATTATGTTGGCGCCATCCAATGGGGGAAGCGGCAGCACGTTGGTTATTGCAAAAATCACGTTCACCAGTATTATCTTCTCAGCCAGCGGTTGTGGCAGGAAACCCATTGATTTTACTGCGGCAGCAACCAGGAGGTTGGCAAGCACACCTGCCAGTGAGACCTTTCCGAGGTCAAAGTATCCGAGCTGGTACCTGAAGTATCCAAGGCGGTGCTTTTCCATTATGTTCAACGCAACCCCACTGTACGCCAGAAATATCACCTTGCCATAAGTCATGAAGGCAAGGATGACTCCTGCCACCAGTCCGTACAGGGCTGGCTTGAATTCTGTCTTGTATCCCATGTTAAGCCCGAATACCCTGTGGGCAGATTCGTGAAAGAAAACGGCTATTCCAACGGCTGCCAGGCCAAGTGCCATGTTGCCAAGGAAGGTGTTGAGTGCAAAACTCTCCCCTTCGAACCTGAAGCCAACTATGAAAGCCATGACGAGTATGGAAGTCCCAATCCACACTTGTTCGCTCCGGCTAAACAGGTAATAACGCTTTATCCTGTCCAGCCAGTCGTAAAACGTGTATAGCGCCGGCATCCTCTTTTTCCTTGGCCTTTTTTTTGCTGTTCCTTTGTTTTTAAATCCTTCGCTTCAAAATCCCGGTTATCTCTTTCTCGTGTCCTGCTCCAACGACCGCAACAATCCTGGCGTTTGGTTCAGTCTCTGCCATTATTGCAAGGGCTTTTGCCATGTGCTCATTCCTGTCGGAAACAAGTGCCTTGTGCATCTTTGGGTATCTCTCCTTTAAGATTTTCATGGCGTGGGTTATGAAACTGCTGTCAGGCACTTTTGAGATGTCAACAACCGCTTTCTCTCTCTCGAGCCCGGTAATTCCCAAAAAAAAGTCACTTACCAGCTTCAGCTTTTCCTTAAGTCCTATCCTTGACAGGTTTCTCATGGTTGTGCCAAGTGGCTGGTCAATCAGTGCGACCCTTATGCCGTTTTGACGTGCAATCTCTACTGCTGCCTTCATATCCTCCCCTGGCACAGCGCCTATTGCCTTCCCAAGGCGCTGCTGGAGGAACCTGGCAATCACGAAGAAAGTGAAACCTGTGATGCCCATAGCCCTTATTGCTGCAAAGCCAGCTCTCGGTTTTTCCTTTGAGAAAAGGGTGTGCATCCTGGCATGGTCAAGTTCTACCGCTACGATATCTGGCTTTTCGGCCAGTATCGTTTCCCTGACCTTCCTTACGCTGTCAGGGGCTATGTGAGATGTTCCTACTACCGTCACGTTTTTCATTTGTTCACTGGGTTGATACCTTGCAGATTGCATCAGCCGGGATAATCCTTTTTTTTGTTTGCGGCGGTGACGAACCAGGGGCATGCCGTTCCAAAAAATTTATATATGCCGTGGAGGTCAATAACCCTGTTTGGTTTAAAGCATTTGCTGTTTTCCGAGGTGCAATGCCATGTTAAGGACAAAAAGGGTAACTGAATGTTATGATATGCGTGTTTTTACCGATACCGGCGACTATTTTGGAGATGTTGAGGAGGTTCTCCTGACCCAGACAAAGGTTTTCGGGTGGCGTGTCAAGGCATCAAGGAATTCTGTCCTCAGCAAGCTGCTTGGCAGCGCCAAGGGCGTTGTTGTTCCCCACCAGCTTGTCAAGTCTGTTGGTGATGTCATGATAATCTCAAAGGCGGCAATGCCCAGCTACACCGGCGAGGAGCCAGCCAGCGTCTAGACCAGCCCTGCCGCTTCCTTTCTGGTTGCCCTTTCGTAAATTCTGGCCTCTGTCGGGGTTATAAGCCGGCTGTCAGGCCTTGCTATGATTGCAATGACTTCCTTGCCTGTTCGCTCGTCAAACCCCCTGAATGGCCTGTCGGCCGTGATTGGGTTTCCTTGAAGCTCAGCTGCGGAATCCCCTCTGCCCATGTCCTGCCACATTTGTTTTGGGATGTTAAGCATGATTAACGGCAAGTCAACGCCCAGCTTGCTGTCGTACAGGACATGTACGCTTCTGCCGTCGTTTTTGGTAAGCACTACAGCTGTAGTCTGGTATGGTGTTGCCCTGAAGTCGGTTGCGAACCCACTGAACGTGTAGCCGTCCTTTTCCCTCTGCGTTCGCACGCCGCTTATTATCCCATGCGACCTCTGGTCAGAGTTCCTCTGGTGCTTTGCGACCTCCAATGTGAGTTCGCCATCGCTGATTCGTTTCAGCGTTTCCCCGGTGAGCGCTCCCTCCCGTATCAGATAGTCGTCAATTGCCGCTTCCTTTGCTGAACGGAAGACATCCATGAACATTGCCTCAAGCGTCATTATGTTTGTGAACTTAAACGGTAACTTATACTGGCCTGTTTCCCTGCTTATGTAAGTCAACGCTGCCGCCACATGGTAGCAGGCAAGCATCATGTTGAATGTTGGAAAACCGGCCACGTCAATTCCATGCATCGTCCTGCCGCTTGCCTGCTCGCTTATCCGGTCATAATTGCCTTTTGCTGTGTTGTGCCTGAATGTGGGGCACTGGCAGAGGTATTGCATGATGTCATAGTTGGCGTCGAGTTTCACAGTCACTTGCCTTGCCCTCTCGCCAGTTTCCCTCCCCCGCCTTCGTACGGAGAAATACCACACCCCTCCCCCTGACAGGGCTGCCTGCTTTATCGGCTGTTTCGTAATCAGCGCAGCGCTGTTTTCGTGGTGGGCCCTTACCTTTTCAAGGAGGTCGTCAAGATTTGTTGCCCTGCCAAGCCGTCTTTCAAACCGTCTGAGTATTGCCCTCATGGCGGGCAAGTTAATGGCCTCGCTGTTTTTTACAAGGGCCATGGCATCGTGCAGGCCTTCCCTGATTTCCTGTCTGCTCATGAATCCAATTTGGGCCTCTGAAAATGAGGAGGGCGGAAAAAGGTACTTGTCAATCCCATGGCTGATTGTGGGCCCTTCAAACAACTCGTTTATTCCCCGGTCCATGGGTGTTGGGAACTCTTTCTTTCATATAAACTTTTTTAAATTCCCTGGCCTTTCTGGCCTCATGTCGGCACTTTCAAAAAAAAACGTCCTTGCCAGACTTAAGCTGGTTGAAGACCCCGAAATACACTGCAACATCATTGACCTCGGCCTCGTATACAATGTAAAAATAGATGGTGGCATGGTGGTGGTTGACATGACGCTTACCAGCCCAGCCTGCCCTGTGGGGCCATTCATTATCTCAGAAGCGGAATCGGCTGTTAAGAAGCTTCCTGGTGTAAAAGGCGTTACTGTCAACATAATCTGGGAGCCATTATGGAGCCCCGAAAGGATGTCTGAAGAGGCCAGGGTAGCCCTTGGGGTTTAATGCGTGCATTCCGTGGTGTTTTCACCAGCGGTTCGCACACCAGCTTCATTAGGCAGTCAAGACCACCCATAGGAGAGGAGCCAGATTTTCGTAAATCATTTTTCCTCTCCTATATGCATCGGAGCGACTATGACTTGCTATCATTAAGCTCCGATGCTATAGCAAAGGGCACAAAAAGTTGAGCATGCAATATGCCCTTTTATATTAGTCAAGGACTGCTGTGTTGCTCATTTATTTCTGTCCTTGACTCATCAGGTAGTCAGAAGTGACTCTTGTTCATGCCACAAACCCTAGATGGTGGGATTGTGCATTCTGCCATGGGCGGAATTGCACAGGTCTCTGACCAGTGGTTCTTGACGCAGAACAAATTTTCATTCCCTTCTACTGTAATATATGCTTCAGATTTAAATATGCCTGCGCAATTGCATGCCTGATATGACCACACAAGACGCAGTTTCTTCGGAGCCTTTGGAGGAACGGCTTTCACAGCTAGTGGTTGGCCATGATGAGCGCAGCAAGGTTTTTGATCCTGTCAGTGGGATTGGCGGGGTTATAAGCTGGATATCTTCCCAACCGAGGGTGGAACCCGCATCCTTTTGCAGGGAGCTTGAAAGCCAGTTGAGTGGCGGCAGGGCCATTATGCCCGCTCCGGACTGGATAAGGTCGCACGGTGGTCTCATAGCGCACCTTGAGGTAGTCAGGTTTGAGTCTGGCTTGTTGGCTGCGAATATTCATACTGAAAATCACAGCACTATGTTTTACAACGGCACGATAACAGAATGCCGTGGCATGAGGAATGGCTTGCCCGTCGTAGATGTGCCGTTACAGCTCAGGGGGCTTATGATGGATGGGTTTGCCATTGACATTTGGCCTCAGGAGGTCGTCACCAATGTCGGCACGCTCTACGCTTACGCTACAAGGGGGGTGAAGACCATCAAGGTTAACGGAAGCGGATTGGTTCCTGGCGCAGATGCTACGCTTACTTACGGAATATTGCGGATGTCAACCCCTGATTTTGTCAGCGAATATGCCCCCAAGTTGATTGTTGCAGAAGTCGACATCAGCGATGGCTCCAGCAAATTTGGCATAAGCCTCACGGTGCAGCCCGAAGTAAAATTTCAGCTTGCCTACGGAGCAGCTCCAGCGCCGGTTCACGAATTTGATTTTGACGTTTCAGGAAGCCTGGCTGGGGTGGTGTTGGTTAAATTCAGGGAAGGCCTGCCTGAAAAAGCCCCTCTTGATGCCAAGAACTGGGCAACGGCCTTCAACGCATGCTTTGGCACAAAATCAAGCTATCCTGTGCCGCCCATAGATGTCGCGGCAAGCCTGCTTAAGATGATGGGACCATTTACCAACCCCCCTGCCCAACCGCCAGCGTCTGCAGCCGCTTCTCATGGGAAATCGCCATTGGAGCAGTTTATCGCTTACAAGCCGGCCCAATAGCACCGCAACATTTTAATTAAACCGGTTATTCTTTCCCTTTGCGCGGCAGTGGTCTAACGGTATGATCAAAGCTTCCCAAGCTTTTGGACCGGGTTCAATTCCCGGCTGCCGCATTTTGCAGCCGGACTAGGTTTTTTTTGGCGACTTTGCCCGGCTGCTGTGTTGCAGCTGGGCTCCAAGCTTTGCGCGGTTGCCCGGCTGCTGTGTTGTTGCTGGGCTTGGTAAAATTTATATTCAGGGCTGGATTGCCTGTTTGACATGGAATTGTCCAAGGCAGGGTTTGATCAGCGTCTAGTAAATCACATGCTGTTCCTATCGCTTGTTGGCATGTCGAATGTTGGGAAAAGTTTCATTTCTGGGCGTTTAGCTTCTGACCATTCCTTGAATTTTGCTCGTGCATGCATTGACGACCGCATTGAAGAAAAACTCAGCCCCTTTCTTGAAGGCAGGGGTTTTAGTGGTATTGATGGTGTTGCTGCCTGGATGGGCCCGCCCTATGATGCGCGCTACCCGGAAACACAGCAGCTTTACCTGGGTTTCGAGGAAGCATCCATGTGCGAAGTTGGTTATGGCGTTGGCAATCTTGTTGTTGACACTACCGGTAGCGTAATCTACCTGTCACAACCTGCGCTTGGCCATCTCAGGGAGAAAACGCTTGTCGTGTATCTTGAGGCCACAGACGAAATCAAGAAGGGCCTCTTTGAGCGTTATATTTCCAATCCAAAACCGGTGATATGGGGCAGCAGCTTTAATCTTCAGGCTGGCGAATCAGGCATAGAAGCCCTTAAAAGATGCTACCCGCAGCTTCTGGATTACCGGGCAGCTAAATACCGTGAACTTGCAGACGTTGCCGTCCCTGCTGGCGCACTTCGTAACGCGACAGGCAGGCAGTTCCTGTCTGAACTAAGATCGCGGTTGTAAACGTGCTATTATAGAGAACTGCGCAGGTTATGTGACAGACGAGGCGCAGTTCACTATCAGACAACTGCGTACAAGATATGACATAATAGCGAATCTCGTTAATTATCAAACATTTGCGAGATTCGCTAAATAGCAGATTGCAAGCGAAAAGTTTTGTTATTTCTGCAATCTGCTATAGAGAACTTTGAATAACCCNNAGGGATAATCAAAGTTGTCTATAAGCTACGCAGTTGTCTATGTCTCATCAACAGCCTATAACTTTTTATTTCAAGCCGTGCACCGATTTGCTTATGATAATTTCAGCGCCAGAATTTGATGCCATTTTCAAAGCTGGCCAGCTCCGCATATCTGTCGTTGGCATGTCTAATGTTGGCAAGACCAGGCGTGCCAAGAGCCTCGTTGCAGACCCTTCCCTGAACTTTGCATGGCTGTCCTGTGATGCCCTTATTGAGGCAAAGCTTAAGCCCTGGCTTGAGGGCAAGGGGTTCAGGGGCGTTAATGGCGTTGCTGAGTGGATGGGGCAGCCTTATGAGCCAAGGTATTCCGAAACTCAATACCTCTTCCTTAAATTTGAGGAAGAAGCAATGCTGGAAATTGACTATTCTGCGAAAAGGAACCTTCTTGTTGACACTACCGGTAGTGTGATTTACCTTCCGCAAACAGTCTTGGATGAGCTGAAAGAAAAAACCCTTGTTGTTTACCTGGAAGCCACTGACGACGTCAGGAAGCTCCTTTTTGAAAGGTACATTTCAAACCCAAAGCCCGTTGTGTGGGGGGAAAGTTTCAATCGCAGGGCAGGCGAGCCAGAGCTCGATGCACTGAAGCGCTGCTACCCTCAGTTGCTTGAATACCGCGCCTGCCGTTACAGCCAGCTTGCCAACATCACCATCCCGCATTCTGTTTTGCGTGACACTTCGGGCAGGCAGTTCCTTGAGGAAGTAAGGAAAATGCTGCCTTCCCAGTAAAATTTTTAATGCATCCTGCAATCTACGTCGCATGCTTAACATAAGGGAAGTAAAAGCCAGGATTGAGTCAATGCAGGATTATTCAGGGAGCCTTCGCGTTTTCAGGCTGCGCCTAGCCGATGATTTTTCCTTTGCCCCGGGCCAGTTTGTGATGCTGTCAATTCCAGGCCTTGTTGATTCAAACGGCAGGAAGATAGCAAAGGCATATTCAATATCTTCTTCCCCTGACGAGAAAACCCTGGAGCTTTGCATAGTCCATTACCAGAATGGCGCTCTATCCCCCCCTCTTTTCAAGATGCCTGCTGGCAGTGAGGTCACTGTTACAGGCCCGTATGGGTTGTTTGTGCTTAAGGAACCTGTTCCTCTCGGCGCTGTCTTCATTGCAGGCGGGACAGGCCTTGCCCCCATCCTGAGCATGCTTCGCTTTCTTTATTCAAAAGGCTTCAAGGGCAAGCTGTGGCTTTTCTACAGCAT
This sequence comes from Candidatus Woesearchaeota archaeon, assembly GCA_013331515.1. GTDB lineage: Archaea > Nanobdellota > Nanobdellia > Woesearchaeales > UBA10216 > UBA10216 > UBA10216 sp10216u. The sequence continues at coordinate 10,507 of DUGG01000034.1, forward strand.
GAGCGAGCCAAGGCTTTTCTTGTTCAGGGATGAGTTGCTTGGCTACCAAAAGAATAACGGCCTTCAGCTTGTCGCCTCAACAAGCAACCCAGGCGCAAACTGGCTGTTTGAAAAAGGCCGTGTCACCGACGCTTTTCCCGGCCACGCAGCCAAAATCCCAAAAGACTCCGGATTTTACCTCTGCGGCCCCCCGGCAATGGTTATCGATACTGTAAAGATGCTTGAAGAGTTGGGTTATAAAAAAGAAAATATCCACAGGGAACAGTGGTGATGCTAAACCTTTTTCGTTACCCCTTCCTTCGGGCAAATCCCGTTCAAGACGCACCTGCTGCAATGTGGAACCGACGCCTTGCACACCGCCCTGCCGTGCCTTATGATGAGATGGGTGTAGCTGCTCCAAAGCCTTTTCGGGATTATTTTCATAAGGTCCTGCTCTATCTTGTCAGGGTCCGTCTTTTTTGTCAGCCCGAGCCGGTAGTTGACCCTCCGCATGTGCGTGTCAACGGCTATCCCCTCAAGCTTCCCATAGGCGTTGCTCAGGACTATGTTTGCCGTCTTTCTGGCAACGCCTGGCAGCTCCAGGAGGCTTTCCATGGTGTCCGGAACTTTGCCATTGAAATCGTTGATTATCATTTTGGCCGCATTTATTACGTTCCTTGCCTTGTTCCTGTAAAAGCCCGTTGGCCTTATCTCTTGTTCAAGCGCTTTCAAATCCGCCCCTGCAAAATCCGCAGATGTTTTGTATTTCCCGAACAGTCCTTTTGTGACGATGTTGACCATTTTGTCGGTGCACTGGGCCGAGAGCATCACAGAAACGAGAAGCTGCATCGGATTGGAGAAGTTCAGCGATATCCTGGCGTTCTGGTACTCCTTTCCTAAGGCGCTTATTATCTCCTTGGCTTTTGAAGCATTGGCTGCCATCGTTCAATAGCTCTCAATCCTTAAGCCTTTTACTCTTGAAAAGTGTTTTACATTCCTGGTGAGCACTGTTTCATTTTCCAGTAAGGCGGTTGCGGCTATCATTGCATCAATATCGTCTATTTCTTTTCCTTCTTTTGCAAGTATTCCGTGAATTTCTCCGGCTTTTTCAGCCATTGGCAATGACAAAGAAATTGTGCTTATTCCAGACAGGGCTTTCAGGACTTTAATTTTTTCATTCTCGCTTTTTCTTGAGTGGCCAACACCAGACCATAGCTCAAATATGGTTGCGCTGCTTACACGGTAACTTTCATTCTGCTCTCTAAGCGTTCTGTGCCTGCTTAGCGCGCCTTCATCCATTTCCATAATGTCAATTATGAAGCTTGTGTCTAGTATCATTCAACCCTCGCCCAGGTCTTTTTTATTCTTTCCTCTGTTGTTTCTCTGGAAGATTTGATATGCTCCCTCATTTCATCAGCTTCCTTTTTTGTCAAAAGCCCCACAAGCGCAGATAACGGATCATTGTTTGTTAAGCGTATTATGGTTTCAGTAAAGCTCTCATCTTCGCTTTTGGTGCTTTTAAGGCGGTTATAAGCCTCATCGGTTATGGTGATTGTTTTCGTGCTCATACATACACTTATATAAGTGCACTTATATAAATTGTTCGATTTTTGGTAAATTTGGTAAAGAATTTAAACGATCCAAACTTTCATTCTTTATGCCAGAATACGAAGTCCACGTTGACCGGAGGAAGTGCATTGGGGCAGGATTCTGCGTAAAACTCATGCCAGAGGTTTACTCGCTTGATGAGCAGAAGAAGGTCGTGCTCAGGGAAGGCGTTAAAAGTGGCGAAAATGCAATGTCTCTGGGTGTTGGCAAAAAATCCCTCAATTCAAGCGTCATGGCCGCCAAGGTTTGCCCTTCTTACGCCATTGACGTGATAGACCGGATGACTGGCAAGAGCATGCTTAATATAGCGCCTGGGGAGGAAATCCCCGTCAGGAAGATAAAAGCCGGTTACGATAGCCTGAAGGAGTGGAAGATGGATCCCAAGGGCTTTTTTACCGTCAAGCCTTTTCCAGATNNAAGAACAGCAGAGGAAATATACAACACAATCTGCCGCGATAATCTCATCTCAAGTTTAAGCCACGCAGCTTATCTTGGAAGCGAACTCCAGAAGGCAGAAATAGCTATGAGGAAAAACCTCCATTATGTGCAGGACGCCCCCCTGAAAATTTAGGAAATATTTTTTATGTGCTTTCTCAATGTCAGCCATGATTTGTGCAGGGCATCTCTTTCCTTCTCATTGAGCTTGAGTTTTATCTGCCTTGAAATCCCTCCCCGGTTTATTACGCAGGGCAGGCTCAGGCAGGCATTGCCAGCCCCGTAATAGCCGTTCACGAGCGTTGATACGGGGAAAATGTCATTCCTGTCTGACAGTATTGCTCGCACTATCTGCACAATTGCAAGCCCTATGGCGTAATATGTGGCTCCTTTTTTAGATATTACCTCGTAAGCTGATTCTTTTGTCCTCCTGAATGCAGACTTGAGGGCTTTTGCGCTGTATCCCTCAAATTCTGAAAGCGGCTTTCCCGATATGTTTGCCGCGCTCCAGACGGGAAATTCTGTGTCGCCATGCTCGCCCAGGATGAATGCATGTATGTGCTGCGGGCTTACCTTGAAGTGCTGGCTCAGCCAGTACCTTAGCCTTGCAGTGTCAAGAAGCGTTCCTGAGCCAATAACGCGCTCTTTCGAGAAGCCTGAATATTTCATTGCCGCGTAAGTCAGGATATCAACCGGATTGGTGACTATCAGGAGGATGCTGTCAGGTGCGTTTTTCGCTATTTTCGGGATTATTTCCCTGAAGATTGCGGTGTTCTTGCCAATGAGGTCAAGCCTGGTCTCTCCCTTTGCCTGGTGCGCCCCTGCGCATACGATTATGACATCTGAATCCCTGCAAAGGCCGTAATCGCTGCCAAATGATATCTTTGCTGTATGGACAAACTGGAGGCCGTGCTTGAGGTCAAGCGCCTCTCCCTCTGCTTTCTGCCTGTTCACGTCTATCAGGGTTATTTCGTTTGCGACGCCTTCTATCATCAGGGCATAAGCCGCCGTTGCCCCTACAAATCCTGCCCCGATTATGGCCACTTTTGATGGCTTGCACAGCTCTTTTTTCATCTTGTTCCGGTGCTTCCGAACCCGCCCCTGGATTTTCCCATCACATCAGTTTCATCCCAGTCAAACCGGTCAACCTTGACGAATATGCCTTGCGCTATCCTCTCCCCTTTTTCAACCTTGACCATATTATCGGTATTATTGTAAACCTGGACCTTCACTTCATCCTCTTCGCCGCAGTAGTCGTTGTCTATGACGCCAATTCCGTGCGGCTTTATTAATCCTTTCTTTCTCGGGGTTGAGCTTCTCAGCGCAACCAGCAGCATGTATCCTGGCGGCGTTTCAACGATAATGTTCCCGGGTATGAGCGCTATCTCCCTCGGTTTTATCTCCATGTCCTCCCTGGAATAGATGTCAAACCCGACAGAGCCGGGGGTCTGGTATGTGGGCAGTGGAAGCGACTTATCTATTCTCTTGATTTTGACCTTCATGGGAACAAAGAAGGCTTTGCAGGCGTTTTTAAATGTTGTTGCCTAGTTGTTACAATTCCTGTTCCCTGATTATCTGCTCGGCTGTCTTTGGAACTATTGTCTGCCTTGTGATGACCTTTTGCACTGGCACATTTTTCTTTAACAGAAATCCTCTTCGTTCCATCACCGTAGTTGTTCCAGGATGGTTTATCGTATCAAAAACTTTCGGGGCGCCTCTTCCAAATCTGGCATGGAAAAATATGTTCATGGTTGACTGCAGCTCGTTCAGCTCTTTATATTGGCTTTGCTGTGGGACTTCAATCTTGAGAAGCTTTTCTTTTAGCGTTTCCCTGATAATGTTGCTTGATGCAATCTGGCGTTCAGCTTCAAAACCCGCTCCAATGAGACCGAGATGCTGGTGTAGCTCAAAAAAGGCCATGCTTGCTCGGTGGCACCATTCCCAGTTTGGGCAGCGCCTGAGCATTTTAGCTATCTCTTCTGCCATGTGCATTCGCACGTCATGGCTGATGATTGTGGCGTCCACAAGCAGGCGGAGATGCGCTGCAAGGTACCTGCCAGGGCTGTTTGTAAACCCTGCAACATAGTAGCTAATGAGGTTCATTATGTATTTTTTGATTGTGCTGTCCCGCTCAACCAGACGGCCATTGTCCCACATTGCCCTTAATTGTGGAAATATATCAAGTGCATTTATGGTTGAATTGTCTTCAATCGCCTTTATGAATGCCTGCTCTTCCTGAGTCATGTTCTTAATTCTTTATCAGCTTCTTTAGCTCTTTCTCAAAGCTTTCAAGGTCGGCGAACTGTCTATAAACAGAAGCAAACCGGATGTATGCGACCTTGTCAAGCTTCTTGAGCTTCCTCATAACCAGCTCGCCAACGTGGCTGCTGCTTAGTTCCTTCTTCTCCTCGTTCCTGAGCTCGGCCTCAATCTCGTCTACTGCCCGGTCAATTTTTTCCTGCGGTATCGGCCTTTTCTCGCACGCCTTTGTCATTCCTGTGCGCAGCTTTTCGCGGTTGAACGGTTCCCTTCGCCCGTCCTTCTTGACAACGACAAGGTCAAACGGCTCTATCCTTTCGTACGTTGTGAACCGCTTTTTGCATCGCAGGCATTCCCTCCTGCGCCTTGTTGCCTCATTGGCTTCCCGCTTGTCAACTACCCGGTGTTCGGGGCTTTCGCAGTATGGGCAGTTCATTTTTGTCAGCAACTCTTGCAGTTTTCAAGCCCATTGCAGCATTGCCCTGTTTTTTCAACATGGCGTTTGCCTTTCCAGAACTTGTAATCCGGTTGTTTTTCCTGCACGCTATGCCTCTTGTTTTCAACCCTTGCCATGATGTAAAGTAGGGAAGAGATTCTATTCGCGTAGCTGAGAAGGTTTTGGCTGACCTCGGTTGTTTTTGAGAGCCTGACAAGGTTTCTTTCGGCTCTTCTTGAGACCGCCCTTGCCATGTGCAGCAGCGCAGCCGTCTTGGTCTCTCCTGGCAGCACGAAGTGGAAATGCTTCGGCTGCCCCACGAAGCTTTCGCACTCTGTTATCATCATTTCAACAATCTTCAGATGGCTATCGGTCACTATTGGCACACCTTCAGAGGCGCTGCCAAGTTCTGCACAGATGGTGTGCATGTCGTCCTGTAGCGACTTGAGCGCCTTTGCCGTGTCTTCAGATTCAGAAAAGGCAGCGGCCACTCCGATGGCAGAGTTAAGCTCATCATAGCATCCAAGTGCTTCTATTCTTGCATCGTCCTTGCCCACCCCTGTTCTCCCAAGAAGGCACGTTTCCCTTCGGTCTCCTTTGCCGGTGTAGCTTGCAGGCATATTCAACGCCTTCTTTTCAAATCTCGCACTTGCTGAAACCGCATTCGGAACTGAGGCACTCATGGCAGCCATTGTGTATCCTGAGCGTCTTCTTCCCGCAACTTGGGCACTTGCTCAGTTTCATGTCCGCAGCGCTCATGTCAGCCCCGGCGTCAGAATGAATTTTCTCAGCAACGGCCTCTTTCTGGGTTGGATGCGCTTCGGCTTTCCCAAGCACATACCTGCCTCCGTCTTTTTTCAAGGCGCCGCTTGCCATAGCATGGTATACTGTGGTCAGCCTTCCGTCAGGCAGCTCTATCACGTCATCTCCCCTTAGCAGCTTTTGCTCGCCTTCAAGCTCTACATCGTGCAGCTCTTCCTTGTTTCTCTCAAAGTCCGTCTTCTGGCTTTCAGTGCTCAGTATGGGATATCTGGAACCTTCCCTGTATACGGTGATGCCTTTGAGGCCGTGCCTCCACGCATCCAGGTATATGCTTGATATCGTTTCGGGATCTATATCTTCTGCCAGGTTTACCGTGCTTGAAATGCTGTGGTCTATGTACCTCTGCCAGAGCCCCTGCACAATAATCCTCTTGGCAGGGTCTATGAAATGTGCTGTCCTGAAGAAGTGCGCGGGCAGTATTTTCCTGAGGTCTTCTACGCTAGTGCATTTCTGTGCCTCCTCCCCAAGGTTGTGTTGCTGTATGTATGCGTCAACCGTGGAGTGGAACACCTTGAACATCTGGTTTCCAAAAGACTCTGACCTTCTTGTGTANNGCCCCAAGCCTGTAGCCAAGGACTATGTTTGAAATTGTCCCTGTCGGGGCTATCGATAGTACTGCTATGTTCCTGAGTCCCTTGGTTCTTATCAGTTCCTTTGTTTCATCATTGAGTATTTCCTGGAAGAATCTCCCCTTGCTGTACGCCTCGTACTCGAATATCGGGGAGGGTGCCTTTTCTTCAGAAAGCTCGGCAGATGCCTTGTAAGCAGTGTTCGCAAACAGCCCTCCAATCTCGTCAAGGAGCTTTATCCCCTCTTCACTGTCATATCCGATTCCAAGCTGGTTAAGCATGTCGGCTATTCCCATGATTCCCATTCCAAGCCGTCTCGTTTCGTAAGCTGCCTTTCGCTGCTTCTCAAGTGGATTGAGAAGCTCGTTCCACGTTACAACATTGTCAAGGAATCTTACTACGAGCGCTGTTGTTTCCCTTATCCCTTCCCAGTCGNNGGTGTAGCCGTTCTTCACGAACCTTGAGAGGTTTACCGATGCAAGGTTGCACGCTCCGCCGTCTTCAAGCGGGACTTCGCCGCAATTGTGGGCGACTATGCCATTGGCTATGAATGAGTGAGTGGTTGGCTCTGTGATGTCATAAACCTCTTTTACGCCTTCATTGCTTACGCTGCAGATATTGTCAGTTATGCTTTCTCCATTCTTATTGACAAAAATCTCATCATTTATTGCAAGCCCGCGTGCCTCAACCCAGCCTTTAAACGTCATTATCTTGTGGTTCGGCGTGCATACAAGTTCAAAACCTTCCTTTGTTTGTATTTTTAGAGTTTCTTTTTCGCCCGTTTTCATTGCAGCAGCGATTGGAAGCAGTAGTTTGCCTTGAAGAATTAGCCCATTATTGGTTGGAAGCATTCTAGCATCAACAGCCACGCTTATGCCGCCCCTGCTATGTTTATCCGCGATTTCTTTTGCAGTCATTACTCCCAGGTTGGTTTCTATTTTCGTGTCAGAAGCCACGCACGGATTCGTGCTTGTTATTGGCCTTCCTACGTAGTTTGAAGGGGAATACCTTGCCATGGTTGACCAGAATATCAGCCCCGGCTCGGCTGTTCTGTAATTCCCTTCTACAAAAGAGTTCCATATTGTCCTCGCCTTCACAAGGCGCTTTATCTCTCCAGTTTCCCTTGCATTATAGTAAAGCATGAAATCTCCTGCGTATTTTATTGCAAGGTCGTACTCTGAGCTTCCATCTGCCAAGACGTAATCACCGAACATGTCCCTTTTGTTCTTGTCGGCCAGGTCGTTCTCATTCACCTGCTGGGCGCTGTGCGCCGCAAGGAAGTCATTGAGATCTTCAATAGTGCCGAGCACCTTGAGCAGCTTGTACTTGTCTATCGGCTTTGAAGGTATGCCGTACGAATAGTGTACGGTTCCTCCCTGCCTTATCCCAAGTCCCGAAACGCTCTTATCCTTCAGGTAAACCAGTATCTTATCTGTTCCGTAGCGATTCTGCTCCTCAACGGCCAGCATGAACTCGTCGCTCACCTTCAAGCTGATGTTGGCAAACCTGACCTGCGTGTTTTCCCTGACCTGTCGCTCTATCTCCTTGAGATGCCTTTCGTTGAACTGTCCAGACCACTTGCATTGTTCAACCACCTGGTTGGTCACCCAATTGGGTATTTTCTTGACGTTTATGAAATATGGGCTGTCAGGGTGCTTGATGTCAATAGTGAGCATCAGCGCCCCCCGCCTTCCTGACTGGCCTATCAGCCCTGTTGTCAGGGAGAAGAGTTCCATGAACGATACGCTGCCAGTTGAAGTGTCAGCAGCATTGTGCACGACAGAACCCTTTGGCCTAAGCGCGGATATGTCAACCCCAATCCCCCCACCATAGGAATATGTCCTCGCGCACTCGTATGCTGACTGGTATATCGCTTCTATGTTGTCTTCCGCTATCAGGGAAACAAAGCAGTTTGCCAGCGTCTTGAGCCTGTACAGGTCGCCCCCTCCGGCTATTACCCTGCCGCCAGGCACGAAATATCCTTCGTAAAGCGCCCTGTAGAACCTTGCCGTCCATTCCTGCTGCGTCTCAGGCGTTGGCTCAACCGCACCCATGAATGCGGCAAGGCGTGCAAATACGTCTTCCGGCCTTTTTTCAATCAGTTTGTTGTTGAGGTCTTTGAGGTAATATTTCTTATGGAATATGTTTGTCGCAAGCTCATTTCCGCCAAGGTAATCCCCTGGATGTATTGGCATTTCACCTGTTTTCTGAATCTCCTTGATGCGGAAGAGCATGTTCTTGTACGCTTCAATGAGGTCATAGCGGATGATG
>DUGG01000046.1 GCA_013331515.1 Candidatus Woesearchaeota archaeon
ATCCACGCACACCCTGTAAGCCCTCGGAGCCAGCTGGCCGCATTTTACAACAATGAGTATGCGTATTTTCCTTTTCGCTGATGCTGCTGCTTTTTTGGCTTTTTCTATTGCACTACCTGGGATTTCTTCTTCCTTCTCAAAATCATAGAAATGAATANNATGAATGGCCCGATTCCGGAAAACATCACCATCACGGTCTCCGGCTTCTTGATTTGCTCATATATACGTTTTCGCTCCGTTGCCTGCCTTGGCGAGAAATATGCCTTGGCAATGTCGAGTTTTAACGAAATCCCGTTCTCCCTGTGTGTTGTTACTGTGCGCTTTTCGCCAGCAAGCCATCTAAGCTTTTGTAACCGCATCTTGCCCTCATGGCCGCCTATTTTCTCGTATACCCCCTTAAGGTTTTTTTGTTGTGAAAGTATGCCTGCGGCTATGTTTTTGCCTTTTCCTTTCAGCTTTTTTGGCAGTTCTACAAGGGCTAGGTCTCCAACTATGTCAAATGCCCTTACCTTGTCTTGTTTCAAAAGAAGTCACCAAGGCCTTTTTGCTTTTTTGAGCTTGTCGACTCTTCAAGTTCTTCGATTGTTTTTTCAACCCTTTGCCTGGAAAAATCATGCTTTTCGCAGAGTATTTCAAAAAGCAGTTTCTTGTTCAATGGCAGGAATTTGATGTCATACTCGCGCGTTACCACTGGCTTTTCGAATAAATCAAGAACATCCTGCCAGGGGTAGTTGAAAAAGTCACTCCACTTTGCTGCGTGGAATATCTCTTCTGGTGTCTTCTTTTCTTTCACGAGCTTGAGCGCTTTCTGCGGGCCAATTCCTTTTATTCCTCTGGTGTTATAGTCTGTTCCCACAAGCATTGATAGGAAGATGAGCTGCCGCCGTGTTATGCCAAGTGAGGATGTTACCTCTTCGAGTGTGATGAGTTCTGGCTCAACCTTGCTGTAAGCGAGTGTGCCAGCCTGCCTTCTCCTTCCATCTATTGATAAGTTTCTTATGACCCTGTTTGCTCCAAAAAGGAGGCTGTCAGCATCCTGTGAGGCCACCGCAAATGCATTCCCCTTCGAAACGATAAATGCCGCTTGTGCTTCCCCTTCACCAGGAGCTTGTATGACCGGAAGGCCCATTGCCGATGCAACATCCTTTGCATCATTCACCATGCCCCTTGTCAGTTTTGTTGACAAGACGGCATATTTTTTCATTTCAATTATTCGGCCGCTTTTCTGGGCTTCTGCAAATTTTGCTTCGGCCGCTTCTTTGATTTCTGCCCTGCGCCTTATTTCAAGCTTCTTTAGTGCCGGGACTTCGCCGTCAAAGACATAGGCTGGCTTAATCCTGAGCTTCATGAGGTGGGCTGTCCTTGTAAACAAGCCTATCAAGTGGGACGTTACGTTGCCTCGTGAGTCTGTAAAGAATGCACCATCTGGTGTCCTTATGGTTGTAAGAAATTGGTACAGGTGATTATAGCCATCAATGGCAATTACCTTTCCTGATAGGCTTTCGAGTTTTATTTCCTTCTTTGGAAGAAGCTCTGTTATTTGTACGCCCATTTGAAGAAAGGGAAGGGGGGATGTTTTTATATCTTGCTCAAATCTTCCTGACAACTATTGAGCCAATCTCCTGCGAGAGCAACTCTTGTGCCTTCTTGGTCAGTTCTCCTTTTGTAAGAAGCAGGACCGGCAGCTTCTTTAGCTGGCCCTGGACAAGGGCAGAGCTTATGTCCGTATCTGTGCACGTTTTCTTGTTTTTCGATATGCAATAATATTTGAGCTTTCCAACAGGGCTTGGGAGAAGCACGACATGCTCTGTCTCGGTTTTTTTGGCAAGGTTTTCTGAAACCGTTTCGATGTTGTTATTCGTGAAGAAATCATAGATAAACTTTGAGAATTCTGCAGGTGTTGCCATTGTTGGCTTTCGCCTTGGGGTTTTCTGCTGTTGTGGATTTTTAATTTCCGTTTTTGTGGAGGGCTGTGTTTGCAGTTGGATTGACTGTGAAAGTGGCTGTTGCTGTGAGATACTGGGTGCTGGGGCTTCCAGCTTTGCGGTTGTGGTTGATTGTTGCAGCGGGGGTTGCAACACTGGCGCAGGCGGCTCTTCAACTCCCATGAGCTTCTTGATGGCAAGTTCTGCTACCTCGTTAGACAGCAGGTACCATTTCCAGAAAAGAGTTACATCTCCATTGGCATTTGCTTCTATGGGCCTTGCAAAGTCCTTTAATTGGCGCAGCGCCACCCTGATTGCCGGTTCAAGCGCGTTATCCTGCAAAACGCCTTTTGTTCGCAGATACTCAAATGTTTCTTTCTCTTTCGGGTGGAGCCCGGTAAGGTAATTTTGAAGCTTGGCTTCCTGGCCGGCAACGTAGTAAAGCGGGCTTCCTCCAACCTTTACACTGGAAATCTTGACATCACTTGAAGAAGTTAGTTCAGAAAGTATGGCCGACGCCATTAAGATGTTGGTACCTATCTCCTTCGATATTTGTGAAGGTATAACGGGCCCTCTCATACGAACCAGCTGCCTTACTCTGTCAGTTATAAGTTGGCCTTGATGTGGCATGCTGGCTGTAGGTGCCTTTTGTGTTTAAATAATTTGTTTGCTGAATCACGGCCAGTCACGGCCTGAGCCAGCGGCACTCCCAATAGCTCACATCCCCCTCATCATCAACAACACCAATTAGCAGTCTCTTTTTGGTGCTGTGCGCAACCCTGTTCTTGGCAGAGAAATCGTGCCAGGTCAGGGTATCTCCCTCGTGAACCGGGAAAAGCACCCATCTTGCATGGTCCTCGCCCGGCTTCACGCCGCGGTCATAAACCCTGAAGTCTGCGCCAAATTTAAGGGCGGTTTTGATTATGTAGCCACGGTCCCGTATGTCCTTGAATACGCTGTACCTTGCCCAGAAATTCTTGTGTAATTTTGACGCTTTTTTCAGGAACTGCTCCGCCTTTACCGCTCGCCCCCTGCCGTCAAGAAGTATTATCCTTGCCCTTTCAAGCAGGTACGTTGCCTCTGTTAGGGCTAGCTGCACCCTGCCGTCGGCAAGTAGCCTGCCATACCTTGATTGGTTGTAGAGCTCCCTGGCGGCGTCGGTATTTTCAGTGATTGCCCGCTCTTGTGAAAGATAAACCTTAATGGGCTCTTTGCTCTTCTTTTCCTCTTGCTTTGCTTCAGCCAGTTCTTTTCCCGGAACTTCCTCTTCCATGAAATGACGTGTTTCCCGGTTGCTTAAAAGCTTTGCGATGGCGGCAATCTCCGCTGCGCGAGGCGGATTTTAAGCCCAAACCGGCATAACGCTTAAATATGCTTGCTGGTGCCTTCCAGTCATGGAACTGACTTTTTTGGGTACGAGCTCTATGGTCCCCACCAAGAGCAGGAATCATTCTTCAATCCTTATTAGCTACGGCTCTGAAGGGATATTGGTTGACTGTGGCGAGGGCACTCAAAGGCAGCTTAAGATTGCTGGTATACCCTTGACTAAGGTATCTATCATCCTTATCAGCCATTGGGATGGTGACCACGTCCTGGGCCTGCCCGGCCTTCTTCAGACGCTTGGCAGCTCAACTACAGGGCATAAAGTCAGGATTTTTGGGCCCAAAGGCACAATTGCACAGGTTGAGCTGATGAAAAAGGCGTTCCTTATGGAGAATGTCAAAAGCGGCCTTTCTGTTGATGTTGTTGATGTTGATGAGGGCGCTTTTCTGGAAAAGGATGACTTTCGCTTGGAAGCCCGCCAGCTTAGTCACTCAACGCTTTGCCACGGATATTCCTTTATGGAAAAGAACAAGATACACATTGATTTGCAGGCCGTGAAAAAACTGGGCCTTCCTGAAGGACCGCTACTTGGGCAGCTCCAGCAGGGGAAGCAGGTTAGATGGAAGGAACGCACCATCAAGCCGTCAGATGTTGTTTACTCAACGAAAGGGAAAAAGGTCACGGTTATAATGGACACGGAATTTTGCCTGGCTGCTGTTGAACTGGCGCAGGATTCTGATTTGCTCATATGCGAGTCAACGTATGCCAACAGCCTGGAAGAGAAGGCAAGGGAATACAAGCACCTGACCGCCGGGCAGGCGGCTGCCATTGCAAACAAGGCACGGGTTGGGAAGCTTTTGCTCACCCATTTCTCCCAAAGGTATAAAACAACTGAAGAGATTGAATCCGATGCCAGAACTGTTTTTGACAATGTTGCTTGTGCCAAGGATTTCATGAAGGTGAGGGTGTAGGCGTGAACACCAAAGCCAAGGGAAGCAATGCCGAGCGTGAGCTCATTCATCTGCTCTGGTCAAAAGGGTGGGCGGCTGTGCGGATTGCCGGCTCGGGCTCGTCTTCCTACCCGTGCCCGGACATCCTTGCCGGCAGTTCCGCTGTTGGGAGGCGGCTGGCCATTGAGTGCAAATCTTCCAGCGAGATGTCAAGGCACCTCCCTGAAGGGCAGGTTGCCAGCCTTGTTGAATTTGCCGGAAGGTTTGGCGCTGAGCCGTGGATTGGAGCGAGATTTAATGATATGAAGTGGGCTTTTTTCAGCCCAGACGAATTGAAAAAGACCGGGGCTGGCTTTTCGGTTTCTGTGAAAATGGTTAGGGGAAAAGGCCTGGCTTTTGAGCAGCTCTTGGGCCTTTTCTAAAGCTTTTTATAAGTCTGAAGGCCTTCCACGGCAAATGAAAGCATATAAATTTCCATATTCACTTGATGAAAGATTTCTGAAGGAACATTTGGGGGAAGATGTTTTTCGGATAGCCAGCGAACTCAGCAAGAAGGATGATTACTCTGAGTTCAAGCTCGCTGAAGCGACTGGCAAGGAAGTCAACGAAACTCGAAACCTGCTTTACCAGCTGCACAGCTTGAACCTCGCCTCTTTTATAAAGAAAAAAGACAACAAGATAGGCTGGTATATTTATTACTGGACATTCCACGGCGACAGGGTTGCCGCCTCGGTTTTGAAGGAAAAAATGGCTCTGCTCGAAACGTTGCGGGAGCGTACCTTNNCAGAAGGAGGAAAGGTCTGGTGTTTTTTTGTGTTCAAACGGGTGCGGCACACTGGATTTTGACCGGGCGTTTGAATTTTCGTTCCATTGCCCGGAATGCGGGGAAATAATTGGGCAGGAGGTTGATGGCCAAAAAGTGGATAAGGAAAGGTTACAAAAATTGGAAGATGATATTAAAAGCCTAAGGCGACATTGTGACGCCGAACAGCTAAAAAAGAAAAAGCCTGCCGCATTGGTAAAATTGAAGAAACTGCTGCAATTACCGCCTATTGCGCCCCTTTAAGGACTTTTCAATTTTTTCCTCTTCCCGCTCTATCTTCACTTCCTCAAGGGCAATCTTCTTGGTGATTGCAAAAAGATTTTCGTCAATCCTTGCCATCCTGCGCTCCATGAGGACAAGGATTCGAAGGGAATAGACTATTGCGGCAAGGGTGCCGATTATAACAGACAGAATCACAACCTGGATGTTTCCTTCTGGCATTGCTCACACCTCTTTTGAAATGACAGGCAGATACTGCTTGACGGGATAAAAATGCCCCAATGGATTTAAAAAGTTTTTGGATTGGTAAAGAAAAAAAAGGTCGAAAATCAAAAAAGGGGCTTTTGTGAAGGCCAGTTTGCATCAAACATTTTTTCAAATGTTGAAGCGAAGAATTTTGACTTTACCCAAATGCCAACATCAGCCGCCGGATTTGTAAGCTCATCATCAAGCGGCATCAACACTACTTCGTTGCCGTCTACAACGCAAAATCTTGATGGAGTGTTGGTTTGCCTCACCTCAGCAACAAGTTCAATGCCCTTCACCTGTGCAACAACATCAGGCAAAGCGTTCGCAACCAGTATTCTGACCTTTACCTTTCTCTCCCTTGCCTTTCTAAAGGCGTTCTTGAGTGTTTCATACTTCCGCAACAGGCCTGCAGAGGTTGTCATTATTATTATGCCCTTTTCGGCATTTTTGATGAGGTGCTCAAGGTGCCTGTAAAGATTTTTCCTTCCTTTTACGCTACCCGTGAGTTCAATTGGGTCAACCGCTCCCACACCGCTTTTGTAGATTGTTTTAAGTTCATCAATCAGTGGGCTTTTCTCGATTTTGGTGAGAAGTTTTTCCTGGAGGCCGGCATCTTCAAGCAATTGCTTTCGGACGTTGTCGAGAACGTTTTCTGGTTGTACGGCAATATACTTTATCGGTTTGCCGATTTTCATGATTATGAATCCTTTTTTCTCCAAACTCTCAAGCACATCATAGCTCCTACTCCTTGGCACGCCAGCTAGATCCGAGAGCTCGCCTGCCGATGCTACCCCTTTGGTAAGCAAGGCGAGCCACAATTTTGATTCATAGCTGTTAAGTCCGATGTCTTTAAGTTGGCTGATAATTTCTTTTTGCATCAACATAAAACAGGGTACCACAACCAAGTATATAAACGTTTCGGTTTTTCGCTATTTTAAAGTAGCAAAAGCAACAACAAACCAGCACACCCACCCCATTGTTTCTTATGGAGTTTTTCAAAAACAATCTGCAAAACATAAACAAATTCGATATTGAATTATCCTTTGAATTTTGTTGAATACGTCGAAAAACTCTGATTTGTTTCAAATTTACAGAAAAACCCTAAACCACAAAATATATTAACGGCGGTGTTTCAGTTTCCATACGAAATAAAGGTGTCTGATGGTGGAGCGATCGTTGTCAAATTTTTTTGAGGAATATATCCGCAAGGATTCCGTGTTTGTTGATAAAATTGCACTTCAAACATCGTTCAAACCAAAGGACGTGCTTCACAGGGCAGAGCAGGAAAAACAAATTGCATTTGTGATTGCTCCCCTCTTGAGGATGGAGCGGCCTTCGAACCTCTTTGTTTATGGAAAAACCGGCACCGGCAAGACACTTACTGTCAACAACACCTGTGAAGAATTGATAGCCGTCGCCAATAAGCAGTCTATTCCCATCACAAAAATATATGTCAATTGTAAGCTGAAAAACGTGGCTGACACAGAGTATCGCCTGATCGTTAGCTTGGCGAGGGAACTTGGCAGGCCGCTCCCATCTACAGGACTCCCCACAGACGATATTTATAGGGCATTCTTTTCGGCCATTGACATGGAGCCGCAAAAAGTTGTTCTTGTTTTGGACGAAATTGATCAGCTTGCTAAGCGTGCTGGCGATGGCGTTCTTTACAACCTTACGCGGATTAATGAAGAATTGAAACGTTCACAAATCTCGCTTATTGGTATATCAAATGATCTTATGTTTGTTGACAATCTTGACCCGCGCGTTAAATCCTCCCTTTCCGAGGAGGAA
>DUGG01000010.1 GCA_013331515.1 Candidatus Woesearchaeota archaeon
GTAGTGGGGCTCATGCAGCACTCGGGGGGTATAGCTGACGCTGTTGATGGCATAATAAAGATAGCCAGGAAAAAAACAGGCGCCACGCTCATCTACGACAGGGATCCGCATGAACTGGTGAGAAGAGTCATAACAGAGATAGTCAGGAGAACCGAAAAAGAGGAGAAGTGGAGGAAAAAGGTAAATCACCACAAGTGCGAAAAATGCTGAACAGGAAAAATGGATTTCGCCGAATATCTTGAAAAAACAGCCAGAAACAATGACAGCATTGTGTGCTTCGGGATAGACCCGGTGATTGAAAGGATACCTCTCAAGTTGAAAGGCACCGGGAGGAGAATAACCAAGTTTTATTCTGAAATGCTTTCTGCCATTGCCGACGACATAGCTGCCGTGAAGCCAAACTATGCGTACTTCGCACAATATGGCTTTGATGGATTGAAAGCCCTGGAAAAGATAATTGCCGTTGCAAAAAAGGAAAAGCTGCCGGTCATACTGGACGCGAAGAGGGGGGACATAGGAAAAAGCAGCGAGGCATACTCCAAAGAGGTGTTTGGATTCTGGAAGGCAGACGCTGTCACGGTCAGCCCATACATGGGCACGGACAGCGTCCTGCCTTTCATTACTCAATCGAAAGGGGTTTACGTACTTGTGAGGACTTCAAACCCGGGATCCAGGGACTTGCAGCAGCTGCCGATGAAAAGCGGGAAAGAACTTTTCATGGAAACGGCGGGAAAGGTGCTTGAATGGGGAACCGGCGCCGTAGTAGGAGCAACCAACATTTCAGAGCTTGGCAGGATAGCGCGTTTTTTCGCCGCGGCGAACAGGAAGACGCCGTTGCTTATACCTGGAGTCGGCTCACAGGGAGGCAACGCGTCCGAAGTTGCTGAGATGCTGAAGGCGGCCAACAGAAGCATAGCAATGCACCGGATAAACAGCAGCAGCGGGATTAGCTATGCTTATGAGAAATACGGCGGCAATTACGTTGCGGCTGCAGAGAAGGCCGTGAAAGAGTTGAATTCAGAGATAGGCCTGTGAAATGCCTGTTCTTTACCTTTTTAATGTTGATGGAACGATGGTTGACGTGAATAATTACGCTACATGTTGGCTGAAAGGCGCGTTTCACCTATCAGAACCTCAATTGTCTTAGAAGGAACCAGAGCTTGCGGGTAGTAAGAGCTGTCAACAACCAAGCGGTTGACAAACAGCAGCTTGCTGGCATAGACCTGCCGGCTGCCTGCATATACGACAACGTCAGCTACCATGACCTTGCTCCTGCCTGATGTATCAAAAGCAACCAGCTCGACCCCATCGAGCTTCTTTTCAAGCACGTAGCCGTTTCCAAAAAGAACGTCAGCAGGCCGGTCTGGCAAGCAGGACTTGACAACCAGAGGAACAGACGCTTTCATGAGCCCGGGGTTGCCATCCTCTTTCCTTTTTGCAAATACCGTTGCAAAGTGTTCACCAGGCTTGAGCGTGCCAGGCCTGATGGAAAAATAGGTGCCAGCTCCAGGGCCGTAGTAGCTGCCAAAGTGTTCAACATTCCCCACCGGCTGCATTGAAAGCTCGCTTATTTCAGGATTCGGATTGCTGGAAATTACAAGATATGCGTCGTAAGCGAGGGAAGTTCCCTTTATGGCCGCCCTGACAACTCCAAACCCTTTGCTGCACATAACGCCACCGGGATTTTCCACAACTGCCTCAATTGATTCAACTGCCCTTCCGGAAACCAGTTTATTTGAAGTGATAAACTGCCGGGAAGAGCTGCCTGACGACAGCAGCTGTTCAAGGGGTTGTGAAGCAACCTGCCCTGCAAACGGCATGGCGGCAAGGACAACTGTACCTGTGATTGCCAAGTTGGCAGCAAGGCGGCCAAGGGAGCGAAAGCGCAGGTTCATACCGCCCAGGAAAGCAGACTCAGCTTAAAAAGTCATCCATACATTGACCACTTTTAAGTGGAAATGAAAATCCCAACCGCGGCAAGCCGAAGGGCATGAAACCTATAGTCAAGGACAGAAATAAATGAACAAAAAGCTGTCCTTGACTAATATCAAAGGGCATATCGCATGCTCAACTTTTTGTGCCCTTTGCTATATTTGACTGATCAAACAGGGTCTATGAGTGAAAGGTAAGTGACCTTGTGCGATTTTTTCAGCACCTTATAGGCCGGCTCTGTTATAAAAATGGCAAAAATCCCAGCAACGTTCGCTTTTGCCTGGCCGCAGATGCTTATCAGCGAATCAAACGTTGTGCCTGCACGGATGACGTCATCAACGACGAGGACATCCTCATTCCTTTTCAGGAGAGACTTCGGAAGAAAAAACGGCGCGGCAAGGGGCTTGGAAGCAGTGCCCCTGGAAACATAATGGTCGGAAAAGGCGATTTCCTGCGTTCGCTTAGCATAGATGCACCTTGCACCCATCATGTTGGCAAGGGAATTTGCCAGGGGAATGCCATCAACTGCCGCGGTAAGGACAGCATCAACATTCCCTGCATGAAAGCCTTTCATGGCGTTGAAGGCAATCACATTCAGGAGAAAAGGCTGCGAAAGAATGTCTGCAGTGACTATGAATTTCGATCTGCTGTTCCTTGCAACGTCAAGAAGCTTTGAGAGATAGTTCTTGGTGAAAAAGGATGTGATTTTATCGGCACGGTCGGCCTTCGGCAAAACATAGCCATGGATGTAACGGTTAAGCACGCCGGCGGGCAGCGAGAGTTCCCTTGACAGGACGCGAAAGGTCTTCTGCGCCTTCATGGCCTTGAGGCAGTCAACCGAAAGCAATTTTACCTTGGTTTCCTCAAGTGCTGTAAGGTGCTTTACTTGCGAAGGCATGTTGCAAGAGCATGCGCAAAACCTATATAAAGATTTGTCTGATTGCACATTTTCTCATGAATGCTGTTGTCATAGGGGCGTACTGGGGGGACGAGGGCAAGGGCAAGATAGTTGACATGCTGGCAGCGAATTCCGACTGGGTTGCCAGGTTCAATGGCGGGGATAATGCCGGGCACACAATTGTCGCAAATGGAAAGGAAGTTGTATTGCACGTTGTTCCTGCAGGGATGGTGCAGGGCAAGAATGTTGCGATAGGCCCGGATGTCTTCTTCAACCCCAAAACATTCTTTGCCGATTATGAAGGCGTGCTCAAGGCAGGGTTCAGGGTTAACGGCAGGATATTGATTGATGAGAGAGCTCATGTCATAATGCCGTACCACATCGCGCTCGATGCAGGTGGGGAGGCAAGCGGAAAGCTCGGCACCACAAAAAGGGGGATAGGACCAGTAGCCAAAGACAAGGCATCAAGGACAGAGGATATCACTATCTGCGACCTGGTAAGCCCGGGCTTAAGGGAAAAGATAAAAGCCGTTGTTGCTGCAAAAACCGCTGAGCTTGTCGCTGTCAAGGCAATTGAAAAGGCTGCCGATGCTGAAAAGTATGCTGAAGCAGCATATGCTGAATATGCCCCTTATGCTGAAAAGATACGGCCTTATGTTGGAAGCTGCGCCTATGAGCTGAACGCCGCGCTTGACTCAGGAAAGACAATGCTGTTGGAAGGCGCACAGTCAACCCTGCTTGACGTCGTGCATGGGACAAGGCCGTATGTGACATCTTCAAACTGCACGGCAGGAGGAGCGGCTGCCAACCTTGGAATTGACCTGAGAAAATTCAAGATAATTGCAGTCGTCAAAGCCTACCCGACAAGGGTTGGAGAAGGGGCGTTCCCATCGGAGCTTGGCAATTACGAGGACGCCAAAAAAGAGAAAAAAGGCGAAACCCTGACCGCTGCGGAGAAGAAAAACGCGGTTGACGGCGACCAGGGCCTGCTGGGAAAATGGATAAGGCAGGACGGCAGGGAGTTTGGGGCGACCACAGGAAGGCCGAGAAGGACAGGATACCCCGATTTTGTCGCACTGAACTATTCAGCCATGATAAACGGCGTTGACGAATGGGCAATCACAAAAATAGACATCCTTTCAGGAAAGCCGCTGAAGGCGGTTGTGGCTTACGAAAAAGACGGGAGGAAAACCACAAGATTCCCGTTCAAGCTTGAAGGCTGGAAGCCGGTCTACGGAAACAGGGAATACTTCTGGAACGCCATGGCGGAGAGCGAAATAAAAGCCGCTGTTGCAAAAGGCTATGACGCGCTGCCTGGCGGAATGAAGGAATACATACGCGACCTAGTAATTGCAACAAAAACGCCAGTCTCCATGGTATCCCTCAGCCCCGAAAGGGAAATAACAGTCACCAAAGACGTGTTGAAAAGGACGATGGAGTATTTGAGATGACAATAACTGCCCTTAACGTCTCTGAATTAGTCGCCCAAAATGCCTTAAAGTATGTTGGATTTCCTTCTGTGCACCACAGCCGCTTCCATACGGGGCAGTATTATCCCGAAAACGAACGACTCCAGAGAGACAATAGCGTTGAAGAATTTCTTAGAAAACATGCTGGGCTGCAATGGACACAAAACTATTACACTTATCTAAGGGAAGTTCACACGCCCGATTCGGCAGAAATAGGGCTTGACTGCTCCCTGCTCATTAAACTTGCAGTAACAGACGCCCTAACCCATCTTGGAATAGATACTGAAGTGCCACGACATGTTGAAGAATTTTATGGCTGGATACTAACACGATTTGCGAGCACAGAACGACCCTTTGATGCCGGAACACTTTTATTCTTACATGCGAACACGAAAAGGCAGCCGCCAGACCATATTGGGTTATACGTTGGCAATGGAGAGATTATTCATGCACCAGGCATTGACGGAACCGTGGTAAAAAGAACGGGCATTGATTCTTTCTTAAGAGGCTCAGATTTAATTGCTGCAAAGAGGCTGATCATATGAAAGACAGAATAAAAATCCAAAATGCGCTAATAAGCTGCCATGACAAGACAGGGCTGAAATACTTCGCTTCTGAGCTTGTGAAGCTGAACCCCGGAGTAAGGATTTACTGCAGCAACGGGACTTTCAAGGAGCTGCAGAAGGTAGCAGCATCGAACATCGTTGAAATTTCTGAATATACAGGAACGAAAGAAATGCCAACCGGGCTGGTGAAAACACTGCACCCGAAGATACACTCTGGAATATTGGCCAACCTGGATGACAACGAACAGAAGAAATATGTGGAGTCAATAAAGGCTGTCACTTTTGACCTTGTTGCTGTCAACCTATACCCTTTTGCTGACGCCTCTGAAAGCGGCGGGGTAGAGAAGGCAAGGACGAACATCGACATAGGGGGGGTCAGCTTAATTGAAGCGGCCGCAAAGAATTTCCTTCGCGTTGCGGTTGTGGTGAGTCCGGTTGACTATGAAAAAGCCATTAGCGAACTAAAGGAACACGGCGGGTGCAGTATTGAAACAAGGATACGGCTTGCAAGAGATGCAATGGACTACCTTAGCGGCTACCTTGAAAATATCAGCAGGTATTACGGCANNGGGCCGGGAAAAAGCTTGGCGATGTTTACAGGGAAACAGGAACCGATAATTTCCCAGAGCAGATGACAATAACAATCGGACATGAGAAGACAACATACAGAAAAAGGGAGTGGAAGACAGAAGGCGAGAAAGAAGGATTGAGGTATGGCGACAATCCAGGGCAGGAAGCAGCGCTCTACGAGCCGGTAAACGGGAGGTTCAACGGCTATGCGGGGACGGGAGACGGCATAATAAGCAGCCTCACGGAAAATGATTGTCTTGAGACTGGCAAGCACCTGAGCAAAAGCAATTTCACAGACCTTGACTCGGCGCTAAACATACTCAAATACTTTGACGAGCCGACAGTGGTCATAATGAAGCATAACAACCCAAGCGGGGTTGCAAGCAGGAACAGCGTTAAAGAGGCTTACGTTGCCGCAAATGATACGGACAGGATAGCGGCTTATGGCGGGGTTGTGGCAGCCAACGCGGGGATTGACGCCGGGACAGCCAGCGAGATATGCAGGAATTTCGTTGAAGTTGTCGCTGCGCCGTCATTTGGGAAGGCTGCCAAAGACATGCTTGCGCAAAAGAAGAATATGCGATTGCTGACCATACAGGAAATTTCCAAGCTGGCGGATTACAGGAAGAAGCGCTACCTTGAATTCAAGGCACTTCTTGATGGCGGGATAATAGTGCAGCAATCAGCGGACAATGAACTAAGCGCAAAGAATTTGATGGATGCGGAAGCTGAATACAAAAAAAAGGCATATGCTGTGAAAAGGAAGCCGACAGCAGGCGAGATTGATGACATGTTGTTCTCCTGGAAGGTCGTGCAAGGGGTCATATCAAACTCAATGGTGTTCGTGAAGGGCAAAACCACTGTTGCAATAGGCACGGGTTAGCAGGACAGGGTGGGGGCAACAGAGCTTGCAATAGCAAAGGCATACAAGAAAGCCGCTGACAGGGTGTGCTTCCAAATGTACGGGATCCCGTTGTGGGAAATGAAGGAAAATGAAAAGATAGCTGCAATTGAAAAGGAAGTAGAAGCGACAAAAGCAGGGCTGAAAGGCTCTGTGCTGGCATCGGACGGATTTCTTCCATTCAGGGATACGGTAGATGTTGCTGCGAAGGTTGGGGTTACCGCCATAATCCAGCCGGGCGGCTCGGCAAGAGATTACCAGAGCATAGAGGCGTGCAACGAGCATGGAATTGCCATGGCGTTCACCGGGAAAAGGGTATTCAGGCACTGAGGGGCCGGTACCGCCTTTCACGAAGCTCAACAGCTGCGCTCATTATCTGCTGCTCCCCAAGACCCGGGACAACCCTTACCGGGATTCCCTGGCTGTGCAGGTTATAGGCATCAATATGCCTCCCGCCGGCGGCAGTTATGACAGCCCCATCGCAATCCGGAAAACTGCCGCGCTTGCCGGGATTGACAAGAACCAGCTCTATCCCGATTCCGGCCAGCCGGGTTGACAACGCACCCGCTTTTGGCATTGAAATCCCCGGGGATTTCATCAGGGCGATTCTGGTGAAAACACCGTCCCAAGTCTCGGCAACTTCATTGTAGCCATCCTGAAAAGCATGCTGCTTCTGACCAGGTTCTTCCAAAATAAGGCGCTGGCTGGGCAGGAGAATGTCGTAAAGCCCCGCATAAGAATTCACAGCACTGCCAACAACACCGTTAAGCCTTTCAACCAGGCCGTCTTCAAAGGCGCGACTGGTTAACCCGGCAAGAAGCAAGCGGTTCCCAAGGACGCGATTGCGAAGCTCTGTTGACAGTCCATTAACAAGGCAGACATACCTCATCAGCACCAATTCACTTTTCCCTTTATGTAATTTTGCCTCATAATCAAGCTGCTTCACCGCACCCTTAATATGCTGAGGAAGGGAAGCATAAAGGGTTAGCAGGCCGTTGTAGATCTCAGGAATGTTCTGGTATGTGCTTATCCAGAAAGGCACAAATTGAGCCTTGCCAGTTGCCGGTGAACTCCTGCCAGGAGATGCTGAAACGGCAGGGCTTGAAATGGGCGCTTGCTGTTGTTCACTTGCTTGTGTGACAAGCAGGCCGCCAAGTGCCTTGATTTCACCTTCAGAAGCGCCAGGGCCAAGGTTGAACAGGGCGCTCATTTTCAGCTCATCACCCAGGCAGTCAAGGAGCATCCCAAGACGGGCTGGCGCGTGAGGAAGCTTCGCCATGGCGAGGATGATTTCAGGGCGTCCTGTGTCCCAGATACTGGGTTTGCTGATTAGCCACGCTGCCGCCTCGGCAGTGCTTTCTGAACCGGCCAGGCCGCTGATTAAATCATAGATTCTGGAGCGCTTCCCGCTGACTGTCACGTTGGCATCCCAAACTTCTGTGGCGAAACCAGCAAAGGCCTCGGCGCTGGTGCCAAACGGCTTAACCGCTTCATAAATCCTTACAAGCCCAGGGGCATCATACAACCGCTGTGCCATGTAGGCACGCTGGCCAACCTGCGTGCATGAGATAATCTCTGCTGCGCTACCGGCTTCCAGTCCGGCCTTCCCAAGCTTTTTGGCAAGGTCAACAAAAAAACGGGAATCAGCTACAAAAGCGCGTTGGTAAAAGAACGCGCGCCATCCTGGGTGGCTGTGGCGGCTCCTGCGCTGCTCAACATCAACAGCCAGAAGCAGCCCTTCAAGGCCACGGTAGCCAAGCTCTATGTAGCTCCTGCTGTGGTCAAAAAAAGTTGAAAGCCCCAAGCTCCGGACAAGGCCGGAGCTTCCGGTCCTGATGACAAATCCAAGAACAGTGGATTTCCTGTAGAACAGGTCTGACTTGCCTTCACTATCCAGGTTCTCCTGGACAAGNNGGAAATAGAGCTGCGCTGCCAACGCACTCCCTTCTTTCTCCACCCGTTCTGTCTCGACAAGTATGCGCTCAAGCGACTTGGCTGCATCGAAAGACCTCGAAAAAGCAACCACGCTTTTTACAGCACGGTCATAAGAACTGCTTACATCAGCACGCACCACAGCTTTCCGGGCGCCTGTTTCTACTGAGAACTGCCTATTAAAAGCGGCCTGGACTTCCTGCTTGGCCGGCGGCCTGTTCCTGCTGGCAAAAACCGCCTTGAAGAAAGAATTCTGCCTGCACTCCATGACAATCCCGCCAAGTTCCTTGGAAAGCTTGCCAGCTTCATACAGGTCCTGCCAGGCTGAAGGGCCGTAACCAGAATCAAGCACGCGCACCACTCTACTGAGAAGCTGCCGGACAGTCTCATTTTTCCTGACAACAAGGTCATTGTATTCCTTGAACGAGTTTACGCTGACTCCAGCAAACTTGGCTAGCACCCTGCCAGCAACTGCGGTCATCCTGCTTCTGGAAGCCCGAAAATCAACCTCGCCCGTAACGCCTGTAACGCCACCGCGCCAGGAGGAGTCGTGCGGCAAGGCATGAATGTTTGAGCGCTTGGGCATTTGCACTTCCATTGGAGGGCAACACAGTTAATATTCTTTGCTATATACAAAAATTAGGCTCGACAAGGCAAGACAAGCTGTTGCAATATTGTGTTCAAAATGCATATAAATAACGCAGGATTTGCACGTTCCTCAGGGGGCGCATTTGCGCGGGCGGACAACAACAAATATAAAGAACTGCCGAAGCCGTTTCCTGAGGGTCTGGTGTTGTTAAATGTGCGGGGTATTCGCGGTCATTGGAGTAGAGAACGCTGCCGCGGAGCTATATGTTGGAATGGTGCATCTCCAGCACAGAGGGCAGGATGCTGCCGGGTTAATCACGTTTGACTTCAAAGACCCAAACAATGGCGTGAAGATAAGCAAGGACATAGGGTTAGTTTCTGATGTGTTTACCGAACAGAAGCTCATGGCGCTGGACGGCCAGATGGGCATAGGGCACACCAGATACCCCACTGTAGGGGTTGGCGATGTCAAGGAAGTGCAGCCATTCTTCAACCGTTATCCAGACGGCATTGCGCTGGCGTTCAATGGCAACATAGTAAATTACCTTGTGCTAAAGGAGAAGCTGCGCATGAGCAGGGTCTACCTCAGCTCAAACTCTGACGGGGAAGTGCTTCTTCAGCTATTTGGCGACAGCTATGGAAGCGGAAGCGGCAATGGGCCGGAAGCGGTATTCCGCGCAGTGAAGGATGTCCACCGGGAGGTCATAGGAGGATATGCCGTTGTTATAATGATAGCCAACAAGGGCATTGCCGCATTCAGGGACCCCAACGGCATAAGGCCGTTACTCATGGGTGAGAAGTCACTTAACGGGAAAAAATCGTACGCGTTCGCATCCGAAAGCATAGCCCTGACAATACAGGGCTACGAAAACATAAGGGACCTCAAGCCAGGAGAGGCGGTGTTCGTTGACAGCCAGCTGAAAGTCCACTCAGAGGTCATACAGGCAGCCGAGCCATCCCCTTGCGTGTTTGAGTATGTCTACTTCTCAACCGTTGAATCGGTTTTCGAAGGAAAACAGATTTACAATGTAAGGAAAAACCTCGGGCACGAACTCGCCGCAAAGCTGAAGGAGCGCTGGCCGGAACTGGAAGTTGATGTGGTAATCCCGGTGCCTGACACGAGCAGGACGGCAGCAAGCGCGCTGGCAAAGGCACTGGAAGTGCCTTATGAGGAAGGGCTGATAAAGAACAGGTATATCGGCAGGACTTTCATCATGCCTGTGCAAAAAATCAGGGAGAATGCAATGAAGCTCAAGCTCAAGCCAATAGAGTCTGTGATAAAGGGAAAGAAGGTCATGGTGGTGGATGATAGCATTGTGAGGGGCACCACGTCAAGGAGAATAGTGGAACTGCTTCGAGAGTCCGGTGCGAAAAAGGTTTACTTCACGTCAACCTTCCCCCCAATCAGGAATCCGTGCTACTATGGCATTGATTTCCAAAGAAAGGAAGAGCTAATAGCGCACGGCCGCACGATAGAAGAAGTAGAGAAAGAGATTGGAGCGGATAAGCTCATATACCAGGACGTTGAGGGACTGCAACGCGCTGTTGGAACGGAAAAGCTCTGCACGGCCTGCGTGACAGGGAAATACCCAACGACAACAGAACACACGAAAGAGCTCACTGAACTGAGAAGGAAGCACCTGGCGCAGGCGACGTCAAAGTGTTGAGAATGCTAAAGGCTGTTGTATTGATGCATGCAGAAATTGAAGGGCCAGGCCTGCTTGAAAAAGTGCTGAAAGAGAAAAGAATTGGTTACCGCATCGTTGATGCAACAACGGAACGAATCCCTGACGCAGACATACTTATCATGATGGGAGGCCTTGTGAGCGTTAATGACTGCCATCCCTGGCTACGGAAAGAACTTGACACAATTGAGAGGCATCTTGAATGGGGCGGCTATGCTTTTGGAACCTGCCTTGGGGCCCAGTTGATTGCGAAAGCGATTGGCGGGGAAGTAACTGCGGCAGGGATGAGAGAGGTCGGCAATTACGAAGCCGAGCTCACTGCCGCCGGGATTAGCGATCGCTCATTTTCGGGCATTGGGGCAAAAGTGCCTGTTTTCCACTGGCATGGCGAGACTTTCAGCAGGCTGCCGCAACAAGCTGTTGTCCTCGCAACAGGCAACGGGTTGAATCAGGCGTTCAGGTATGGAAATTCATACGGATTGCAGTTCCATTGGGAAGCCACCAAATGGATGGCACAGCAATGGATAGACGCTGATCCGGATTACCTAAAAGGGGTTCCAACAACACCGGAAAAAGTCCTTGAAGATTTCAGACTAAACTGCGGCAGCTATCAAAGCAACCTTCGGGTTGTGTTTGGAAAATTCCTTGACATGGCATTAACCAGCTGAAGTCCAGACAATGATACGGGGGAAGCAAGTGAGCAGAACAAAAGTCTTACTCGTGGGAAGCGGGGCACGGGAGCATGCCTTAGCTGATGCCCTGATAGCAGGAGGGGCCGAGCTGTATGCTTACATGCAGCTTATTAATCCCGGGATAAAGAGGATTGCAAAGAGGTTTGCCATTGGAAAGGCGGACGACACGGTTGCTGCCGTAAAGTTCGCGAAAGACAATTCTGCGGAAATTGCGGTAATCGGGCCTGAAGCGCCGCTGGCTGCAGGGATTGTTGACGAGCTTGAAAAAGCGGGAGTGAAATGCGTTGGGCCGGCAAGGAAGCACGCCCAGCTTGAGACGAGCAAGAGCTTCGCAAGGGAGCTCGTGAAGAAATACGGAATAGAGGGAAGCCCAGAGTTTGCAGTTTTCACGAAAGGGAACATCGGCGGGGCAAGGGTATTCATTGAACGGCTGAATTCAGGAAGCGGCTGCGTCATAAAGCCAGACGGGCTCACTGGTGGAAAAGGCGTGAAGGTATACGGGGAACACCTTCACAGCGACGAAGAGGCGTTTGAATACTGCAATGAGCTGCTTGAGGTGCATGATGCCGTTGTCATTGAAGAGAAGCTCGAAGGCGAGGAATTCAGCCTCCAGACGCTTACGGATGGCAATGGCGGCTTCCTGTATTTCCCGGCAGTGCAGGACCACAAAAGGGCGTTTAATGGAGATACCGGGCCAAATACCGGTGGAGTGGGAAGCTACTCGGATGCCAACCTGCTGCTGCCTTTTCTAACTGTCGCCGATATTGAGGCTGCGAAAAAAATAACCGAAAAAGTTGCAGCCGCGATAAGAAAAGAACTGGGCGAAGCTTACAAGGGCGTGATGTATGGCGGATTCATGAAAACAGCGAGGGGCATAAAGCTGCTTGAATACAATGCACGGTTCGGGGATCCTGAGGCAATGAACGTCCTTCCGCTGCTCAAAACAAACTTTGTTGAAATATGCAAGGCCCTTGTTGAAGGAACGCTTGCAAAGCTCAATGCCGAATTTGAAAAGAAAGCCACAGTTTGCAAATACGTCGTTCCGGAGGGCTACCCTGACAACCCGGTTACCGGAAGAATAGATGTGCCGACGGTTGAAAAGGACTTCATAAAGGCGCTCGCGTATTATGCTGCTGTGGAGGAAAAGGATGATGGCATTTACACCACCAAGTCAAGGGGGGTTGCATTCGTAGGAATCTCTGATACGATGGCGGCAGCAGAAAAAATTGCGGAAGAAGCCGCGTCAATGGTGAAAGGAAATGTTTACCACAGGAAGGACATCGGAACATTGCAGCTGGTCCAGAAGAGGGTGGAGCACATGAGGCAGCTTATGACTGCGGAAGGGGGAAGGCTCAGGCCGCTATACGCCCCTAAGGCGGGGCCAATGAGAATTGCCGCGCTGATGTCGGGCACCGGAAGCAACCTCAGGAAGATACTTGAGCTGCAACGGCAGCGGGAAGATTTGTTCAGGGTTGTTATGATTTTCACAGACACGGCAGATGAGAATGCGTGCAATGCAAGAAGGATAGCAGAGGAACATAAAATACCTTACTATTGCTATGATATTAAGAGGTACTACCTCGAAAAAGGCAAGAGCGACAGGAAGGACATGAGGGTAAGGGAGGAATACGATGCCGAGACGGCAACCCTCCTTAAGATGCACGAGATTGACGTGGTTGCGCTGTGCGGCTACATGAGCATCATCACCAAGCCAGTGATAGGCCAATTCCTCACCATCAACGTTCACCCGGCGGATTTGAGAATAAAGGATGAAAGCGGCAGGAGGAAATATGCGGGATGCATCGGGGCTGACTGCGTCAAGATGGCAAGAACCAACGGCGAAACAGAGATACGGTCAACCACGCACATAGTGACTGACGAAGTTGACGCAGGCCAGGTACTTATGGTGTCATTGCCGGTAAAGCTGCCGCCCAACAACAACTGTGACGGGGATGACCTCCCACATCGCTACCAGGAAAAGCTGAAAGAGGAAGGCGACTGGCTGGTTTATCCTGAAACGATAAAGGCACTGGCGGAGGGAAGGTTTGCCGTTGATGAGAAGAATGTAATTTTCCTTGACGGAAGGCCAACGCCCGAATGGAGCGAAATGTCAAGATGAAACAACAGCAAAAACACGCACAGAGGGATGTGATGAAACATCTCAGGGACTCAATTCCTGACGAGGAAGCTGAAAAGAAAAGCACAGGAATAATAAAAACGCTTGAAAAACTGCCCGAGTACACGGAAGCCAGCGTTGTGCTGATGTATGCTGCAAAAGGAAAAGAAGTCAGGACGAAGGCGCTGATTGAAAGCGCCATCACGAATGGCAAGAAGGTGCTGCTGCCAATAACCAACCTTGAGGCAAAAAGGATGGAGATTGGAGAGGTTAACGACCACAGCGACCTGAGGGAAGGGGCTTTCGGGATAATGGAACCTGGGAAAAAAAGCGGGCAGTGGGAAGAAAAAATAGAAGCAGCCATTGTGCCGGGGCTCGCCTTTGACATGGAAGGCCACAGGATTGGATACGGGCATGGATACTATGATGGAATGCTCAAAAGGATGCGGGCAGTGAGGATAGGGCTGGCATACGACTTCCAGATTGTGGAGATGCTGCCTGCCGAGGGGCATGATCAGAGTATGGACCTGGTAGTCACCGAAAGGAGGGTAATAAGGTGCTGATGTGAAAATGGAAGAAAGCCAAAGCGTTGCAAAAAGCAGCTTCCTGTTTGGTCTTGAAACCAGTGCCATGGCGAAATGCGCCTTGATTGCAGCTGGCAGCTTTATTTCAACCATTGCAATAACGGGCATGGCCAGAAACAACTTCGGCATGACGGCACTGATTACGGCAATGCTGTTTTTGCCGGCAGTCTTCGCAATCAAGGTTGCAAAGGCCCACATAAGAAGGCGCTTCACGGCATATGGACTTCTTGTGATACCGCCAGCCATGGCAGCGATCCTGATGATGACATCGCTGAAGCCGGTGGCATTTACGATTCTCTTCCTTCTCCATGCACTGGCGTGCCTCTTCCTCAGGACCCTCAAGAATACAGCCAGGATAGGGATAGAGCTGATAATGCTGATAACTGTGCTTGGGAGCTTCGTATACGGCGCAAAGGCAGGAGCAATGTTCGGGGTTGGCGCAATGCTCATGGATTATGCCCTGACTGCCAGGCTCAGTTACTTCGCTCCGCTGACAATCGGCGCCTATGCCCTTACCGGGCTGCTTGCCAGCAGCTTCTCAGGATTCGGGATAACAGCCGTAGGAATCTGGGCAACGGCCATTTACAACATCATAACGTCATTCATCATAGTCACTTTCATGGGTGGCCAGCCTGACAAATGCCTGAGATTTGGCATCTCAAACATTGCACTTAACGCAGCGCTTTTCGCTACAGTGGCGCCTTGGCTGCTTTCCATGTTAACATGAGCGGGGGTGAAAAGAATGAACTTCAGTGAAAGGATGAAGAAGCTGGCAGAGACAGACAAGGAAGCGCTTGAATTGATTCAACTTGAGCTGCAAAGACAGGAAGATGGCCTTGAGATGATACCCTCGGAGAATTTTGTGAGCATGGCGGTGATGGAGGCAATGGGTTCTGTCTTCACGAACAAGTATTCCGAGGGCTACCCTGGAAAAAGGTATTATGGCGGGAATGAGTTCGTTGACAAAGCCGAAAATCTGGCAATTGAAAGGGCAAAAAGGGCTTTTAATGTTCCAAGGGCCAACGTACAGCCATACTCAGGAACGCCTGCAAACTTCGCGGTTTACCTTGCGACATGCCAGCCAGCCGATGTGATAATGGGCCAGGCGCTCCCTGACGGCGGCCATCTCACGCACGGCTGGAAGACCAGCTTCTCAGGAATATTCTACAAGCCAGTGCAGTATCACGTAAAACAGGACGGGTACATTGACTTTGACGAGGCGCGCAGGCTTGCACTGGCGCACAGGCCGAAGCTCATCTGGGTAGGCGCGTCAGCTTATGTCAGGCAATTTCCTTTCAAGGAAATGGCAGAGATTGCCGACGAAGTCGGCGCATACCTTGCAGCAGATGTCGCACATGTATCCGGGCTGATAATCGGAGGGGCGCATCCAAGCCCTGCACCTTACTGCCACATAATAACGACAACAACGCACAAGACGCTCCGCGGGCCAAGGGGGGCAATAATCATGACAACAGAGAAAGGCCTGCAGAAAGACCCAGAGCTTGCTGAGAGGATAGACAAGGCGGTCTTCCCGGGACTTCAGGGCGGCCCGCACGACCATCAAACCGCTGCGATCGCGGCGGCGCTGAAAGAGGCGCTGAAGCCGGAATTCAAGGAATACGCGCACCAAATCGTCAGGAACTCAAAGGCGCTTGCCACCGAGCTGATGAAAAACGGCATGAAACTCGTCTCCAACGGCACAGACAACCACCTCATGCTGGTTGACCTTACTACGGTAGCCAAAGGCCACGGCGTTTTCGCGCAGGAAGCGCTGGAAACAGCCGGGATAACCGTGAACAAGAACACCATACCGCATGACCCTAGCAGCCCATTCTACCCAAGCGGCGTACGCCTCGGAACACCCGCGCTGACAACAAGAGGGATGAAGGAGGAGGAAATGACGGCCATAGCCAAGTGGGTAGCTGAGGCAACAAGAGAAACTGAAAAATACCGCCTGCCGGCAGAGAAAAGCGAGATTGCAGAATACGTCAAGGGGGCAAAGCGGGAAATAAGGGAAAACGCTGCCCTTAAAAGGATAAACACGGAGGTCAGGGAAATGTGCAGGCATTTCCCCCTCTACACGGATGGAACAATATGAAACTACCGGCCAGCTGGGAAGTGCTGCTCGCTGTTGTCGGGCTGCTCGCGCTGTATGCGCTCAATGCACACGGCCTGCTATAGGAGGAAGCAAATGACAGCCACAATAATTGACGGGAAAAAAGCTGCGGAAAGGATAAAGGCGCGGATAAAGGCTGAGGTTGCCATGCTCAAGGCGAAGCCGGGACTCGCAGCAGTGCTGGTCGGTGAGAATCCTGCATCGAAGGTCTATGTTGACATAAAAAGGAAAACGTGCGACGAGGTTGGGGTTTACTCGGAGCTTTACAAGCTGCCCGAAGAAACAACCGAAAAAGAGCTTCTTCATCTTATAGACAAGCTGAACAAGAGCGAAAGGATACATGCCATACTTGTCCAGCTTCCACTTCCAAAACACATAAGCGAAGAAAATGTCCTGAAAGAAATAGCGATTGACAAGGACGTTGATGGATTCAGCATGATTAATGTAGGCAGGCTCGCATCAGGAGAAGAGACTGCTGTGCCGTGCACACCGAAAGGCGTCATAAGACTGCTCGAGGAAAATGGCATAGAAGTGGCTGGAAAGAATGCCGTTGTAATAGGCAGGAGCAACATAGTGGGAAAACCGGTTGCTATGCTGCTCCTGAACAGAAACGCAACGGTAACAGTATGCCACAGCAAAACGCGGCAGTTAGGGGAATACACGAAGGGAGCGGACATACTTGTCGTAGCTGTTGGAAAGCCAAAGCTTGTCAACGGAGACATGATAAAGGAAGGGGCAACAGTCATTGACGTGGGGATAAACAGGATTGATGGAAAGCTTGTTGGGGATGTCGATTTTGAATCGGCCATGAAAAAAGCTGCTTACTTAACGCCAGTACCGGGAGGGGTTGGCCCAATGACAGTTGCAATGCTCATTGAAAACACGCTTGAAAGGTATAAGGAGATAATGGGAAAATGACACATGACCTGCGCCTGGAAGAAGAGGTATTGGCTGTGCTAGAAGATGGAAGCCAGATTGCAATGCCAAAAAGCCAATCTAAAGGCTACAGGCTCCTAACCGCCCATGTCATACTAAGGCAATCAGAGGCTGTATTGCTAACCCAGCGTACGAGAGGCCCGAGGCCCGATTGCTGGGATGTAGGCATAACAGAAACCATGAGAAGGCAGGAAAAGGGGCAGTACAAAATTGCCGCAGTGCGGGGGCTCCAGGAAGAGCTTGGAATAACCGTGCCGGAAACAAGCCTGGCGTTAATCTCCCGAAGGTGGCCTTATGATGAAGGCGACTTTAAAAGGCTCGGGAGCACTTTTGAACTGCATTATGCCGGCAGGCTGCGGCCCAACAGCGATGAAATAAAAGCCATAGAATGGGTCACTCCCACAAGGCTGATACAGGAGATAGCAGAAAGAAGCAGGGATTTCCGCGGCCTTTCAA
>DUGG01000006.1 GCA_013331515.1 Candidatus Woesearchaeota archaeon
CTGCTTGGGCATCGGGCCTGAAACGCTCGATTACATCGTTGATGACAGCGCTTGGAAGCAGGGCTTGTACACCCCAGGGACGCGCATTCCTGTGGTGGGCTTCGAGGAGCTTGGCAGGAATCGGCCTGACTATATCCTCATCCTCGCCTGGAACTTTGCCGGGCCCATAATGAAGAAGTGCTCTGGTTTCACTAACTTTATAATCCCAGTGCCCACTCCTGCAATTGTGAGCAGCAACGTCATGGGAGGAGCGGCCGTGAGCAGCAGCATTGTTGAGGAAGACCTGAAAGCCATAGTCGGGGCAATAAAGGAAGAAGCCCGGCTTTTGGAAGGCAAGACCGTCCTCATCACGGGCGGCTCAGGGTTCATCGGCAGCTATGTTGTGGCGGTTATTGACCTTCTTAACCGTGAATGCCTCTCAAGGCCGTGCAAGGTCATATCCATTGACATCCATATCACGGGCCAGGACAGGAAGAACAACCTTATCGGGGAGATAAGCAGCGAGCACATATCCTTCCTCAGGCACGATGTGAGGGAGCCTGTTTCCATTGACGGCCCTGTTGACTACATCATAAGCGCTGCCGGCGTTGCCTCCCCTGTTTATTACAAGCGCTTCCCGATAGAAACTATTGAGGGCACGATTTTTGGCGTGAAAAATGCGTTGGAGCTTGCCCGGCAGAAGAACATTTCCGGCATGCTTTTTTTCAGCTCAAGCGAGATTTACGGNNGCACGACAAGGGCAACCAGACGAGGACTTTCTGCTACATTACTGATGCTGTCACGGGATTTTTCAAGGTGCTGCTCAGCGGCCGACCAGGCGGAGTTTACAACATTGGGAATGATTCCGAGGAGATAAACATACTTGCCCTTGCTGAGACAATAACCGGGACGGTTTTTGGCGGCAAGGTTCATGTCAAGCTTATCAACTATCCCGATAACTATCCCCAGGACGAGCCGAGGAGAAGGTGTCCTGACCTTTCAAAAGCGCGAAATGAGCTCGGTTACTCTGCCAGGGTCGGCCTGAAGGATGGTCTGCTCAGGGCGTTTGAGTGGCTGAGGGGCAGCAGTTCATAGCTTCCTGCAAAAATGGTCAAGGGCCGCAGCGTTGAGGAATGGTACTCCGGCGATTACAACCAGGATTCAATGAACAAGGCCGTGCACATTTACTGGCAGAAGGCATTTGGCATCCTGAAGCGGTTCAATCGTGAGCGCAGGCCGCTTAAGCTGCTTGACATCGGTTGTGATGACGGGGTTCTCTCTTCCCGCCTGAAGTCCCTCGGCTACGATGTTTACGGTATGGACATCCGGAAGAAGGAAGTCGTCCTGGCAAGGAAGCTTGGCATCAAGGCGGTTGTTGGCAACGCGGAGAAGCGGTTTCCGTTCAGGGAATGCAGTTTTGACGCTGCCCTTGCCGGTGACATAATAGAGCACATTTTTGACACGGATTTTTTTATCGGCGAGGCCAGCCGCATCCTGAAGCCCGGTGGGCTTCTTGTTGTCACAACCCCGAACCTTGCGTCCCTTTCGAACAGGGTCAGGCTCATGTTTGGCAAAATCCCGGTTGGCAGTGAAATCCGCCTGGGGAAGGACATGGCCGGCCACATCAGGAATTACACCTTTCCGGCATTGGAGCGGCAGCTCAGGGAGCACGGCTTTGCTGTTGTGAAAAAAGTCAGCTCAAACGTGATGTTTCCCGTCAGGTACAACGTGCCGGTCCTTACCCCCCTGGCTGTAAAGCTTGGCGACTACGTCTCTAACATTGGCAGTCACATAATAATCGCTGCGAGGAAGGTTTAGCGGCTGCCAAGCATCTCGTACGCTTTTATCGTTTGCTCTGCCGCTTTTTTCCAGCTGAAATCTTTCGCTTTTCGCAGTGATTTCTTTTTTAGGCTTGCAGCGAGTTTTTTGTCGTCAATTACTCTCTGCATGGCATCCGCATAGCCCTTGGCGTCCATGACGTCAACGAGGATTGCCGCGCCGCCAAGCCCTTCCAGTGCCCCCCCGCCGTTCGATGCTATGATAGGGCAGCCGCACTTCATCGCGTCAATTATGGTCATGTTGAATGAGTCGTAAGCCGGGAAGACGAATGCGTCTGCGGCGTTGTAAAATTCCGGCAGGTCTTCAAACTTGGCGTAGCCGGGCATTATTACGTCTTTTTCAAGCTGCAGCTGCCTGATGGCGTTTTCTGCCTCTTTGTAGCCGTATCCTTTCCTGCCTGCAAGCACGAGCTTGTGATTGTATCCTTTGTCCTTCAGCAGTTTGTACGCTTTGAGCAGGGTTGGCATGTTTTTCTTTGCTTCAAGCGTGCTGACGAACAGGAAGTATGGCCCTGTAATGCCGTATTTTTTCTTTATGGCGCCCTTGCACATCTGCTTGTCGAGTGGCCTGTACGCCGGGTCTGCCCCTGGGTGTATTACGCCGATTTTTTCAGGCCTAACACGGTATCGCCTGCTTATCTCAGCTTTCCATTTCTCCCCTGCCGTGAATATGTAATCAGAGTTCCTGGCTATCATAGGCAGCAGCATCCCGAATACCTTCCTGACTTGCCATTCAAAGCATTCAGGGTGCACAACCGCCAGGAGCTCGTGTATGGTTTCAACCGCCTTGAAGTTCATGAGCGGCCTGAACAGGAACGGCCCCGTGATTGTCATGTGGTGCACAATGTCAAGGTTGTATTTCCTGAGCCTCCACGGCATGGTTATGAAGTTTCTTATTGTTGAGAAGGGGAACCTTGGGTTGTACGGAATGATTATCTCTTTGGCGCCCATCTTGTATATTTTGTGATTCTCGGGCTTGCGGTGTATAAGGTAGTACTCGTTCTTCCTGTCAAGAAGGAGTATGTGCTTCACGAGGTTTACCGTGTAGTTGCCAAACCCCACCAGCTGCTGGTCGGTTTCGTCGGTTATTATGCCTATCTTGAGCTTCTTCATTCTTATTAATCACCTAGCTTTTTGTTTGGTTGATAATCCTGCTTACTTCATCTGTTATCTGTTTAGGGCTTTTGTCTTGAATCTCTAAAACATAGATGACCGGGGTCAAATTGGGT
>DUGG01000003.1 GCA_013331515.1 Candidatus Woesearchaeota archaeon
GCCACGATCACCATCAGCATGGCGACAACAGGCAGCAGCAACTCAAGCTCTGTGCACAGATTGCTCATTGCTCCTGAGAGATTGCCCAACAGGCTCGCACTCACCATTCCCACTGCTGCAAGCAGCACCAGGAACAGTCCAAGTTTTTTCATTTAATCACTCCTTGGCGTGTCTTTTCCGCCAACCAGGGTAATTTGCCTTTGAGGGTTTAAAAAGCATTTGTTCGATTTGGGTGAATTTCTGTTGAAAATCGGCTGGGTTTGGCAAGCGCGGCAACAGGTGCCTTGAGGGCAGCAATCCAGACCCCTTTCAGTCCCCTCCAGCCGCCTGCTTCGGCTGTTCCAGGTCGTATGCAAGGAAGCTGTCCATTGAGTTCTTAGTGCGATAGGCCGTTTCATCCTCTTTGGGAAGAAGCAACCCCACGCCGCATTCCCTAAGGAAATCGCGCTCCGAAAGCAGTTCTTTTTGCCTGCTGCTCCAGCTGCCTGCCGAATCATCCGATATCCTTATGTTAAGGATAAGGTAGTCCATGCGGCTGGCCAGCGCTGCGCGGGCGGCTCTGCACCTCTCCAAATCATGCGACGACAGGGCATCATAGAATTCCCTGACAGGCGGAAGCAGTTTCTCCGTATCATAGAACTGGTTTGCAGGCGAATAGTAAATCGGGTTCTGCCTCACCTTAAGTGCCATAAGTGACATCAGCCTGAAGTCGAAATTGACAAAATGCGCGTCATGCGTCTGGTCCCAGATGTAAAGTCCCACGCCCAAAATCGTGCGGTTTGGCTGTATGACTGAGAGGGGCCTGTCGAACTCGTCTTTCAGCCACTTTCCAAGCGTAGGCGGGCTAAGAACGAGCCATAGCATAGCCGCAGCAAGCAAAAGGTTCGGGAGAGAACGATGCCACTTACCTGCTGGCAGCGCCTTTATTGGGAACAGGGAAAAGAAAAGGAACAGGGGGAAGAGAAACAGGCAAAAGTCCTCTTTTACCGGGGAAATTATCGATAGGAAAATGCCTGGGAAGCAGGTAAGATTGAAAAGCGCAAGGAGGGCTAAGACAACAGCCACCCAGAGGACTTTGAGCTCCCGGCTTTTGCAGTAATAAAGCGTTACAATGGTCATGATTGCCATCGGGATGTAGAAATATGGCGTCGCCATGACATTGTAGGCGCAGCCAATCGGCACAAAGGAAGGCGCAGCAACGCTTTCGCCAAGCTTCAGGAGCACGTGGTGGTGATAAACTAAGAAAAAGAAAGATGCGAGCAATATGCACGACAGCACCAGCCTCTTCTCCAGTTTCAGCCTGCCGTTTTGGTCAAAGAAAAAATACGCAGCTATGCCGCCCATTGCAACCAGCGGCTGGGTTAAAATCAGAAGCGCACCCCCAATAAGGAATACATTTCTCCTTTCCCACTGCATTGGATTCTTGAACATCAGAATCAGCAGTATGTCCGCCACAAGCTCCCTCAGCCTCATGCTGAGCGGGAAGCCAGGCCATTGGAGCGGGGGAAAAAAGAGGAGGATGAACAGGGCAAGCTTCATCTGCCAGCCTGGCCAGTCCTTAAGCGCCAGATATGCCACAATGCTTGAAAGCAGAACTGAAAGGACGAAGTTGGTGGAATTAAGATCCCCAATTACCGTATTTACCATGGCTGCGATGAAGTGGAATAAAGGGGGGAAGGTGCCTGCCATGGAGCCCCCTGCAATGAATGGCGAGCCTATCGGCTCCAGAAACCCGCCCTGCTGCACAAGCTGGGTGAAAAAGGAGGTGTCCGGCCAGTCATAAATCATTTCGGTAAGCTGACTGAAATTGGCATGAATGCTTGAAAGATACTGGATGTAGAAAGCTGCGGAAAGGGCGCCAAACACCAATATTAGCGCAAGCTGCAAGGGCTCAGATAGCCGAAAAAGCAGATCCATAGCATCTTTTTTGCCTGCTATTGGAGCGTCCCCACGCATTTTTTTCCTCCTAACGCTTCAGCCCAAATCTTTCCAGAATAAGATAGATGCCTATTTTAATGCCATCTGAAAGCCTAAGCTTGGAGTTTCCTTTCCGCACCCCGTAGCTTATCGGCACCTCGGCAAGCTTCAGGCGCAGTTTTTTGCACTGCACGTAGAAATTGGCTTCGAGCTCAAAGCCCTTTGCGTTTATCTCCATGCGACGGAACGCGCTTCTCCGGAATGCCCACATGCCACTGCACACATCAGAAATATCCCCTCCGAAGAGGAGGTTGGCAAGACGGGTAAGCGCCGCGTTTCCTGCTTTGTTTATCGGGCTCATGGAACCTTTTGCCATTCTTCCAAGGAACCTGCTGCCGATGCAGACATCGTTTTTGCCAAGGCATGATAGGAACAATGGGATATCGGACGGGCTGTAGCTTCCATCCGCGTCCATCATCACAATGCTGCTTCCGGGAATCCTTTGCTGCGCAGCTCTTATTGCCGCTGCCTTGCCCCTCTCCCTGATGCGAAACACCCTCGCACCTGCGCGCTTGGCGGCTTTTGCAGTGCCATCCGAGCTCGGGCCGTCCACCACACATATCTTCGCCCTTCGAATCCCGAGCCGCCTTATGCCGCAAATCAAGGCGCTCACAGCTTGACGTTCATTCAACGTAGGGAGAATTATTGAGACAGACCCGGGCTGGAAAACTCTGCCGGGAAAACAGGGACTGTTCTGATTTGCGCCTGATGAATTCATGATTACCCTCAAAGGCAATGCCGATAATATTCAATAAGCAGTCGGTATTGGCGTAAGCGCTTAAAATTCTACCGA